>NZ_JBVKAT010000001.1:217436-732139 GCF_055598485.1 Streptomyces sp. NPDC107521
GCCACCCGGAGCCACCCGGAGCCACCCGGAGCCACCCGGAGCCACCCGGAGCCACCCGGAGCCACCCGGAGCCACCCGGAGCCACCCGGAGCCACCCGGAGCCACCTCGGGGGCGACCCCGGTGTCGTGGCATCCGGCGCGCCCCGGGCCCGGCGTCGCCCGCCCGCCGTCCCGGGGCCGCGTCCTACGCGTCCCGCTCCGGGCCGTCCCCGTCCGCGGACTCCCGCGTGCGCTTCAGGTCGCTGCGGGCCCGCACCCGGTCGGGACCGGTGATCTCCGCCCAGTAGCGGTGCGTGCTGACGAACACCGCCAGCTCGCGCTCGCGGCGGCGGAGCTTCTCCACCTCGGCCTGCTCGTCCTCCGACCAGCCGGGGGAGGCGGGGCGCTCGACCTTGCGCCAGCCGTTCTCGTCGCTGAACCCGTCCAGCGGCTCGACCGACCAGGGGAGCCGTTTGAGCAGGGCCGACAGCTCGGCCCGGACCTGATGCAGTTCCTCCTGGCCGGCGAGGAGGTCACTGGGGAAGTCATAGGTCGTTGCCACACCCCGATGATACGCCTGTTCGATTTTATGGCGCGCGCCATCGCGTGCACGGGACGCCGGATTTCCGGCGCCGGACGCGGCCGGGTCTGTCGGTGGGGCGTTCTACGGTGGGAAGCGTGGACGACGTGCGAGGCGTCGTCGCCGGCGCGCGGTTCCGTCGCGGGGGACGGACACGGGGACGGAGACGGGGACGGGGGCGTCGCGCCCGGGCCCGTCGGCTCGGGGCGCCCCCGCCGGTTCACCGGTCCCGCCTCCCGGGGCGGCCGGTGCCGGACGGGTCCGTCGCGAGGCCGGGACCGGCGCGCCGGACGGGACGAGGGGAGAGACTGGGACCATGTGCCGCAGCATCAGGACACTCCGGCCGCCCGCGACGGCGGAGGAGGCCACCGAGGACGAGATCAGGGCCGCCGCCCTGCAGTACGTGCGCAAGGTCTCCGGCTTCCGCGCACCGGCCGCCCACAACCGGGAGGTCTTCGACCGGGCCGTCGATGCGGTCGCGCGCGCCACCGCCGACCTGCTGGCCGACCTGGAGGTACGGGGCGGCGCCCGCCGGGCGGAGTAGTGCCCCCGCCCGGGGTCCGGCCCGGTCCGTCAGGCGGTCTCCGCCGCCGGCCGCCGCCGGACCACGAACGCGGCGCCCGCGCCCGCGCCGAACAGCGCGAGCAGGGACACCCCGGTCGCGAGCCACGTCGCGCCCAGCCACTGGCCGCCGAAGTACCCGAGGGCGACGCTGTACGCCGCCCACGCCAGCCCGGCCACCGCGGACCACGGGAGGAACTCGCGCTTGCGCCGGTGCGCGGCACCGGCGACCAGGGAGACCACCGAGCGCCCGGCCGGCGCGAACCGGGCCAGGACGACCAGCGCGCCCCGGGCTCCGCCGCCCCGCGCGAGCGCGCCGCCGAGACGCTCCCGGGCGGAGGTCAGCCGCCGGGAGCGGGCGATGGCACGGTCGAGGCGCGGCCCGCCGCGCCAGGCGAGCCGGTACGCCACCAGGTCGCCGAGGACGGACGCCGTCGTGGCGCACAGCAGCAGCACGAGTATGTCGGGCACGTCGTGCGGGACGTGCCCCGCTGCCGCCGCTCCCGAACCGGCTGCCGCCGCCGTCGCGGCCCCGATCACCAGGACCCCGCTCGGCAGCACCGGCAGGAACACGTCCAGCAGCACCGACACGGTCACCATCGCGTAGATCCATGGGCTGCTGACCAGCGCCACGACGCTTCCGAAACTCTCCACCACCACTACTCCCCGTGAATCCCCCGTTGGCCGGACCAAGCCGCGACGCGGGGAACGGCGGGAGCGGCCAATGACAGCCATACAGCGTACGCGCAGGGTGGGGGCCGTGGTTCACAGGGGGCACGGGCGGGGGCCACGAACCGTTCACAGAAGGTCCTGTGAACGACGGCGGTGCCGCACCCCCGGCCCTTGGGGGTGCGGCACCGCCGTGTGCGTGCCGTGCGGTCAGGCCGCTATCGGGGTCTTCCCGGCCCGGTTCTCCTGGGTGGCCGCCCTGCGGGCGAACACCCGGTCGACGCCGAGCGCTCCGGAGCCGGTGAAGACCAGCAGCAGGAACGTCCAGCAGAACATCGCGGACGCCTCACCGCCGTTCTCCATCGGCCAGAGCGCGTCCGGCTGGTGCACCTTGAAGTAGGCGTACGCCATGGAACCGGACGCGACGACCGCGGTGACGCGGGTGCCGAGGCCCACCATCACGAGGATCCCGCAGACGAGTTGGATGACGGCCGCGTACCAGCCCGGCCAGGTGCCGGCCTGGAGGGTGCCGCCGTTCGTGCCCGCGGCACCGCCGAGGACGCCGAACAGCGAGGCGGCGCCGTGGCAGGCGAAGAGGAGCCCGACCACGATGCGGTACAGGCCGAGGGCGTAGGGCGCCGAGGTGTCTAGGCGTTGGGACATGCGAATGGAGCTCCTTCGGTCGGCCGGCCCGGGAAGACCGGCTGGGGGGACGGAACCGAGTGAGCTGTTCACGTTAGGGGTGCCTAACTAATGCTTGCAAGTTCAACATTCAGCCAAGAATTCGCTGGTGGTGAGGGGGGTCGCGGAGTGCGTAATCACAATTGGGAGCGCTCCCAGAATGGGGATCGCGGCCGGCTTGATGGCCGAAACGCATCTGTCCGTCCGGCGGGAACGGTGAGGGCGCCCGTCGTCCCGGGCGCCGGGGGAGCCGCCGCCGGGTCAGCGCGCGCGCTGCGCACCCGCGCGCAGGCCGCTCACGAAGGCGGAGAAGGCGGCGGCCGGGAAGGTGAGCACCGGGCCGTCCTGAACCTTTGAGTCGCGGACGGGGATCGTGCCGTGCGAGGGGGCGAGGTTGGTGGCCACCTCGACGCACTGCCCGCCGTTGCCGCTGTGCGAGGAGGTCTTCCAGCGGGGGGTGCGGGGCGTCGTCATGGGGGTGCCCTTTCGGAACGGTTGCCGCTGGGGTGCTTCGGCGTGCTTCCGATGGTAGGGCGCCGACGGGGGCGTTGCGGAGGTGCTTTCGGGGCGCGTGCGACGGCCCCGCCGCTCCGTGGGGAGGGGCGGGGCCGTCGGGCGGTGCGTCAGACGGCGCCGGGCCCGGCCGCCTTGAGGCCGTTCACGAACGAGGAGAAGGCGGCGGCCGGGAAGGTGAGCACCGGGCCGTCCTGAACCTTTGAGTCGCGGACGGGGATCGTGCCGTGCGAGGGGGCGAGGTTGGTGGCCACCTCGACGCAGGCGCCGCCGTTGTCGCTGTAGGAAGAGGTCTTCCAGCGGGGGGTGTGAGTCGTTGTCACGCGGTGCCACCCTTTCGGAGCTGTTCAATCATGGCCACAGATGCTGCTTGTGAGAGCGCTTCGGCCTGTAGCTGATGGTAGGCGGTCAACACCGGGATAACCGAGGCTGGTTCTCGATCAAGATGCCCTTGGGTCTGGGACTCTGCGTAGCACAGAACGGACCGGTCCGGCAGTGTCAACAAGTAGACCGGGAGATTGACCGATCGGCGTTCCCCTATCCCGAAAGGCGCGATCTGGAGCACGGTGTTCGGAAGGGCGGCGAACTCAAGAAGGTGGTCGAGCTGGTTGTCCATCAGCTCGGCTCCACCGACGGACCGGCGGATGCAGCTTTCGTCCATGACCACCCACAGCATGGGCGGGCGCGTCCGTGCCAGGGCTTCTCTCCTGGCCGCAAGGGATGAGACTCGTTCTGCCGCCCTTTCCTGTGTTGTCGCACCGCGCCGCACCGCGCTGTCGGCCAGCACCTGGGCGTACTCCGGGGTCTGCAACAGGCCCGGGACGATGCCGATTTCGTAGAGCCGGATCTCGACGGCGCGTCCCTCGTAGCCGACGTACTCCGCGAAGCCCTCCAGAAGCGCGCCGTGCTTGATCTTGTGGCACTCGCGCTGGAACAGGTCGCCCGTGCCCAGGGCGCGGTCCGCGCTGTGCGCGAAGCGCGAGGTTGGACATTTACGGCCGGTTTCCACGGCCGAGATGTGCGTGCTGGAGTATTCCATCCGGGCGGCCAGATCCTCCTGCTTCCAGCCGTGCTCCTCCCGTGAGGTGCGCAGTAACGCGCCGTAGGCCGCTTGCGGGCTGCTCTCCGGATGCAGTTCCTTGCGGTTGACCATGTCGACACCAACTTTCCTGCCGG
Organism: Streptomyces sp. NPDC107521; assembly: GCF_055598485.1. Lineage (NCBI taxonomy): Bacteria > Bacillati > Actinomycetota > Actinomycetes > Kitasatosporales > Streptomycetaceae > Streptomyces > Streptomyces sp. NPDC107521. The sequence goes on from NZ_JBVKAT010000001.1 coordinate 221,596, forward strand.
AACTGCCACGTTGAAGGGTCTCCGACTCTAGGTCACTCTGAAGCCGCTTGGTAGCGGAGTCGCTACGGAGAGGAATGGTCGTGCCGTGTATGTGTGGATTGATCCGCCCTCCGGAGCTGCCCGAACCCCCGGCCGTGGGAACGCACGTGGTGGACGCGTGGGACAGGGTCGGGGAGTTCCGGGGGGAGTGGGCCGGGTTCTGGAACCTGAGGCCCCCGGCGGGCGGCAGGGAGTGGAGCGTGCGCCCCGAGGACACGCGGCCGGCCGGTCCGGAGCAGTGCCTGCGGGCCAAGGCCGCCCGTGCGAACGCCCGGAGCCGGGGGGAGGTGCTGTGATCCGCCCGTGCGGCGGTCCCCCGGCCGAGCCGCCGGGCTACTGGGCGGAAGTGGTGGCGCGGGGGCCGGTGTGCGGCACGGGGGAGAGCGCCCGGCATGTGCTCGGCACCTTCCGGACCCTCTCGCCGGTGCTGGCGCTGCGCTGGCTCCGCGGGCAGGCGCGGCGGATCGCGGACCGGATCGACCCGGACCCGGCACGGTCGGAGTGGGCCGGACGGGTCGTGCGCGCGACGGCGCGGTCGGAGCCCGACTGCCCCGCGGAGCTGCGCCGTTGGGCCGGGGACGCGGCCGGGGAGCGCGTGGCGCGGGAGCGCGTCAAGGGCGGTCGGCCGCTCTCGGTCACCTTCGCGGATCTGGACTGCGCCTACACGCTGACCGTCGGTCCCGTCCCGCCGGGCGGCACCGCGCCGCGCGGCGGGGCCCCGCGGACCGGCGCCCCGCCGTCCCGGCCCGCGTGCCCGCCGCCGACGGGGGAGGGTGCATGGGCGTAGCGGAGGCGCGCCGCCCGACCCCCGCCGAGCTGGCCGCGGCGCGGCAGGCCGCGCGGGCCGACCGCGAGGCGATCGTGCGCCGCTGCCGGGCACGGGAACCGGTGCGGCGCATCGCCGCCGGATACGGCGTCACCCGCGCCTGGCCGACCCGGTGCCTGGCTGACCCGGCGGCTGCGCGACTGGGGCGTCACTCCGCGCCGCGGGTACGAGGCCCACGCGCACCGCCGGTCCGCCGGCCGGGTCTTCCGGGGCCGGCCCCTGACCCGGCGGACCGCCGCCGAAGTGCGGGCGGCGCGCGACCTGTTCATCGCCGCACGCGACGAGGCGGTCCGCCGCTACCGTTCCGGCGAGGTCTCCGCCGCCGGTCTCGGGCGCGAGTTCGGGGTCCATCCCGCCCGGGTCGGCAGACGCCTGGCGGAGTGGGGCGCGCGCGAGGCCCGGCCCCGCCCGCGCTGACACCCCGCCCGCCCCGACGCCCGTCCCCGCCCCGACACCCGTCCCGTATGCGCCGCGTACGGGCGGACGCAGCCGTTCGCAGCCCCGTACCGACGCTTCGTACCGCCCCGCCGTACGCCCGCCGTACGCCCGACCCGCGCCGTACCGGAGCCACCGCGCTCCGTACCGGTGAACCGCCGAACCGCCGGATCTCCGCCGTCCCGTACCGGACAGTGGAGGGCGGCCGGACCCGAACCGACCGAGGAGAGGTGCCCCATGGACATCCGGGAACGCACACGGCTCGACGCCTACTTCGCCCATGTGGCAAGGGAGTTCATGATGCCCGGGCCGCCGCCGTCCGCCGTGCTGGTCACACCGCTGCTGCCCGAGCACCCCCCGTTCGTCAGAGCGGTCGGCGCCGTCTCGCGGCTGCGCGCCGTGCTGCCGGACCCGGACCCGGCCGACGGGCTCGCGCACCGCGAGGTCCAACGCGCCTTCGCCGTCGACGAGCTGGCCCGCGACCGGCTGGCCGACCCGGACACCGCCGTCACCTACCTGGAGGCGCGGGCGGCGGGCGAGCGGGTCGTGCTGCTGGACGCGGGCGGCCGGTTCGCGCCCTCGCTCGACGCGCTGTGCGAGCGGTTCAGCGGCACCGTGCTCGGCGTCGTCGAGTCCACCGGCGGCGGCCACGACCGCTACGCGGCGCGGACCGGGCTGCCCTGCCCGGTGGTGTCCGTCGCCCGGTCCCCGCTGAGGGAGCCCGAGAACTACCTGGCGGGGCACTCCATGGTCGCCTCGGCGGAGGACCTGCTGAGGGGCCGCGGGGACACCCCGCACGGCATCCGCGCCCTGCTCCTCGGCTTCGGCGGCCCCGGCGGCCACGCGGCCCGGCTGCTGCGCGGCCGGGGGGTGCGCGTCACGGTGCACGACCCCGACCCGGTGGGCCGCACCCGGGCCCTCGCGCAGGGGTACGGCGTCGTCGAGGACCGGGACCGCGCGCTCGGCGCGGCCGGACTGGTGCTGTGCTCCACGGGAGCGCACCGCCTGGGCGGCGAGGAGGCCGCCGGGCTGCGGAACGGCACGCTGGTCGCCCTGCTCTCCGCGCCGGAGGACGGCCCGGGGCCGTACGCGCCGCCGGAGGGCTACGCCCGGTACGGCGCGGCGCGGCACATCACGCGTTACGAGAGGGACGGGCACCACTTCTACGTGCTGGACGCGGGCGGGGTCACCGCCGCGCCGCGCGGGGTGCGGGCCCGGCGGTTCCGGACCCTGGTGCAGGCCGAGGCCATCGCGGGGCTGCGGGCGCTGGCCCGGGACGGCCTGGAGCCGGCCCTGCACGAGGTCCCCGCGGCGGACCGGGCCGGGATCGCCGGTGTCTGGCTGTACCACTTCGGTGAGCGGTGACGGCGCCGTGCCGTCCGGTGCCGCCGGGCGCCGTGCGCGCGGGGCGGGGCCCGGCGGTCCCGGGGCGCGCGTACGGCGGCCCGGGACCGGGGCGGGGGAAGCGGCCTCAGCAGCCCGCGAGGTACGACTGGAGCGCGGACTTCTCGGCGGAGTCGACCGAGAGGTCGTAGTAGTACTTCACCTGGACCCAGGCGCGCACATAGGTGCAGCGGTAGTCGGAGCGCGAGGGCATCCACTCCGCCGGGTCCTTGTCGCCCTTGGCCTGGTTGACGTTGTCGGTGACGGCGATGAGCTGGGGGCGGGTCAGGTCGTTGGCGAAGGACTGGCGGCGGGCGGTGGTCCAGGAGCCCGCGCCGGAGTCCCAGGCCTCGGCGAGCGGCACGACGTGGTCGATGTCGAGGTCGGAGGCGGCGGTCCAGGTCGCGCCGTCATAAGGGGAGTACCAACTGCCCTTGACGGAGGCGCAGGCGGCGTCGGTGACCACGCCCGAGCCGTCGCGCTTGAGGACCGTCTCCCGGGTGTTGCAGGTGCCGGACTGGGTGATCCAGTGCGGGAACAGTTCGCGCTTGTAGCCGGTGCGGTTCTCGGTGGCCACGGTGAGGGAGGCGAGGTAGGAGCGGGCGGTGGCCGCGCTCACCGGGGTGGGGAGGGCGGCGGAGGCGGCCGGGCCGTTGAGGAGGCCGGCCGAGGCGATGAGTCCGGTGAGGGCGGCGAGGACACCGAGCCGTCGACGCGCGTAGAACCTGGAAATGCGAACTCCCTTGTGGTGTGGGGGTGTTGGGGCGCGGGCGTGGGGAATGCTCGCGTTGCCGCATGGCGCACGGATGTGCGGCTGGTTAGACGGTAGTGACGTGTTCATGACACGTCTACGGCCCCGGTGGGACTTCACCGCATCGGGGCGTTCCCCGCGCTGGTGTTCCCAGGGGGTCCGGGGCGCCACCGTCCGCGGCCCCGGGCGGACGGGGCCCGGCGCCGGGCGGCTCGCCCGGGCGCGGCTGTCACCCTGTGACGGGACCCGCGTCGCACCGGCATCGGAACGGCCGCCCCGTTGGGCCGGGAGGAGCCGGGCGACCCTTCCCGAGGGCGTCCCTTCCCTTCCGCCGTTCACGTCCCCGGGTCGCCGCGGTTCATCGCCGGGCGGTACGAGACGCCCGCGGAAGCCGCCGTCCCGGCCCCGGGGGCGATGCGATCGGCCGGGGCCGTCGCGTGCTCCGGAACGCGCACCACCCCGGGCCCCGGGGGCGGAATCGGCGATCAGCGGGTTTTCCGCGGACTCACCCCGGGTTCGCCCGAGTTCGCCTGTGTGGGCCCTGGGCGGATGCCGGGACGGTGCTGTCGGGCCGCGGCGACGGGACTCGCCGAGGGGCCTGCCGACCGCAAGGGAGGAAGCGCGCTCCGGGCGAGGTGACGGGGATGGCCGGCTTCGCTTCGTCCTTCCACGGGGATCGGGCGCGGTACGGGCCGTGCCCGGCGCGCGTGTACGAGTGTGCCGGGGGCCGGAGGCCGCGTTGGGGCCCCTCCCGGGCGGGATCACCGAGGCCGCCGGGACCGGTCGCCCGCCCTCGGAGCCGCGCGGAGTGGCGGGGAGGCTCCCGTACCGCGGTGTCTCCGGGGGCCGAGCGCCGTCCGGTGCCCTGGTGGCGCTGGACCGATCCGCGCTCCGGCGGCCGGTGGCGGTGCCCCCGCGTCCCGGTTCACTGCTCGCTCCCGGCTCACTCCTTGTGCGTGGTGCCGGGCTCCCGCTGTTCCCGCTCCGGCGCGGCCTCCCGCGGCGGGGGCTCCTGCCGGGCCGCTTCCTCCGGGGCGGCCCCGGAGGTGTCCCGTCGGCGCCGGCCGCGGGCGCCGGCCGTCAGGGACAGGGCCGCCGCCAGGGAGAGGGCCGCCGCCGCGGCCAGCTGCACCCGGTGGTCGAGGGCGGCGACCATGGCCGTGCCGACCAGGAGGGCCAGGGCCGTCGGCATGAAGACCACCGTGTTCGCGGTGGCCGCGACCCGGCCGAGGAGGGCGTCCGGCGTCTCCCTCTGCACCGTGGTCAGCGCGCTGATCAGCGGCCAGGGCAGCCCCACGCCGATCAGCGCGCAGCCGGCCAGCACCACCGGGACCGAGTCGCCGGTCCGGGCCAGCGACCCGAGGGCGAACAGGACGAGCCCGGCGGCCGACAGGGTGTGCGGAGCCATCCGGCGCAGCAGCGCGCCGACGGCCAGGCCGCCGACGACCGAGCCGACGCCCTGCGCCGAGACGAGCACCCCGGCGAACGCCGCGGGCCGGTGCAGCCCGTGGTCGAGGAGCGCGTACGTGGCCGTGCTGCTCAGGCTCGACGCCGCCATGGCGCAGCCGCCCGCCAGCACCAGGGGGCGCAGCACCGGATGCCTCCGCAGATGGCGGACGCCCTCCGCGGTGTCGGCGGCCCAGCTCTGCCCCGGGACGCGCACGGGCTTCGGCTCGCGCACCCGGACCAGGGCGAACGCGGCGGCGCCCAGGGCCAGGCACAGGGCGTTCAGCAGGGCTACGGCCGGGCCGCCGAGCACGGTGAAGAGGGCCGCGCCGACCAGCGGGCCGAGCAGCTTGTTGCTCTCGATCGCCGTCCGGGCCAGGCCGTTGAAGTCCCCCCGGAGCGGGCCGGGCACCGCCGCCGCGATCAGCGCGGTCTCGGCGGCGCCCATGACCACGGTGCCGACGCCCACGGCGGTCAGGACGGCGAAGAGCACCCAGACGTGCCCAGGGGAGCTGATGGCGGTCGGCGCCAGCATCACGGCCGCCAGGACCAGGCTCGTGGCGACCAGCAGGGTGCGGCGGCGCACGCGGTCCGCCAGGGTGCCGAGGAACGGCCCGGCCAGGGCGGGCGCCCAGGCGCAGAACCCCACCAGGGCGGCGAGGCCGTTGGAACCGGTCAGCTCCTTCACCCAGACCCCGGCGGCCAGCATCATGGCCGTGTCCCCGAAGGTCGAGACCGTCACCCCCGCCAGATAGCGCCGGGCATTGCGGTCCCTCAGCACCGTCAGCAGGCCCACGGACACGAGAATCCCCCTCGTCATCGCTCGCGACTCCGGGTGACCCTACTCCCAACCAGTTGGTTGGGGGTAGTCCGGTGGAGGCCGTGCGCTTTACTGGCTGCCGTGACCGACGCAGATCCCGTCCTGAGAGCCCTCGCGCACCCCGTGCGGCTGCGGATGCTCACGCTGATGTGGCCCGGCCCGATGTCCGCCGCCGAACTCTCCCGCGAACTGGACATCTCCCACGCCCTGGCCAGCCGTCATCTGCGGACCCTGGCCGCCACCGGCCTGGCCGAGCTGGCCGAGGAGCGGGTGCGCCGGGGCGGCCGGGAGCGCCGGTACCGCACCGTCCACGGGTCGCCGCTGTCCGACCGGGACGACGGGGCCGCGATGCTCGGGGCGACGCTGGCCCACACCCTCAAGGAGCGCACCGGGCGACGGCATCCCGAGGGGCGGGGGGTGACCGTGGACGCCGAGCTGTGGGTGGCCCCGGAGGTGTGGGAGGAGGCCCGGCGGCGACTCGCCGGCACCACCCGGGAACTCCACGACGCCGCCCGCCCGCCGCGCTCGCCCGGGACCGTTCCGGTGGGTCTGACGCTGATGGCCTTCCCCCTGCGGGAGGGGGTGGCGGGGGCCCCGCCCGGAGGGCCGTCCGGAGTGTCCGACGGGGTGCCGCCGGGGCCGGACGCCGGGGCGCCGCCCGTGCCGTCGGAGCCGTCCGTTCCGCCGGGCGCGCCGGTGCCGCCTGGGCCGTCCGGAGGTGTGCCGGGGGAGGCGCCGCACGCCGGTGACCGGGGGGACCGGGCTCTGCCGGGGGCTTCGCGTACCATGGGCGGCGCAGAAGGGGAGTAGCTCTTCGCCGGACCGTCGACATACTGCTCAGCCAGCCTGAGCCGGCGCCCGGAGGCGGCCTCGGAGACGAGGTCCGCCAGCGAGACCTTCGGCAAGCAGTGCAGACCCGCGCCGTGCGGCGCGGGCATCCGTGTGCTGCCATGCCGAGGTGTCTTGCGTGCGAGGCCCGACACTCTCGGCGGGGCGGCCCCGACCGATTGAGGACCCCTTGATCAGCATCACCGTGACGGCGCTCGTCTTCGGCGTCGTCTTCCTCGCGGAACTCCCGGACAAGACCGCGCTCGCCGGGCTCGTCCTCGGCACCCGCTACCGCGCGTCGTACGTCTTCGCCGGTGTCGCCGCCGCCTTCGCGCTGCACGTGGTGCTCGCCGTGGCGGCGGGCAGCGTGCTGACCCTGCTGCCGCAGCAGATCGTGCAGGCGGTGACCGGCGTGCTGTTCCTGGGCGGCGCCGCGATGCTGCTGATGAAGAAGGACGACGAGGAGGAGTCCGTCCGCAAGCCGGAGGACCAGTCCTTCTGGAAGGTCGCGGGGGCGGGCTTCATGCTCATCCTGGTCGCGGAGTTCGGCGACCTCACGCAGATCATGACGGCCAACCTCGCCGCCCGCTACGACGACCCGCTCTCGGTGGGCCTGGGCGCGGTGCTCGCGCTCTGGTCGGTGGCCGGGCTCGGCATCGTCGGCGGCAAGGCGCTGATGAAGCGGGTGCCGCTGGCCCTGATCACCAAGATCGCCGCCCTGCTGATGCTGGGCCTCGGCGTGTGGAGCCTGTGGGAGGCGGTCACGGGCTGACGCGGACCGGTCCTGCGGGCTGACGGGACCTGCCCCCCGAGGGGGTCGGGACCTGCCCGGTGGGTGGCCGGCCTTCCCGGCGGGTGCCGGGCCTGCCGCTGGGGCCCGGGCTCGGTGGTCCGTCCGGCCCGGTGGTCCGTCCGGCCCGGCGGTGCGGCCCGCCCGGCGGCTCGCGGACTGCCCGGCCGCCGGCCCGCCCGGACGGGGTCACCGTGCCGCCCGGCTCGTCCGCCGGTGGCTCGCCCGCCCGGTGGTGCGGTGAGGCCCTGTTCTTCCGTGCACATCCGGCTCCTGGATGTGCACGGTCCCGTCGCGTACGTCCGTGGGGCCGGAGCCGTCCGGCCGAGCGCGGTGGGCCGGGGGCACGCGCGACGACCCGGCGACTCCGGTTCGCCACCCGAGAGCGCGCGGGGTTCGGCCCTCCGGGGCGCCCCAGGGGCGTCCCGGGGCCCTCGCGGGTTGTCCCTGGCCGTTCCGAGCCCTCGGGTCACCCCGGGCGCCCCCGGCCCGGGGCCACTCCGGGCCTCGGGCCACCTCGGGCCACCTCCCGGAGGCGCCCCGGGCTACCCGGGTTGCATGCAGCCGTTCCGGGCCTTCGGGGTGCCCCCGGGCCTTCGGGGTGCCCACCCGGGCCCTCGGGGTGACCCCAAGTCCCGGCAGTCACTCCGGGTCACCCCGGGCCCCCTCCGGGTCACCCCGGCGGGCGGCCGCCGTCGTCCGCGGTGGCCGGAAGGCGGCGCACCGTGCCCGGCGGGCGAACGGAGCGTGAATCCGCCGACCGGTGCTGGCGCCGGGGCGGGAGCTTTTGTACCGTTGAGAAACAAAGTGGTTCCGCCCGTTCTCCCTGACCGGCGGGCGGGACCGCTTGCTCACACCCCGTGCTCTGGAGTCTGCCGATGACGGCCACCACCGTGTTCACCGCCCGTGCCCTGCTGCTCGACATGGACGGCACCCTCGTCAACTCGGACGCCTCCGTGGAGCGCGTCTGGCGGCGCTGGGCCGACCGGCAGGGGCTCGACGGCGACGAGGTCATGAGCGTCGTCCACGGACGGCAGGGCTACGCCTCCATGGCGATACTGCTGCCCCGGCGGCCCATGGCGGAGAACCACGCCGACAACGCCCGGATGCTCGCCGAGGAGACCGCCGACACCGAGGGCGTCGTCCCCGTCCCCGGTGCCCCCGAGTTCCTCGCCTCGCTGAGCGGGCTGCCGCACGCCCTGGTGACCTCCGCGGACGTGGGGCTGTCCACCGCGCGGATGGCCGCCGCCGGGCTCGCTCTGCCCGAGGTCCGGGTCACCGCCGAATCGGTCGGCGCCAGCAAGCCCGACCCCGAGGGCTTCCTCAAGGGCGCCGCCGAGCTGGGCATCGCCCCCGCCGACTGCGTGGCCTTCGAGGACTCCGGCGCCGGGATCGCCGCCGCCCGCGCCGCCGGGATGCGCGTCGTCGGCATCGGCCCCCGGGCCGCCGTCCACGGGCCCGACGTCGTCGTGGACGATCTGACGGGGGTGCGCGTGGAGCCCGGCGCCGAGCCCGGCACGCTGCGCCTCACCATCGGCTGACGCACCCGGCCCGGACTCCCGGGCCGGGTGCGACACGGCCCCGCCGGTACGGTCCTGTCCGTACCGGCGGGGCCGTCGCGCGTGGTCAGGGCTCGTGGGTCTCCGACTCCAGCATCGCCCTGGTCGCCGAGCCGTAGACGCCCAGGCCGTCCGAGCCGGTGCCGCGCGCCCACTGGTAGGTGCGCACCGAGTTCTCCAGCTCGTCGCTGTAGGTGCCGTCCGTGGGGCCGACGTACAGGAACAGCTGGGTCAGGCGCTGCTGGAGCTCCAGGACCTCCGGGCCCCGGTCGCCGAGGCGCAGTCCCGGGCCGCCGCCGGGGCTGTCGCCGGGGTCCCCCTCGAAGCCCGTGCCGGGGTCGGGGGAGGGGGTCGTGGCGGGTTCCGAGGACCGGCCGCCGGACGGGGTCGCCGTCGGGGAGGCGCTCTCGCTGGGGGTGGCCGAGGGGGATGTGCTCTCGCCGGGCGAGGGCGACGCGGAACCGGAGGCGGACGGCGTGGGCGCGGCGGGCGGCGGGGCGGCGGTCGCGCTGGGCGAAGGGGCCGCCGAGGCGGTGCCCGCCGGTCCGTCGGGCACGCTGGCCCGGATCTCGTCCGGCAGCGCGCCGTTGCGCGAGGGCGACTCGTAGGAGAACAGGCCCCCGGCGTACCCGGCGGCCCCCAGCACCACGGCGACCGCGCCGGCCGCCCCGAGCACCAGGGCCCGGCGCCGTCGGCGCTTCGGCTCGCCGCTGCCGTCCCCGCCGCTCCCGCTCCCGGCGTCGCCGGGGCCGGACGGCAGGCGCACCGCCGCCGTCGCCCCCGTCTCGAAGAGGCGCAGGTCGTGGGCGCTGGGCGATCCGGTGGTCGGCGCGAGCGGCGTGGGCAGGACGGAGGCGGCGTCCGCGTCGCCCGCGCCGGTCCCGGTGCCCGCGGGGGGCGCGGCGGGCGGTTCGGTGCCGAGGGTGCGGAGCGCCATGGTGGCCTCCGGGTCCGCCGGGGCGGGCGGCCGGGCGGCGGCGGTCCCCCCGGCCGGGGGGACGGCGGCGGAGCGGCCCCGGGAGCCGTCCAGTTCGACGTAGGGGCGGATGCGCAGCGGGTCGAAGTCCTCCGCCGCGGCCGCCTGCTCCGTACGGGTCCGGCGCAGGGCGTCGGCGGCGCGCGGACCGCACCCGCAGGAGGTGGTCCGGTCCGGCTGCCGGGGCGCGCCGCACTCGGGGCAGAGGTGGTCCCGCCCGGGACGCGGTCCCTGCGGTCCCTGCGGTCCGGGGGGCCCGGGGGCCTGGGGGCGCCGGGGGGCCTGGGCCTGCGGGACGGGGTTCCGCGGGGCCCGGGACGCCTGGGCCCGGGGCTCGGCGGCGTCCGGGGACGCCCCGGAGGCGTGGGCGGTCCGCGCCTGGGGCTGGTGCGGTGACCGGTGCTCAGGGGGCGCCTGGGAGGACCGGGAGGACGGGGGCGCCTGCGGGGCCGGGGCCGTGGGCCGCGGGGGCGTGCCCGGGTGCCCCGCCGAGGAGGGCGGTGACGCGGAGGGCGTCCGGGAGGGGAGAGGGGCCTGGGGCGCGCGCCCGGCATGCGGCTGGTGCGGCTGGTGCGGTTCGTGCGGCATCGGCGGTGAGTCCGAACCGTGCGGCTCGTGCGACGTCCGCGGCGGGTCGGACCTCCGCGGCTCGCGCGCCCCGTGCGGCTCGTGCGCCCCGTGCGCCGACGCTGGCCGGTGCGCCGTCTCCGGGCGGTCCGGCGCGGACGGCGGGGGCGTGGAGGCCGTACCGGCCCCTTGGCCGGGCCGCGGTCTTCGCTCCTGCCCCGGCTCGCGGGTGTCCCCCGCGGGACGGCCGTCCCGCGCGTCCGGCGCGGACGACGCGCCGTGGGGCGTCGGGCCCCCCGTACCGGCCGACGGCATCCGGGCCTCCGTACCGGCCGGCGCGGACCCGGTGCCGGTGCTCGTGGCCCCGGGGCGGGCCCGGGGTCCCGCACCGGGCCCCGCGGCTCCTGTACCGGCGGTCGGGGAGGCCGGGGCGCCGTGGGTCTCCGGGCCGCCGTGGGCCGCCGAGTGGGCCGGCGTGCCGGGGTGGGGCCGGGCTCCCGGGCGGGGCTGCGCATCCGGGCCGGGCCGGGGGTCCGGGGCCGTGTCGGAGCCCGGGGCGCCGGTCCGGTGCGCGGGGCCGGTCCGGGGCGCCGGACCCGTCCCGGGTATCGCCCCGTCCCCGGGCGCGGCGGAGGGCCGGTGGGGCTCCCCGGCGCCCGGCGCCGTTCCGGGGGCCGCACCCGTGTCCTCGCGCGCCGCCCCGGGCCCCGGCTCCCGCCGCGGCCCGTCCGGCTGTCCCGTGCCCCTCGGTGGTCCCGCCGACCGCGGTCCGGGCGTGGCCCCGTGCGGCCCGCCGGCCGCCGGACGCTCGTGCTGCTCCATGGGTGCTCGTCCCTCCCCTCGCGACTCCCCGCGCGAACTCCAGAGATTATGCAGACCTTCTCCACACTTCGGCGCCCTTGCCCCCGAAACGGCTGCCTCCCGCCCACAAATCGGCGGTACCCCCTCAGCGGAACGGTGGTCCCCCGCCACCGGAACGGCCGCCCCGGCCCCGGCGGCGGTGGCGTCCCGCGCCCCGGGGCCGTGGCCCGCGCGGAGGACTGAACGGGCCCAAAACGGTCACACCGGCCAGGATGGTAGGGCGAAGTGGCCCGAGACACCGGTGGAGGTCCGCATGACCGCTCAGACGCGCGAGGCGCCGGGCCCGGCGCGGCCCGAGGAGGGGGAACACGTCTCCGGCGGTGTGCTCGTCTCGATCGGTGCCCTGCTCCTCGGCATGCTGCTCGCCGCACTCGACCAGACCATCGTGTCGACGGCGCTGCCCACCATCGTCAGCGACCTCGGCGGCCTGGACCACCTCTCCTGGGTCGTCACCGCCTACCTGCTGGCCGCCACCGCCGCCACCCCGCTCTGGGGCAAGCTCGGCGACCAGTACGGGCGCAAGCGGCTGTTCCAGACCGCCATCGTCATCTTCCTGGTCGGCTCCGCGCTCTGCGGCATCGCCCGGTCCATGCCCGAACTGATCGCCTTCCGCGCCCTCCAGGGCCTCGGCGGCGGCGGGCTGATGGTGCTGTCCATGGCGATCGTCGGCGACCTCGTCCCGCCCCGCGAGCGCGGGCGCTACCAGGGGCTGTTCGGCGCGGTCTTCGGCGCCACCAGCGTGCTCGGGCCGCTGCTCGGCGGGGTCTTCACGGAGCACCTGAGCTGGCGCTGGGTGTTCTACGTCAACCTCCCCGTCGGCGTCGTCGCGCTCGCCGTGATCGCGGCCGTCCTGCACATCCCCCGGCACGCCACCCGGCACGTCATCGACTACCTCGGCACCCTCCTCATCGCCTCCGTCGCCACCTGCCTCGTCCTGGTCGCCTCGCTCGGCGGCACCACCTGGGCCTGGGGATCACCGCAGATCATCGGGCTCGCGGTGCTGGGCGCGGTGCTGGCCGCCGTCTTCGTGGCCGTGGAGCGCCGGGCCGCCGAACCGGTGCTGCCGCTGAAGCTGTTCCGGGTGCGCACCTTCACGCTCGCCGCCGTCATCAGCTTCGTCATCGGCTTCGCGATGTTCGGCGCGATGACCTACCTGCCGACCTTCCTCCAGGTCGTGCGCGGCGTCAGCCCCACCATGTCCGGGGTGTACATGCTGCCCATGGTGTTCGGGGTGCTGCTGGCCTCCACCGCCTCCGGCCAGATCGTCAGCCGCACCGGCCGCTGGAAGGTCTTCCCCGTCGCGGGGACCGCCGTCACCACCCTCGGCCTGCTCCTGCTGCACCGGTTGGACGAGCACAGCTCGACCGCCCTGATGAGCGCCTACTTCTTCGTCTTCGGCGTCGGGCTGGGCCTCGTCATGCAGGTCCTCGTCCTCATCGTGCAGAACGCCGTGCCCTACGAGGACCTGGGGGTCGCCACCTCCGGGGCGACCTTCTTCCGCTCCATCGGCGCCTCCTTCGGCGTCGCCGTCTTCGGCACGATCTTCGCCAACCAGCTGGCCGGCCGGCTCGGCGACGTCCTGCGCGGGGCGCGGCTCCCGCCCGGCGTCTCCGCGGACAGCCTCAAGTCCGACCCGCGCGGCCTCTCAGCGCTGCCGCCCGCGCTGCGCCCCGACGCGCTGCACGCCTACGCCTCCTCCATCACCGACGTGTTCCTCTACGCCGCCCCCGTCGCCCTCCTCGGCTTCGTGCTCGCCTGGTTCCTCAAGGAGGACCGGCTGCGCGGCTCGGTCACCGCGCCCGACGGCGCCGAGACCTTCGCCAGCAACCCGGTCGAACGCTCCTCGCGCGACGAGGTGTGCCGCGCGCTGTCCGTCCTGGGCACCCGGGAGGGGCGCCGGGCCGTCTACCGGCGGATCACCGAGCGCGCCGGGTACGACCTGCTGCCCGCGTCGAGCTGGATGCTGCTGCGGATGCGCCGGTACGGCAGCGTGGAACCCGCCGTGCTCGCGGAGCGCAGCCCCGTGCCGCTGGCCGTCGTGATGTCCGCCGCCCGTCAGGTGGAGGAGCGGGAGCTGGCCGTCCGCGAGGGCCTCGACCTGACCCTCACCCCGGGCGGCGCCGAGGTGGCGGAACGGCTGGCGCAGGCCCGCGAGGACTCCCTGGCGGAACTGCTCGGCGACTGGTGGGGCCCGGACCGGCCGACCGATCTGGTGCGCCTGGTCAAGGAGCTGAACAGCGAACTCTGCGGCTCCGAACGGGAGCGCCCCCACAACGGCGACGCGGCGGCGTACCTCGCGGAGGGGTGAGCGGGGGCCGTGAGCCGCGCGGCGCCTCCGGTCGGACGACCGTGGTGCCGGGGCCGGTCCGGACCCCGTGCCGGGGCGGCGCCCCCGGTCAGACGGCCGGGTACGCGGTGTCCGCCGGGGCCGCGGGGCCGGCCGGGGCCAGGGACTTGGCGAACCAGTGCTCGGCGTACGGGTCGCTGTTGTAGCGCGGGGTCTCCCGGTAGCCGAGCCGGGCGTACAGGGCGCGGGCCTCGACGAGGTCGCTCCGGGTGTCCAGGACCATCCGCACGGCACCGAGGGAGCGCGCCGCCTCCTCCGCCCACCGGACGAGCAGCGCCGCCCCGCCCCGTCCGCGCAGTTCCGGGAGGACGAAGACCCGGGTCAGCTCGGCCCTGCCCGGGTCCAGCAGCCGCACGCCCGCCGTCCCGGCCGGGGCGCCGCCGTAGCGCGCGACCAGCAGCCGCCCCCGGGGCGGGGCGAGTTCGGCGCCGGTCTCCCGGGCGATCTCCCGCTCCAGCTCCTCCGGCGCGGTGGGCCGCCCGGTGCGCGGCAGGTACCAGCGGTCGCTGACCTCCGTGAAGTAGGCCCGCCACAGCCGGGCGGCGGCGGGGGAGTCGTGGGGCTCCGGGGCCACGGTCCAGGTCATGACCACCATTCTCGGCACCGGACCCGGGCGCGGCGCAACCGGTATTCCCCGGGCCGGTGCACAGCTTGGTCGCCGATACCGCACTGATCAGGCCACTCTTCCTACCTGTTCTTGTGCACGCTCGTCGTCCGGAGCCATGGTGTTGACCGTTGGAGGCGGTCCGGACGGCGTCTCGGAGCGTGCGCCGAGAAGCCCGTGCCATGCGTTCGACGGGTCGGCCGCTCAGGCCCGTCGCATCCTTCGGGATCGAGTGGAACGGGGAGAAGCCGTGGCGGACCCGACGGGCACGTCACGGCTGCGGGATCGAGCACGGTGACGGTGCGAAGTGAGGGACGGACCATGGGGATCCCCTGACAGGCGGAGCGGACCCCGGGTGACTACCGGACTCAGTAGGTTCATCCGGGCGTGCAGTTGGGAGTGGCTCGGCGGGGACCGCCTGAGCCATGAGGCGTTCCATCCGGACAACGCGGGCACGAGCGGGTACGCATCGGTGATGCGGGCACGGCTCGGCCGGATCGGTTGCACGGGTTCGTGGATGACACCGCCAAGCAGTGGACGCGGCCGGTCGCTCACCGTGTGGCGGTGGGTGGGCGGCTGCGTCGGCGCGCTGGTCCTGGCGGCGCTGGCCGCCTTCGTCGCCGTCTCCCTGTGGATCGTCTGGGTCGTGAACGCGATCGATGACAGGCTCCGGGTGCCGGACGAGGAACTGCTCGGGAAGATGACGGCGTCGAGTCGCTCCAGACTCGAAAAGGGCCTGATCGACGGGACGCTGTCCGAGGCGGAGATCGCCGATGCGATGAGGGACGCGTCCTCGTGGCGGGACGAACTCGACGGGCTGCCCCCGAGCGTCGTCGCGAGGTACCGCGTGGGGGACACCGACCACTGCTACGCCTTCGTCCTCCCCGTCGGGCTGCGCGCCGGCGGGACGGTCGAGAGCCGCCCGCTCCCGGACTGCCCCGTCTGACGGCGCGGGCTCCGGGGCGCCCCGGAGCCCGGTGTGCCGGATCCGCCGGTCCGCCCGGGGCTCGGAGCCGGTGTCCGGCGGTTTCCGCTCGCTCGTGCGCCCATCGTGCCGGACGGTGTCGTACCGGCCGTCTATCATGCGGCGGCGACAGGCCCACATCGGACGTCCCCGAAGGAGCGCACGTGCTGGAACTCACCATGGCCGCCGTCACCGCGGCGGACGCGGGTGCCACGGCCGGCATGCAGATGGCCGAGGCGCCCAGCGAGCCCGGCGCCGTCCTCAGGGTCGGCCGGGACCGGAGCCGGTGCCGGCTGGGCACGCCGGACGACTGGCTGTTCGTCTCCCGCGTCCACCTGGAGTTCCGCTGCGCGCCCGACGGCGGCTGGCACGTGAGCTGGCTGCGCGGCTCCCAGCCCGAGCCGTCCTCCGAGGTGCTGCTCGCCAGCGGGGGCCGGGAGCGGCCCCTGGACTACGGCGGCACCGAGCCGCTGCCCCGGGGCGGCAGCGGCGAGATCGTCGTCCGGGACCGCTCGGAGCCGCGCAGCGTCAACGTCGGCTTCCACCACGAGGTCTGAGCGTTCCACCACGAGGTCTGAGCGCGTCCCCCGCGGCCCGGGCCGCTTCTCCGGCCCGGGCCCGCCGGGGACGGCCGCTCAGGAGGTCACCCGGGCCAGCGCGAAGCCGTCGTAGCCCTTGGCGCCCACCGTCTGGACGGCGGTGCCGCTGAGCCTCGGGTGGCCGGCGATCAGCTCGATGGCGGCCCGGGTGCCGAGCACGGCGCCGTCGGTGGCGTCCGGGTCGGCCACGCGCCCGCCGCGCACCACGTTGTCGACGACGATCACGCTGCCGACGGCGGTCAGCTTCAGGGCCCACTCCACGTAGTGCGGGTTGTTGGCCTTGTCGGCGTCGATGAAGACCAGGTCGAAGGGGGGCGGCTGCTCCTCCGCGAGCTTCGGCAGCGACTCCAGCGCCGGGCCCACGCGGACCTCGACCAGGGAGCCGAGCCCGGCGCGAGCGAGGTTGGCGACGGCGACCTCGGCGTGCCGGGCGCTGTACTCCAGCGTGACCAGGCGGCCGTCGGCGGGCAGGGCGCGGGCCAGCCAGATGGTGCTGTAGCCGCCGAGGGTGCCGATCTCCAGGATGCGGCGGGCGCCCTGGATCTCGGCGAGGAGCCGGAGCAGCTTGCCCTGGGGCGCGCTGACCGCGATCGGCGGCAGCCCGGCGGCGTCGCTGTCGCGCAGGGCGGCGTCGAGCGCGTCGTCCCGGGGGGAGAGGTGGCGGGTGAAATAGGCGTCGACGTCGTCCCAGACCTGGGGGTCGCTCATGCCGGGGAAGCCTCCGTATGTGTGGTTAGCGCGTCTAAGTAGGCGCGCTAATGAATATAGTCCCGGACGCGCCGGACGCGCCGGACGCGCCGGACGCGCCGGACGCGCCGGACGCGCCGGACGCGCCGGACGCGCCGGACGCGCGGAGGCTCCTCGCGCCCGGCCGGGGCGGCGGACGCCTCCGACGGGTCTCCGCGTCCCGCCCGCGCGCTCCGTGGTCCGCCTCCGAGGCCCCGCCCGCGCCTGCGCACCCTGCCCCCGTGAACCCGCCCGCGCCCCCGCGCGCCCCGCGGCCCCGCCCGCACTCCTCCGCGCCCCGCCTCCGTGCCCCCGCCCGCGCCTGCGCGGGACTCGCCGGACGGCCGGGCACCGCGCCGCGCGGCGCCCCGGGGGCAAGCGGTCATGGGCGCCGGTGCGCCGCTCACGCCCGGTATGCTTTTCGTCGCCCATGGCATCGGGAGGGCGCGCGGCGCGCGCGGGCCCGGCCCGTTCCGGCGCGGGCGTCGGCCCGCTCCGGCGGGCGCCCGGCCCGCTCCGGCCTGTGATCCTGCTCGCTCCGCGGGGAAGCGGCTCAACCGCCTCCGCACTATCGTCGTCCGAACGGATGGCGCCCGGAGCGCGGGCGGACGGCCGGCCCGGCCGGGCGGCGGCCGGGGAATTCCGGTCGAACACCGGGCACCTGTCAGGTGAGGCGGGGCTGTCCGGGGTCTGTTTCCAGGGGTGGCGCGGGCCTCATTAGGGTTCGCAAGGACAGCACCGCGCACCGGCGCGGTACGAACGGGGCGGGAGGCCGACGCGGCGTGGCGAATGCGGAGCACAACGGACGACCGGCGGATGCCTTCGGCGCCCCGGCCGCCGACCCGGCCACCGCGCGGCTGCGCACGACACGGCTGGTGCTGTGGCTGCTCGCCGCCCTCCTCGCCGTACGGCAGCTCGCCAGCGTCCTCGGCTCCCCGCGCGGGGAGCGGCTGACGGATCTGGAGACCTGGGTCGGCGCGGGCGGCGTCCTGCACGTCGAGGGCTCGCTCTACGACTCCACCCGGTTCACCGGCACCCCCTTCGTCGGGCTGGTCCTCAAGCCCCTCACCCGCGCGGCCGAGCAGGCCCTCGGCTGGGGCTGGACCTTCGGCTCGCTGCTCCTCGTCGTGGCCCTCGGCCTGGTCGCCGCCCGCGCCCTGCCGCCCCCCGTCGGCCGCCGCACCGCGCTGCTGGCGGCCCCCGTCGCGGTGAGTCTGCTGATGCTCTCGCTGCCGGTCCGCAACGCCCTCTGGCTCGGCCAGACCAGCATCATCCCGGTCCTGCTCGTCCTGCTGGGCTGCTTCACCGTGCGCGGCGAGCGCGCCGGGGGCGTCCTGATCGGCGTCGCCGCCGCCCTCCAGCCCACCCTGCTGCTGTTCGTCCCCCTGCTCTGGTTCACCCGCCGGCGGCACGCCGCCGGTGTCACCGGCGCCGTCTTCGCCGGCTGCACCGCGCTGGCCTGGGCCCTGATGCCCGACGACTCCTACGCCTACTGGGTCCACCACCTGGCCGGGGTCGGGCTGGGCGGCGCGGCCGACGACCTCGCCAACCAGTCGCTGCACGGTGCCCTGCTGCGCCTCGGCATGTCCGGCCCGGCGGAGATCGCCCTCTTCCTCGCCCTCGGCGCCGCCGTCGCGGCCCTCGCCGTGCGCCGCGCCGTGCGCTACGCCCGCGACGGGCAACTGCTGCTCGCGGTCGCCGTCACCGGCTGCGCCGCGGTCGCCGTGTCGCCCACCACCTGGCAGCACCAGCTCCTGTGGGTGCTGCTCGCGCTCGTCGGCCGGGTCGGCAAGCGCGCCTCCGACCGGTACGTGTGGCCCGTCGCCGTCGTCCTCGTGATGACGCTGCCCGCGCGGATGATGCTGCCGAACATGGAGGCCGCCCACCCGCTGCGGGACAACCTGGTGCTGCTGGCCGCGCTGGCCGCGGCCGCCGCGGTGCCCTTCCTGCCCCGCACCTCGCCGTACTTCGACGCGCCCGTCCCCACCCGCTACGCGGACCCGGTGCCCGCCCGCCTGCGGCACGTGCCGCTGCTGCCCTTCCTGCGCCGCGTCCTCACCCGCCCCAACCTGCTGCTGGAACTGCTCCTCATCCGGGTCACCTACGCCGCCTACCAGCAGGTCCGGCTCGCCGCGACCGGCGGCAGCAACTCGGCCGGGCGGTTCCGCGCCGAGCAGCACGGGCACCAGATCCTCGACCTCGAACGCGTGCTGCGCATCGACATCGAGCACGCGGTCAACCACGCCGTGGTCAAGATCGACTGGCTGCGGAACTTCTTCGACTTCTATTACGAATCGTTCCACTTCGTGGTGCCGCTGTCGGTACTGGCCGTCCTGTACTGGCGGCGCCCGGTCGACTACCGCTGGGCCCGCACCGCGCTCGGCTTCACCACCCTGCTGGCCCTGGTCGGCTTCTGGCTCTACCCGCTGGCCCCGCCGCGCCTGATGCCGACCCTCGGCATCATCGACACGGTGCACGGGGTGCAGGACTTCTCCAAGCCCGACTACGGCACGCTGACGGCCCTCACCAACCAGTACGCGGCGATGCCCTCGCTGCACTTCGGCTGGTCGCTGTGGTGCGGTGTGGTGATCGCGGTCATCGCGCCGAGGATGTGGATGAAGGCCCTGGGCCTGCTGCACCCGCTGCTCACCGCCTCGGCCATCGTGGCGACCGGCAACCACTGGGTGCTGGACGCGGTGGGCGGCGCCGCCGTGGTCGCCGGAGGCTTCGGGCTGGCCCACCTGTTCCAGGGGCCGAGGGCCCGCACGGCGAGGGACGCGGCGCTCGCGGGAGCCGTAGGCGGTGCCGGTGCGGCCACCGGTACGGGCGCAGATGCCGTCGCCGCCGTGACCGGGGCACCGGGTGCCGCCGCCGCGCGGGGGACCGCGGGCGGCTCCGGCGGAGCGGGTGGCGGAGCGGGTGCCGGAGCCGGTGGGGGAGCCCCCGGCGCGGACCCGTCCGGCGCCGCCCCCACGGGGGAATCCGCCCCCGACGGTGCCCCGGAGCACGCCCCCGAGGGCACCCCAGGCGTCCCCCGGCCCGCCGCGGAGCCCCCGCTCAGCAGCGGTTCCCCGGCGCGTTCGGCAGACCGTAGCGGGAGCTGATCCGGTACTCGCCCGCCGCCGGGACGGTCAGCCGGGCGAACTCGCCCTCCCGGGCGAGGCACCCGCCGTCCGCCCGGAGCCACGGCGACCAGGCCACCCGCACGGTGGCCGCGCCGGGGCGCTCCATCCGCACCACCATCTCCGCGCCGTCGGAGCGCACCAGGGCGCCGGGCGCGGAGACCAGCGGCACCGCGTCGCGCACCCGGTACACCCGCCAGTTCCGGTCCTTCCACACCGGCTCCAGCCAGTCGGGCCGCAGCGCCGCGTCGCCCACCAGCCGCGCCTCCTCCTCGGCGTACCCGTCGGGCCGGCCGAGCGGCAGCACCACGTAGCCGACCGCCCAGCGGTCCAGCCAGGCCCGGTAGGCCGCGGCGGAGAAGCCGCCGTCGTAGAAGAGGCGGGCGCGCTCGATGTCGAGCTGGCGGTTCCAGCCGCGGGCCATGTTCACGTGCGGGGCGAGGGCGACCGCCTCGCGGTGGTTGCGGGCGGGGACCACCTCGACGCGGGTGCGGTCGGCGCCCAGCCGCTCCAGCTCCCGCACGACGCCCCGGGTGTCGGCGGCCCAGGCCGGGACGTCGGTGGAGACCCGCAGGTCGTCGGCGGTCTTCTTGCCGACCCAGCCGACCGAGAACACCAGCGCGACGACCAGCACCAGGCGCGCCGCCCGCCGTGCCGGGGGAGCGGTGAGCAGGGCGGCCAGCAGCACGGCCGGGGCGAGCAGCTCCGCCAGCCGCTCCACGTTGGTGCCCACCGGCGAGGCGATCAGATACGTCAGCACGGTCCCCGCCGCGTACACGGCACCGCCCCAGCGGGCGGCCCGCCAGGCGGGCGGGGCCAGCAGCGCGACCGCCAGCCCCAGCAGCGCGGGCGGCCAGATCCGGGCGGCGGGCATCAGGTGCTCCCCGGTGAAGGGGAAGAGCAGAGTGGTCAGCCCGACCACGACGGCCGGCGGCACCAGCAGCACCAGGGCCCGCCCCACCTCCCGGACCAGCAGGTACCCGGCCCCGGCGACGGCGAGGAACAGCCCGGCCACCGGGGAGGCCATGGTCGCCAGCGCCGCGCACCCGGCGGCGGTCACCAGCCGCCGCCGTCCGGTCAGCGCCAGGCAGGCGGCCAGTCCGAGGGCGACCCCGAGGGCGAAGGTGGTCCGGCCCGAGGCGACGTTGCACCACAGGGCCAGCGAGGCCAGCAGCGCGGGCCACAGCGGGCGCCGCACCCCCGCCCGCGCCAGCAGC
Source organism: Streptomyces sp. NPDC107521 (assembly GCF_055598485.1). Lineage (NCBI taxonomy): Bacteria > Bacillati > Actinomycetota > Actinomycetes > Kitasatosporales > Streptomycetaceae > Streptomyces > Streptomyces sp. NPDC107521. The sequence goes on from NZ_JBVKAT010000001.1 coordinate 242,456, forward strand.
GCCGCCGCCAGCCAGGAGGCCGCCAGCCCGGACGCGACGGTGACCGTCCGCACCCCGAGGAGGGCCATCAGGTACGGGGATATGACGCTGTAGTTGGCGGTGTGCGTGCCCCCGTACCAGAACAGCCCGTACGCCGACGACCCGTGCCGGGAGGCGAAGTCCGCCCACGCCTGCTGGGCGGCCAGATCCCCGCCGCCGGTGGCGAGGACGGCCCACCACAGCGCGTACAGCGGCAGCAGGGGCAGGGTGGCGAGGAGCGGGACGCGGTGGCGCTGCCACAGGGTGCGCGGGAGGCCGCGGAGGCGTCCCCCGGTCCGGGACGCGGGCGGCCGGGAGGCGGTGGGCTCGGCAGGGGCCACGGTGGGGAGGTTCCGTTCGGAGTCGTCGGCGGGCACGGCGGGGCACGTGCGGGGACGTCAATTCGAACAGACGCGTCGGTACGGCGAACGGCGGCCCCCCGTGAACCGGGGGGCCGCCGTTCGCCGCGCGGGCGCGGGGGCCGGTGGCCGGGCGCGGGCTCCCGGGCGGGAGCCGGGCCGGGTCAGTACCAGCCGTGGGACTGCCAGAAGGTCCAGGCGTCGCAGGCGCTGCCGTAGCGGTCCTTCATGTAGTCCACGCCCCACTTGATCTGGGTGGCCGGGTTGGTCCGCCAGTCGGACCCGGCGGAGGCCATCTTGGACGCGGGCAGGGCCTGGACCAGGCCGTAGGCGCCGCTGGAGGCGTTGGTGGCGGTGACGTTCCAGCTGCTCTCGTGCTGGACGATCCGGTCGAAGCACTGGTACTCGGCCGCGTTGCCGATCATCTTCTTCGCGGTCGCCTGCGCCGAGGAGGCCGGGGCCGCGGCCTGGGCGGGCGCGGCGGCGATCAGCGTGCCGCAGGCGGCGGCGGCCACGGTGACACCGGCGAGGGCCTTCTTCGGGGCGGTGACACGGCGGAGGAGGGAGACGGCGGTCAAGGCGGTGCCTTTCGTCGGGGTCGGGGGCGTCGGCGCGCACCGTCCGCGTCGGAGCGGCCCGGTACACGTCGGCGCCTCGGCCCGTGGGGGCGTCGGCGCCTGGCGACGGCTCCAGAGAAACAGGCCGGAAGATCCTCCGCAATCACCCCTTTTGCTAGTGGAGTTCGTATGTGGGGTGGTGCGTGGTGCTGTGACCCGGCTCTCACCGCCCAGGTCAGAGCGGTGCGCGGAGATCGCGGGGGCGCCCCGGCGGCTACGAGGCGGGATCGTAGGTGAGCCGCGTCACGTGGGGCGGCTCACCCCGCCGGACTCCCCGAAGGTGACCGGCGCCTCGAAGGCCGCCCGCCGGGTGGCCCGGCGCAGCGCCTTCAGCACGGTGGTGCCCAGCGTCAGGGTCAGCACCACCGTCAGCACCGCCCGGCCGCCGTCCCAGCCCAGCGAGGTGGCCAGGCAGTACGCCAGGAAGCGGGCCAGGTTGGCGGAGACCGACGCGTCCGGGTCGAAGGCGATGTTCGACGACAGGGTGTTCATGAACGTCCAGCCCGCGAGGTTCGTCGCCGTCCCGTAGGCGAAGGACGCCACGAAGCCGTAGGCGGCCAGCAGGAGCAGCTCCGCGCGGCCCCGCAGCCGGTCGGGGAGGGGCAGCAGGCCCGCCCCCATGGTGAACCAGCCCATCGACAGCATCTGGAACGGCATCCACGGCCCCACCCCGCCGGTCAGCAGCGCGGAGGCGAACATGGTGAGCGAGCCCAGCACGAAGCCGAAGCCCGGCCCGAGGACCCGGCCGCTGAGCAGCATCAGGAAGAACATCGGCTCCAGGCCGCCGGTGCCCGCGCCGAGCGGGCGCAGCGCCGCGCCGGTCGCCGCGAGGACGCCGAGCATGGCCACCGCCTTGGGGCCGAGGCCCGCCTCCGAGATGGTCGCCGCCAGCACCGCCACCATCAGCACCAGCAGCCCGGCGAACAGCCACGGGGCGTCCTGGGAGTGGGCGTTCAGGGAGGCCTCGGGCGGGGCGAGGAAGGGCCAGCCGAGGCCGCCCAGGCCCACCGCGCTGACCAGGACCAGGGCGGCGACGGAACGGGGGCCCAGCCGGACGGCCCGGACCCGGCGCTCGCGCGGTGCCTCGGCGCTCATGCCAGGGCCCGCCTGACCTGCGCGACCGTCAGCCACTTCCGCGGGGCCAGCACCTTGGCCACCTGCGGGGCGAAGGACGGCGAGGCGACCACCACGTCGGCCGCCGGACCGTCGGCGATGACCTCGCCCTCGGCCAGCAGCACCACCCGGTCGGCCAGCTCGGCGGCCAGCTCCACGTCGTGCGTGGCCAGCACGACGGCGTGCCCCTCGGCGGCCAGCGCGCGCAGGATCGCGGCCAGCCGCGCCTTGGCCGCGTAGTCCAGGCCGCGCGTCGGCTCGTCCAGCAGGAGCAGCGGCGGGCGGGCGGCCAGCACCACGGAGAGGGCGAGGGTGAGCCGCTGGCCCTCCGAGAGGTCCCGCGGATGGGTGTCGTCGGCGACGCCGGGCAGCAGCCGCTCCAGCAGCGACCGGCAGGTGCCGGGCTCCGCCCCCGCGTCCCGGTCGGCCGCCGCGCACTCGGCGGCGACGGTGTCGGCGTAGAGCAGGTCGCGCGGCTCCTGCGGCACCAGGCCGACCCGGCGCACCAGCTCCGGGGGCGCCATCAGGTGCGGTACGGCGCCGCAGGCGCGGACCGATCCGGAGGCCGGGGCGACCAGGCCGACCAGCGCGGACAGCAGGGTGGACTTCCCGGCGCCGTTGCGGCCCATCAGGGCGACGGTCTCGCCGGGGGAGACGGTCAGGTCCACCTCGCGCAGCGCCTCGACGCGGTCGCGCCGCACGGCCAGCCCGCGGACCTCGGCCGCGTACCGGGCGGCCCCGTCCGGCGCCCCGCCCGGGGGCCTGCGGCGGCGCAGCCGGGACAGGACCGGGGTGCGGGCGCCGCGGGCGGGCGGCGGGGCGGTGGACGCGGGGAGGGCGCGGGCCGGGAGGGCGCGTCGCGGTGGCTCCCGGTCGGCGAGCCGGGCCCGCAGCGGGGCCGCCCGGCGGCGGGCGTCGCGGACCGTCAGCGGCAGCGGCGACCAGTGCGCGAGCCGGCCCAGCTCCACCACCGGCGGGTACACCGGCGACACCGCCATCACCTCGGCCGGGGTGCCCAGCACGGGGGCCGCGCCGGGGGAGGGCAGCAGCACGACCCGGTCGGCGTACTGGACGACGCGCTCCAGGCGGTGCTCGGCCATCAGCACGGTGGTGCCGAGGTCGTGGACCAGGCGCTGGAGGACGGCGAGGACCTCCTCGGCGGCGGCCGGGTCCAGCGCGGACGTCGGCTCGTCGAGGACCAGCACCCGGGGGTGCGGGGTGAGCACCGAGCCGATCGCCACCCGCTGCCGCTGGCCGCCGGAGAGGGTGGCGATGGAGCGGTCCCGCAGGTCGGACAGGCCGAGCAGGTCGAGGGTCTCCTCGACGCGGCGGCGCATCACGTCCGGCGCGAGCCCGAGGGACTCCATGCCGTAGGCCAGCTCCTCCTCGACGGTGTCGGTGACGAAGTGCGCCAGCGGGTCCTGGCCCACCGTGCCCACCACGTCGGCCAGTTCGCGCGGCTTGTGGGTACGGGTGTCGCGCCCGGCCACGGTGACCCGGCCGCGCAGGGTCCCGCCGGTGAAGTGCGGCACGAGTCCGCCGACCGCGCCGAGCACGGTGGACTTGCCGACCCCGGAGGGGCCCGCCAGCAGGACGAGTTCGCCCTCGGGCACCTCGAAGTCGACGCCCCGGACGGTCGGTCCGGCCGCCCCGTCGTAGGTCACGGAGACATCCTCGAAGCGGATCACGACGGCTCCTCGACGGGCTGGGCGGTGGGGGACGCGGGGGCGGTGCCGGGGGCCGGGCCGCGGGCGGCACGGACGGTGCGGGGCGCGGGGCCGGGACCGGGCGCGGGGGTGACCAGGGCCGGGAGCAGCCCGAGCAGCACGGCCGCCGCCGGCCACAGCGGCAGCGACGGCGCGACCAGCGGGACCACGCCCGGGTGCAGCGCGTCCGGGTCGCGGACGGAGGCCAGGAACAGCAGCGCGGCGACGGCCGCGCCGGAACCGGCGACCAGGACGGCGCGGGCGTCCCAGCGGTCGGGGCGGTAGCGGGTGCGCGGCGAGCGGCGCCCGCCGAGCCACAGCCCGGCGACCGCGGCGGCCACCCCGCCCGCCAGCACCGGGACGCCGTAGGAGCCGCCCGCCGCGGTCATCACCCCGTACGTCCCCGCGCACACGCCGAGCAGTCCCCCCAGGGTGAGGGCGGCGGTGGTGCGGCGGACCCGGGCCGGGACCCGCGCGGTGCGGCCGTAGCCCCGGGCGTCCATCGCGGCGGCCAGCGCGACCGAGCGCTCCAGCGCCCCCTCCAGCACCGGCAGCCCCACCTGGAGCAGCCCCCGCACGCCCCGGTCGGGGCGGCCGCGCAGCCGCCGGGCGGCCCGCAGTCGCTGGACGTCGGCGATCAGCCCGGGCGCGAAGGTCAGCGCCACGACCACGGCGACGCCCGCCTCGTACAGCGCGCCCGGCAGGGACTTCAGCAGCCGGGACGGGTTGGCCAGCGCGTTGGCGGCGCCCACGCAGATCAGCAGCGCGGCCAGCTTCATGGCGTCGTACAGGGAGAAGACGAGCGCCTCGGCGGTGACCCGGCCGCCGAGACGGATGCCCTGCGCCCAGCCGGGCAGCGGGATCTCGGGGAGCGTCACCACGGTGTGGGCGCCGGGGATGGGGGAGCCGAGGACCACGGTGAACAGGAGGCGGACGGCCAGCACGGCGAGGGCCAGCTTGACGAAGGCGCCGTAGGAGCGGGACCAGGGGGTGTGCGGGCGGCGGGTGGTGACGACGTAGGCGGAGACGGCGACGAGCAGCGCCAGCAGCAGCGGGTTGGTGGTGCGGGTGGCGGCGGTGCCCAGGCCGAGCGCCCAGAGCCACCAGGCGCCGGGGTGCACCGAGACCGGGGGGCGGCGGGGACCGGGGGCGCCGGTTCCGGGGGCGCGGCGTCCGGGCCCCGGGGCGCGGGGGCCCGGGGCACGGAGATCCGTGGCGGCGGTGCGGGCGCCCGTGCCGGGCGCGCCGGCGCGGGCGCCGTTCGCGGACGCGGTGGTGCCGTTCCCGGCGGCGGCGGGGGGCCGGGGGCCGGGGCCGGGGAGGCCGGGGGCGGTGCCGGGCGGTGTGGCGCGGGGCCGGCTCCCCGCGCCCGCGGGCAGTCGGCCGCCCGGCGGGAGCGGGGGCGGCGGGGGGCCGGTGAGGGGGCGGTCCGGCGGCCGGGGCGGTCCGGCGGCGGGGCCGGGCGCGGGTTCAGCGGGACGCATTCCCGCGCCGCCTCGCCTGCCAGACGGCGGCCCCGCCCAGGACCGCCACCACCGCGACGCCCGCGAACAGGCCGACCGACGGGCCGCCGCCGCCCGTCCCTCCGGTGCTGTCCGGGGCGGTGGCGGCGGACTCCCCGGCGCCACCGCCCTCGGCGGCGTCCGCGGAGCCCTTCGCGGCGTCCCGCCCGGTGACCTGTTCGCCGCAGCCCGTCCTCGGGTAGCCGGCGATGGCGCAGAGCAGGGCGCTGGAGTCGTAGCGCAGCGGGCCCGCCACGGCGGCCAGGGCCTCGGCGGTGGTGGCGTCCGGGGCGACGCGGGCGCAGGCGGTGCGGCCGGCGGGCGGGGCCGCGCCGTCGGGGGCGTCCGCGGCCGTGCCGAAGTCGAGGACGAGCGCCACCCGCTTGCGGCCCTCCTCGGCCGGGGTCCGCGCGCAGATCGCCGCGAAGTCCGCGGTGCCGCGCGGCGTGGCGGCGTCGGCGGAGTCCTCGCTGACCGCGAAGCGCAGGCCCTGGACGTCGCCGTCGGAGGGACGGGCGGTGGAGGGGCCCTGGGTGGCGTAGACCCAGCGGTCGCCGTCGCGGTCCCAGAAGGACCAGTAGCGGTACCCGGCGGCCTGGGCCTGGGCCGCGTTCCCGAGGAGCAGGAGCAGGAGGGCGGCCAGGACGAGCGGTGCGGCGCGGCGTATCACGACCCGGACTTCCGGTTGCGGCCGCTGAGCAGGAAGCCGATGCCCACGCCGAAGACCAGGCAGACGCCCACGAACCACCAGACGCCGAAGCCGGAGTCGTCCTTCTCGTCGTTCTTCTTCTCGTCCTTCTTGTCCTTGGCGCCGTCCTCGCCGGGCGTCTCGGCGCCCGCCTTGAAGCCCTCCGGGGCGGGGCCCAGGGCGTTCAGGGCGCTCACCAGATCGGTGCCGCCGAAGTCGCGCGGGTCGGTGCCGGTGGCGTGGGCGGCCAGGATGAGCTGGGCGTAGGCGGCGGGGCCGCTCCGCTCGGCCCACGTCCCGGCGTTCTTCTCCAGCCAGGCCAGCGGTCCGGCCGCGCTCGCGGCCCCGCTCCGCGCGGCGAGCGCCACCACGGTGTCGGCGGTGTTGCCCACGTCGGGCTGGTCCTCGGCACCGGGGAGGGAGGAGGTGAGGTGGCCGTCCTCGGCCACGGCCCGCGCGAGGTGGGCGGCGCCGTTGGCGGCGGCCTGCTCCCGCGTCGCGGGGGCCGCGCAGGCGGGGGCGGTGCCGTCGGCCTTGCCGGGCCCGGTGACCAGGCCCTTGCCGAGGGCGGCGAGGACCGCGGCGGCGGTGGCGTCCTCGTTGGCCGTCAGCTTGCCGTCCTTGTCCGGCTGGTAGGCGAAGGCGCCGTCGCCCTTGTCCTTGGCGCAGGGCAGGGCGAAGGTCAGCAGGGCGTCGTAGGGCGACCTGCCGCCCTTGACGGTGGTGGCCGGGTCGGCGCCGGTGGCGGCCAGGGCGCCGATGACCACGGCGGTGGAGTTGGCGTCGCTCGGGGAGCCGGGGGTGTAGCCCCAGCCGCCGTCCTCGTTCTGCGCGGAGGACAGCCACTTGACAGCGTCGCCGACCGCCTTGTCGTGTCCGCCGAGGGCGGCGAGCGCCTGGACGGCGACGGCCGTGCTGTTGCTGTCGACCATCGTGCCGGTGCCGCACGCCGCGTCCGGGTCGGCGCGGAAGGCGGCGAAGGAGCCGTCGGCGCACTGCTGCCCGGTGAGCCAGGCCACGGCCCGCTTCGACGGGACCATGCGCACGGTGTCCTGCGCGAGCAGGGTCAGGGACTGGCGCCAGACGCCGTCGTACTGGGGGTCGGCCTTCCCGTAGAGCCCGGGCGGCGTGCCGGGGGAGGCGGAGGGCGACGGATCGGCGGCGACCGCGGGTGCGGCGGCGCCACCGAGTACGGCCATGGCGGCCAGGACCCCGGCGCTGCGACGGCGGACGTTCATGATCGGCGGCTGCCTTCCCTGTGCGGGACCGGCAGCACGGGGCACCCCCGGGCGGCTCGGCCCCGTGTGCCTCGACGGTGGCCGTGCTCCGGCGGCGCCGGTGCACGTGAGCCGGTCACGTCCGCACGGGGCAGTCCGGCTCACCGTCCGCGCCGCGGGGCGGCGGGCGGTTCACGGTTGCGGGTCAGCGCCGGAATTGCACCGGCTTCCCCCCGTACGGGTGTGATGACGACGCCGCCACTTTACCCGTACGGCGCAAGGGGGCCGAGGAGCGGTCCGGAAAGCTGGGACCCGGGTCACGGGTTCCGGCCCGGGGCTCCGGGTGCCGCCCGCGGGGCGCGCGCGGCACCCGGCCGGGCGCCTCCTCCGGGCGGCCAGGACCTCACCGCGAGCCAGGTCCCTCACGCGCGCTTCCGCCTCGGTGAACGGGCAGCCGCGGGCTCCCGGCACCCGTCCGGCCCAGTGGCCCGCCCCCCGCCGCGCGGCTGCGCGGGGGCCGTCCGGCGCACCGCCGGGACCCCGGTCCGCCGTGGCGCGAATCACCCGATCCACCGCGCACCCCCGGGCTACCTGCCGGTAGATTCGGAGCCTCCGAGTGATCAACTCCGAAACTTGTTCCAGATCAGATGCCCGGCGTAGTCTCGCGGGACGGTGCGGTGGAGAAGGGGGCCCAGGGTGACCGCTGAGGCCAGTCAGGCGGGTCCCGGTCCGGAGCCCGCCGCCGACGGCTTGCGACCGCTCCGCGTCGCACTGCTCACCTACAAGGGGAACCCGTTCTGCGGCGGCCAGGGCGTCTACGTCCGCCACCTCTCGCGCGAACTGGCCCGCCTCGGCCACCGGGTCGAGGTCATCGGCGCCCAGCCCTACCCCGTCCTCGACACCCTCGACGACGCCCCCGGCGGCCGGCTCTCCCTCACCGAACTGCCCAGCCTCGACCTCTACCGGCAGCCCGACCCCTTCCGCACCCCCGGCCGCGGCGAGTACCGCGACTGGGTCGACGCGCTGGAGGTCGCCACCATGTGGACCGGCGGCTTCCCCGAGCCGCTCACCTTCTCCCTGCGCGCCCGCCGCCATCTGCGCGCCCGACGCGGCGAGTTCGACGTCGTCCACGACAACCAGACCCTCGGATACGGGCTGCTGGGCGATGTCGGCGCCCCCCTCGTCACCACCGTCCACCACCCCATCACCGTGGACCGGCGACTCGAGCTGGACGCCGCAGGGAGCCGGGCCCGCCGCTACTCCGTGCGCCGCTGGTACGCCTTCACCCGCATGCAGAAGCGGGTGGCCCGCCGCCTGCCCTCGGTGCTCACCGTCTCCGGCACCTCCCGCCAGGAGATCATCGACCACCTCGGCGTCCGCGGCGACCGCGTCCACGTCGTCCACATCGGCGCCGACACCGACCTGTTCTCGCCCGACCCCTCCGTGCCCAAGGTGCCCGGCCGGATCGTCACCACCTCCAGCGCCGACGTGCCCCTCAAGGGACTGGTCTTCCTCGTCGAGGCGCTGGCCAAGGCACGCACCGAACGGCCCGGCGCCCACCTCGTCGTCGTCGGCGGTCGGCCCGCCGAGGGCCCCGTCGCCCGCGCGATCGAACGCCACGGCCTCGACGGCGCCGTCGAGTTCGTCAAGGGCATCACCGACGCCGAACTCGTCCGCCTGGTGCGCTCCGCCGAGGTCGCCTGCGTGCCCTCCCTCTACGAGGGGTTCTCGCTGCCCGCGGCCGAGGCCATGGCCACCGGCACCCCCCTGCTCGCCACCACCGGCGGCGCCGTCCCCGAGGTCGCCGGACCCGACGGCGGGACCTGCCTCGCGGTGCCGCCCGGCGACGCCGGGGCGCTGGCCGCCGGGCTCGTCCGGCTCCTCGGCGACCCCGAGCTGAGGGCCCGGCTCGGCGCCGCCGGACGCGCGCGCGTGCTGCGCCGCTTCACCTGGGCCCGCGCCGCCGAGGGGACCGTCGCCCACTACCGCGAGGCCCTCGGCCGGGCGGCGGCCGTCCCCGCGACCACCCCCGGGGCCCCGACCAGTGACACCGGCGTCTACCCCGAAAGCAGGGCCACGTGCTGACCGTCGACTTCTCCCGGTTCCCGCTCGCCCCGGGCGACCGCGTCCTGGACCTCGGCTGCGGCGCCGGCCGGCACGCGTTCGAGTGCTACCGGCGCGGCGCCCGGGTCGTGGCGCTGGACCGGAACGCCGAGGAGATCCGCGAGGTCGCCGCCTGGTTCGCCGCGATGAAGGAGGCCGGTGAGGCCCCGGCCGGGGCCACCGCCACCGCCCTGGAGGGCGACGCCCTCGCCCTGCCCTTCCCCGACGAGTCCTTCGACGTGGTCATCGTCTCCGAGGTGATGGAGCACATCCCCGACGACAAGGGCGTCCTCGCCGAGATGGTCCGCGTCCTCAGGCCCGGCGGGCGGATCGCCGTCACCGTGCCGCGCTACGGCCCCGAGAAGGTCTGCTGGGCGCTGTCCGACGCCTACCACGAGGTCGAGGGCGGCCACATCCGCATCTACCGCGCAGAGGACCTCCTCGCCCGCATCCGCGAGGCCGGCCTGCGCCCCTACGGCACCCACCACGCGCACGCCCTGCACGCGCCCTACTGGTGGCTGAAGTGCGCCTTCGGCGTCGACAACGACCGGGCCCTCCCGGTGCGCGCCTACCACAAGCTGCTGGTCTGGGACATCATGAAGAAGCCGCTGGCCACCCGGGTCGCCGAGCAGGCCCTGAACCCGCTGATCGGCAAGAGCTTCGTGGCCTACGCGACCAAGCCGCACCTGCCGCCGGTGGACGCCGCGTGACCACGTCCCGCACCCCCCGCACCGAACACCTGGTCCTGCCCGGCGTCCTCACCGCCGAACAGGCCGAGGCCACCGTCCGCGGCATCCTCGCCCTCCAGCGCGAGGACGGCGCCATCCCCTGGTTCCGCGGCCACCACCTCGACCCCTGGGACCACGTCGAGGCCGCGATGGCCCTGGACGCGGCCGGCCGCCACCAGGAGGCCGCCCGCGCCTACGCCTGGCTGGCCCGGCACCAGAACCCGGACGGCTCCTGGTACGCCGCCTACGCCGACGGCGCCCACGACGACGTCACCGACCGGGGCCGGGAGACCAACTTCGTCGCCTACGCCGCCGTCGGCATCTGGCACCACTACCTCTCCACCGGCGACGACACCTTCCTGGACCGGATGTGGCCGGTGGTCGTCGCCGCCGTCGAGTTCGTCCTGCGCCTCCAACTGCCCGGCGGCCAGCTCGGCTGGCGCCGCGACGAGGACGGCACCGCCGCCACCGACGCCCTGCTGACCGGCAGTTCCTCCGTCCACCACGCGCTGCGCTGCGCCCTGGCCATCGCCGAGCAGCGCGAGGAGCCCCAGCCCGACTGGGAACTGGCGGCGGGCGCCCTGCGGCACGCCATCCGGCGCCACCCCGAGCGGTTCCTCGACAAGGACCGCTACTCGATGGACTGGTACTACCCGGTGCTCGGCGGCGCGATCGAGGGGGACGAGGCCCGCTCCCGCATCGCGGGGGACTGGGACCGCTTCGTCGTCCCGGGCCTCGGGGTGCGCTGCGTCGTCCCCAACCCCTGGGTGACCGGCGGCGAGTCGGCCGAACTGGCGCTCGCCCTCTGGGCGGTGGGCGAATCCGACCGGGCCCTGGAGATCCTCCAGTCCATCCAGCACCTCCGCGACCCGGAGAGCGGCCTGTACTGGACCGGCTACGTCTTCGACGACGACACCGTCTGGCCCCGCGAGCTGACGAGCTGGACGGCCGGCTCGCTGCTCCTGGCCGTCGCCGCGCTCGGCGGACACGAGGCCACCTGCCGGATCTTCTCCGGCGACCTGCTGCCCCGGGGCCTGGACCCCGACTGCTGCGACTGACCTCCCGCACCTACGCGGACGGCCTCCCGCCCCCCGAGTACCCGGGGGAGGGAGGCCGTCGGCGGTGCGGCGGGTCCGGCGGTCAGCCGCGCTGGATGCCCGAGGAGTCCTGCAGCACGCCGCGGCGGCCGTCCTGCGTCTGGGCGATCAGGTTCTGACCGCGCTGCTCCACCGCCAGGTACCAGGTGCCGGGCGCCAGTTCCGCGATCGGCGAGGACGAGCCGTCCTCCGCGTACAGCGGACGCGGCACCGGCACGGCGAACCAGAACGGGGAGAAGTCGCCCGCGGGCTGCGCCGCCTGCGCGGCCGGCTGCGGCTGGGGCTGGCCCGGCTGCGGCTGGCCGCCGAAGGGCTGACCCGGCTGACCCGGCTGGCCCGGCTGGCCGCCGAACGGCTGCTGCGCGCCCGGGTAGCCGTAACCGCCCTGCGGCTGGCCGCCGTACGGCTGCGGGGCGGGCTGCTGGGGAGCGCCCGTCAGCGGGGCCTTGAGGGCCGGGACCAGCGGGGTCGCGATGGCGGCGCCGGCCAGCGCCAGCGTCGCGATCAGGCCCAGGACGAGCCCCGTGCCCGCGTTGACGTCACGGGCGCCGAGGCCGTCGTAGATGTCGTCGAACGGACCCAGCGGGTCGATGATCGTCCAGAACGCCGTCCAGGCGGAGAAGACCGCCAGGACCACCCCGATCTGGCCCAGTTCGAGGCCGACGACCTTCCGGGGCTGGGGGAGTCCGCGCGCCACCACGATGAGGGCGGCGCCGGCGATGCCGCCGACGTACATGCTCATCACCAGGCCCAGGTTGTCCCAGGCGTTGGGGATGCCGCTGCCGTTGCCGCTGAATGAGTCCAGGAACGACGCGATGAACAGCAACACCGCTGCTCCGATCACCACGCCGTCGCCTCGAGTGAGGGAGCGGATATTCACTTCAGGTCCTTCGTAGATCGGTCTCGTCGTCGGTGGAGGCGCCGCCGCCGTCCGGGCCGCCGGCCCGGTGCGCGGCGCGGGGGTGGCCCCTCGTCGTACGGGCGACACTATCGCCTGCACCCGGAGGCTGTCCGCCCCGGAGAACCGGCCCGGAACACCCACCCGGCATCACCCGCGCAGAAAACTCACGATTCCCTCGGAGATGCCCCGTGCCGCCTTCTGCCTCCAGGCACCGCTGGTCAGCAGCGCCGCGTCCTTGCTATCGCGCATGTTGCCGCACTCGATGAACACCTTGGGAACCGTTGACAGATTGAGACCACCCAGGTCCTGACGTGTGACGAGACCGGTACCGTCGCCGAGGTAGTTGGACGGGGCGGTGCCGGTGGCCCGCACGAACCGGCCCGCGACCCGCTGTCCCAGCTCGGCCGAAGGGCCCACGATGGCCCGGGTGTCGGCGGCGCCGTCGTGCACCGCGCCCGGCAGGATCACGTGGAAGCCCCGGTTCCCGGTGCCCGAACCGTCGGCGTGCAGGGAGATCGCGGCGTCCGCGTGCGCCTCGTTGCCGATCCGGGCCCGCTCGTCCACGCACGGGCCGAACGGGCGGTCGCCGTCCTGCGTCAGCCGCACCGTGGCGCCCTGCGCCTCCAGCAGGTCCCGCAGCCGGTGCGCCAGGTCCAGGGTGAACCGGGCCTCCGGCCAGCCCGCGTCGGTGGCGGTGCCCGTGGTGTCGCACTCCTTCCAGTGCGTGCCGATGTCCACCTTGCGGTTGATGTCGGCGGTGTGCTGCGCGTTGCGGGGGTTGTGCCCCGGGTCGATCACCACGACCTTCCCCCGCAGCGGGCCGCCGGGCCCGGAGGGGGAGGGGGCGGACGGCGCGGACGCGGAGGGGTCCGCCGCCGGGGCGGAGGACGGGGGGCCGGAGCCGTCCCGGCCGCCGCCGGGCCCGGTGCCGTCCGCCCCCGGGCCGCCCGTTCCCGTGGCGTCCGGGGAGGTGCCGGACGGGGGCGCGGCGGCGGTGCTCCCGGCCCGGCCCGGACCGGTGCCGTCGTCCCCGCCGCCGACCGCCGCGTACACCCCCCAGCCCAGCAGCGCCCCCGGCACCAGCGCGGCCAGCGCCACCGTCAGCGGGCGGCGCAGCGGTGAACGGCGGGGCGGCTGCGGGGGATCGAGTTCCGGTCCGGTGTACGACACGGCAGGCACTCTAACGGGGCGCCCGGTCCCCCGTCCGCCGCAGGACCCGCAGCGAGCCGGTGGCCGACACCTCGGTGAACTCCCCGGAGCCCAGGGCCCGGAGGTACACGCGGTAGGGGGCCTGGCCGGTGAACTCGTCCACCGGGTCGGGGAAGACGTCGTGGATCACCAGCAGACCGCCCTCCGCCACGTGCGGGGCCCAGCCCTCGTAGTCGGCGTTCGCGTGCTCGTCGGTGTGCCCGCCGTCGATGAAGACCAGGGCGAGCGGGGTGCTCCAGACCGCCGCCACCCGGGGGGAGAGGCCGACCAGCGCCACCACGTGCTCCTCCAGACCGGCCCGGTACAGGGTGCGGCGAAAGGCGGGCAGCGTGTCCATCACGCCCAGCTCGGGGTCGACCGTCGCCGGGTCGTGGTACTCCCAGCCCGGCTGCTGCTCCTCGCTGCCCCGGTGGTGGTCCACGGTGAGCGCGGTGACCCCGGCCCCGCGGGCCGCGTCGGCCAGCAGCAGGGTGGAACGCCCGCAGTAGGTGCCCACCTCCAGCAGCGGCAGGCCCAGCCCGCCCGCCTCCACGGCCGCCGCGTACAGGGCCAGGCCCTCGTCGGCGGGCATGAATCCCTTCGCCGCCTCGAACGCGGCCAGGATGTCCGGCGTGGGTGCCGCGGCCATGGGGGTCCTTCCGGTCGTGCGGACGCTGTGCCGCCCCATGCTGCCGCACCGGGGGCGGGGCCGGAGGGGAGGGGGCTCCGCGGGTGTTCCGGCAGGGGAGCCGGGGGCGCGGGGGGACGCCCCGGCACGGGGAGCCGGGGCTCGGGGACCGCCCGGGGATATAGGGGACGCGGGGTCACGGGCGCGGGACGCGGGACACGGGCGGGGGCGGCGGGGGCGGCGGGGCGGCCCCGGCGGGGTCCGGTGGCGGGGAGGTGCGCCGGGGGTGTCCGCCCCGGGGCGCGGTCCCCCGAGCGCCGGGGTGTGCGCCCCGTGGGGTTCGCCGGGCCCCGTGCTGCCGCCCGAAGCGGAATATCCGCCGCCGGGTGTGTCCCCGCCGGGAACGGGTTGAGACCATGGCATCCATGCCCGACACCTCAGCCGCCCGCCCCACCGCCCGGATATCCCCGCCCCGCCGCACCCCGCCCGCCGGCCTGGTGGTGGCACTCGCCTGCGCCGGTCAGTTCCTCGTCGTCCTCGACGTGTCCGTCGTCAACGTCGCGCTGCCGTCGATGCGGACCGATCTCGACCTCACGGCCCAGGGCCTCCAGTGGGTCGTCAACGCCTACTCCATCGCCTTCGCCGGGTTCATGCTGCTCGGCGGACGGGCCGGGGACCTGTACGGGCGCAAGCGGATGTTCCTGCTGGGGATCGGCCTGTTCACGCTGGCCTCGCTCGGCGGCGGGCTCGCCCAGGAGGGCTGGCAGCTGCTCCTCGCGCGCGCCGTGCAGGGGCTCGGCGCGGCGGTGGTGGCGCCCTCGACGCTGACCATCGTCACCGAGGCCGTCCCGCCGGGCGCCGCGCGGGCCCGGGCCATCGCGACGTGGACCGCCGTCGGCGCGGGCGGCGGGGCCGCCGGGGGGCTCGTCGGCGGGGTGCTGGTGGACACCCTGTCCTGGCGCTGGGTGCTGCTGATCAACGTGCCCGTCGGCGTGGTCGTGCTGGCCGGCGCGGTGCTGGGGCTGTCCGAGAGCCGCTCCGCGGGCGGACGGCGGCTCGACCTGCCGGGCGCCGTGCTGGTCACCGCCGGTCTGGCCACCCTGGCGTTCGGGATCTCGCAGACGGAGTCCACCGGCTGGGCGGCGGCGGCCACGCTGGTGCCGCTGGTGGCCGGTGCCGTGCTGATCGGGCTGTTCCTCGTCGTCGAGGCGCGCACCGCGGCCCCGCTGATGCCGCTCGCGCTGCTGCGGGTGCGCTCGGTGGCCTCGGCCAACACGGCGATGATGGTCTCCGGTTCGGCCATGTTCTGCATGTGGTTCTTCATGACGCTCTACGCCCAGAACGTGCTCGGCTACACCCCGCTGGAGGCCGGGCTCGCGCTGGTGCCGAGTTCGCTGGCCGTGGTGCTCGGCTCGAAGTCGGCACCGCGCGTGATGCGGGCCATGGGGGCGCGGAACGTGGCGGTGCTGGGCACGTCCCTCGCGGCGGCCGGGTTCGCGTGGCAGTCGACGATGACCGCGGACGGCGGGTTCGTCACCGCGATCCTGGTGCCGGGGGTGCTGATGATGCTGGGCGCGGGGCTGGCGGGGACCCCGCTGGCGTCGCTGGCCACCTCGGGGTCGGCGCCGGGGGACGCCGGGCTGGTCTCCGGGCTGGTCAACACCTCGCGGACGATGGGCGGCTCGCTGGGGCTCGCGGTCATGGCGACCATCGCCGCCGCCCGCTCCGGGGGCGAGTCCGCCGGTCCCGAGGCGCTGACCGAGGGGTACGCGCTGGTCTTCCGGGTCGGCGCGGTGGTGCTGGCCGCGGCCGTGCTGCTGATGTGGCTGTGGCTGCCGTCGCGCGGGAGGCGCCCGGCGGACGGACCCCGGGGGTAGCGCCGTCGGCGGTGCGCGGGCCGGGGCCATCCGCCGACACCGCCGGGGGTGCCGACCTCACCGGGGTGCCGATGACGCCGGATACGCCGATGACGCCGGATACGCCGATGACGCCGGGTGCGCCGATGCCGCCGGGTGCGGTGGCGCGGCGCCCGTCACCGGGAGGATCGCGCCGGGAGGTCCCCCGGGGCCGTGCCGCCGGTCGCCGGTCGTTGTCCCCGTCGCTCGTCGCTCGTCGCTCGTCGCCCCTCGCCCGTGGGCCGGAACCGGCTCCGTACCGCCCCGGGACGGGGACGGCCCGCATCCGTCGGCGGGAAGCGGGCGCCCGCCGCCGCCCACCACCGGGGCCGCCGAGCCGCCCCGCCGCGCATCCGCCGCACCCGCCGGGCCGACCGGCCCGTTCACGCCGCGGCCCCGCCCGTCGTAGGTGACGGGCGGGGCCGCGGTCGGGTGCTGGGCCGTGCGGTGGCGTCAGGCCGCCGCCGGTCCCGCGTCTTCGGCGGGCCTGCGGTGGCGGCCGTTCGGGGCCGCCCGGCCCTCCTGCTCGGACACCGGTCCGCGGTGCCGGCCTTGGCCGGTCGCGGCCCCCTGAACGTCGGCACCGTCGGCCTGCGTCGGCTGGGTCGTGCTGGCGTTGCTCATCGGAAGGAATTCACCCCGTATACATGATCTTTCCTGTGGGCCGAGCGAGTGTAACCGGCACACCTCGGGCCGAATCCAGGCGGCCACGCCGACCGGGATTATTTCGTTACAAGCTGTGCGAGCGGGGCTTGTTGGAGCGGTACGGGGCGGGCCGGGGCCGGGTCCGGCAGCGCCGGGGGGAGCGCTCCGGGCGGGGTCCCGGACGGCTCGTCGGACGGGGCCCGTGCCGGTGGCTCCGGGACGGCCGGTGAGGCGAGCCGTGCCAGGCCGCAGGGCGTCTGCGCGGTGGCGTACGGCAGGTGCAGCACGGCGTCGGCCGTCCACAGCCCGGCGCCCGCCAGCCAGCCCTCCGGGGCCGGGATGTGGCGCAGCCGCCGCTCGGCCGGGTGCCAGACGGCGACCCAGCTCCCGAAGGCCCCGTCGACGCGCAGCGCCACCGCGCACCGCTCCGGCGTCAGCGCCTGCCCCGGCTGGATGGCGAACGGCGTGATCACGCAGTCCCGCAGCCGCAGGCACTCGGGGAACCGCACCGGCAGGGTGCTGCCCAGGACGCCCCAGCCCAGCCGGGGCCGCCCCGGCGAGGGCGCGTCCGAGCGGATCATCAGCAGCCCGCTGTCCGGATCGGCCAGCAGCACCCGGTCGTCGCTGTGCTCGGCGATCTGGAGCAGCGGCGACACCTCGCAGCCCCGCCCCAGGTCCACCACGACCGCCTTCACCCGGCCCCCGGTCTCCCGGTCGAGGGCCAGTATCCGCCCCGCGCGGTCCAGCCAGGCCCCGCCCGAACAGCGGCCCGGGATCTCCGCGAGGCACCGGGGACCGGAGCCGCCGCCCGCCACCTGCCAGAGCGCGGTCGCCCGCGGGCCCACGGCCAGGGCGTACGCCCGCTCGCCGCCCGGCGCCGCGGGCAGCAGCCGCAGCCGGGTCTCCGCGTCCCGGCACCCCACCGCGCCGAGCGGCAGCTCGCCGGTGCCCGGGCCGGTCGGGTAGAGCAGCGCGAAGACGTGCCGTCCGCCCGCGACCCGGTGGATCAGGACCCGCCCGTCGCCCATCGGCTGCACCTCGGTGCCGGGCTCCTCCGGCTGGTTGCCCGGCAGTGGCACCGCGTAGGGCTCCGGCCCGTCGAGGGTCCAGCGCTCCGGGTACCAGCAGTCGCCGCGGCGGGTGAGACGCGCCGCGTACCCGCCCTCCGCCGTGATGGCGCAGTCCGCACGAGGCGGTCCCCCGTCCCCCGGGACCACGTCGCGCTCGGCCTCGTGGTCCGCCGTGAGCCCGACGGGCTCTGTGGCACACGCTGTCATCGTTCGGTCACCTCCAGCGACGAAGCTAGTTTTCGTACGCACGGGCGGGGGAGAGACAGCGGCCGTCATCACACAAACGGGTGTCACAGAAACGATTCCTCCGAGGACAACGGGGTGGTGTGCTGGACATCGCCGGTCCGGCCCGGTCAGGGGCGGCGGGTACGGCGGCGCACCGCGCCCGGGTAGCCTTGCCCCCGTGCCCCGTCTGTCAGAAGTCATCGCCGCGCTGGAGAACCTGTGGCCCGCCGAGCGGGCCGAGTCCTGGGACGCGGTCGGCACCGTGGTGGGCGACCCCGGCCGGGAGGTCTCCCGGGTCCTGTTCGCCGTGGACCCCGTCCAGGAGATCGCCGACGAGGCGGTGGAGCTGGGCGCCGACCTGCTCGTCACCCACCACCCCCTCTACCTGCGGGGGACGACGACGGTCGCCGCGTCCACCTTCAAGGGCCGCGTGGTGCACACCCTCATCAAGCACGACGTCGCCCTGCACGTCGCCCACACCAACGCCGACACCGCCGACCCGGGCGTCTCCGACGCGCTGGCCGGGGCCCTCGGCCTGCGCGTCCTCGGCCCCCTGGTGCCGGACCCGGCCGACCCCGCGGGCCGCCGCGGACTCGGCCGGATCTGCGAACCGGAGCACCCGCTGACCGTCCGCGAGTTCGCCGCCCTCGCCGCCGGGCGGCTGCCCGCCACCGCGCAGGGCGTCCGCGTCGCGGGCGACCCGGACGCTCCGGTCCGCACCGTCGCCGTCAGCGGCGGTTCCGGCGACAGCCTCTTCGACCACGTGCGGGCGGCGGGCGTCGACGCCTTCCTCACCGCGGACCTGCGCCACCACCCGGCGTCCGAGGCCCGCGCCCAGGGCCCCCTCGCGCTGCTCGACGCGGCGCACTGGGCCACCGAATGGCCCTGGTGCGAGCTGGCCGCCGCCCAGCTCGACGCGATCTCCGACCGCGAGGGGTGGGCCCTGCGGGTCCACGTCTCCCCGACGGTCACCGATCCCTGGACCGCCCACGCGGCGTCACCGTCCACCCCGCCCTCCGAACACACCGCAGGAGCCCCCAACTGAACGCCGCGCCCGCCGACCAGATCCGACTCCTCGACGTCCAGGCCCTCGACGTCCGGCTCCAGCAGCTCGCGCACCGGCGCCGGTCGCTGCCCGAGCACGCCGAGATCGAGTCGCTGACCAAGGAGCACGCCCAGCTCCGCGACCTGCTCGTGGCCGCGCAGACGGAGGAGAGCGACTGCGGCCGAGAGCAGACCAAGGCCGAGCAGGACGTGGACCAGGTGCGCCGGCGCGCCGCCCGCGACCAGCAGCGCCTCGACTCCGGCGCCGTCACCTCCCCGAAGGACCTGGAGAACCTCCAGCGCGAGATCACCTCCCTCGCCAAGCGCCAGGGCGACCTGGAGGACGTCGTCCTGGAGGTCATGGAGCGCCGCGAGTCCGTCCAGGAGCGGGTCGGCGAGCTGACCGGCCGGGCCGCCTCCGTCCAGGAGCGGATCGACGACGCCACCGGGCGCCGCGACGCCGCCGTCGGGGAGATCGACGGCGAGGCCGCCTCGGTCACCAAGGAGCGCGGGGTCATCGCCGCGACGGTGCCCGCCGACCTGCTGCGGCTCTACGACAAGCTGCGCGAGCAGCAGGGCGGCGTCGGCGCGGCGAAGCTCTACCAGCGCACCTGCCAGGGCTGCCGCCAGGAGCTGGCCATCACCGAGCTGGCCGAGGTGCGCTCGGCGGCGCCCGACACCGTGCTGCGCTGCGAGAACTGCCACCGCATCCTGGTCCGTACGGCCGACTCGGGGCTGTAGGGCGCGTGACGGGGGCGGAAGCGGTGCGGGAGTTCGTCGTCGAGGCCGACGGCGGGTCGCGGGGCAACCCGGGGCCCGCCGGGTACGGCGCCGTGGTCAGCGACGCGGTGACGGGGGAGACCCTCGTCGAGACCGCCGAGTACCTGGGCGTCGTCACCAACAACGTGGCGGAGTACCGGGGGCTGCTGGCCGGGCTGCGCGCGGCCCGCGCGCTGGACCCCGGGGCGCGGGTGCGCGTCCGGATGGACTCCAAGCTGGTCGTCGAGCAGATGTCGGGGCGCTGGCGGATCAAGCACCCCGACATGAAGCCGCTGGCGGCCGAGGCCGCGCGGGTCCTCCCGCCGGAGCGGGTCAGCTACGAGTGGATCCCGCGCGCCGAGAACAAGCACGCCGACCGTCTGGCCAACGAGGCGATGGACGCGGGCGCGCGCGGCGAGGCGTGGTCCCCGTCGGCGTCCACGGCGGAACTCGACGCGGCGCCGGGCGGGACGCGGTCCGCCGGGTCCCTCTCCGGGGCGGGCGCGCGGGCCGCCGCCGGCGAGGCTCCCGGCGCCGGAGCGTCGACCGGGACCGGAGCGCCCACCCGGAACGGCGGGGGAGCGGGGGCACCCTTCCCGGCCGAGCCGGGCGGCGCCGGTGACCGGGCCGGGACCGGCCGGGGCGCACGCGACCGGGCCGACGTCCGCGCCGCCTCCTCCGTCGCCTCGCCCGGCTGGGGGCCCGCCGACATGGGCGCCCCGGCCACCTTCGTCCTGCTGCGGCACGGGGAGACGGCGCTCACCCCGCAGAAGCGGTTCTCCGGGAGCGGCGCCGGTGGCGACCCCTCGCTGTCCGACGCGGGCCGGGAGCAGGCCGCCAGGGCGGCCGACGGCCTCGCCCGGCGCGGCACCGTGCAGGCCGTGGTGGCGTCGCCGCTGGCCCGCACCCGGGAGACCGCCGCCGTGGCCGCCGCCCGCCTCGGCCTGGAGGTGGCGCTCGACGAGGGCCTGCGCGAAACCGACTTCGGCGCCTGGGAGGGCCTCACCTTCGGCGAGGTCCGCGAGCGGTACCCGGACGACCTGAACGCCTGGCTGGCCTCCCCGGACGCCCGGCCGACCGGCGGCGGCGAGAGCTTCGCGGAGACCGGCGAGCGGGTCGCCGCCGCCCGCGACCGGCTGGTCGCCGCGTACGCCGGGCGCACCGTCCTGCTGGTGTCGCACGTGACGCCGATCAAGACCCTCGTACGCCTCGCCCTGGGCGCCCCGCCCGAGGCGCTGTTCCGGATGGAACTGTCGGCGGCCTCGCTGTCGGCGGTGGCGTACTACGCCGACGGCAACGCCAGCGTCCGCCTGTTCAACGACACGTCGCACCTGCGCTGAGTCCGGCCGCCTCGCGGGCCAGCGCCTCCACCCGCGCCCAGTCCCGCCCGGCGACGGCGTCCTTCGGCAGCATCCAGCTCCCGCCGACGCAGCCGACGTTGGGCAGCGCCAGGTACTCCGGCGCGGAGGCCGGGCCGATGCCGCCGGTCGGGCAGAACCGCGCCTGCGGCATCGGCCCGGCCAGCGCCCTGAGGTAGGCGGTGCCGCCGGCAGCCTCCGCGGGGAAGAACTTCATCTCCCGCACCCCGCGCTCCAGCAGCGCCACCACCTCCGAGGTGGTCGACACCCCCGGCAGGAACGGCACCCCGGACCCGAGCATCGCCGTCAGCAGAGCGTCCGTCCACCCCGGGCTGACCAGGAACCGCGCCCCGGCCGCGACCACCTCGTCGACCTGGTCCGGCGTGAGCACGGTGCCCGCCCCGACCACCGCGTCCGGCACCTCGGCGGCGATGGCGCGGACGGCGTCGACCGCGACGGGGGTGCGCAGCGTCACCTCGATCGCGGGCAGCCCCCCGGCGACCAGCGCGCGGGCGAGCGGCACGGCGTCGGCGAGGTCCTCGACGACCACGACGGGGAGGACGGGCGCGAGGTCCAGCACCGAGGGCGGGGGCACCGGCGCGGGGGCCCCGGCGGGGGAGGAGGGAGCGGGGGAGGACGGGGACGGCACAGGCGAAGTCATGCGGTCATCGTGCCCGGACCGGCACACTCCCTGCAATCGCCGTTGCGAGGGGTGCAACCTGCGTGAGTGGCTCCGTCGTCGACGGGTGCGGGTGCGGGTGCGGGTGCGGGTGCGGGTGCGGGCGCCGGGTGTCGGTGCGTCGGGTTCGGCGGCGGTACTGGCCCGGGCCGGGCGCGTGGGCCACGTTGGCAGGGTACGGGTGGCCACCCCCGGCCGGTGCGGCACCCTCCGGCGAGGACGCAGGGACCACGGGCGTGACCGGCCCGGTGGGGCGCCCGGATCGTCCCGGGTCATGGAGTGCCGTGCCCGGGGGGCACGCCCGTATCGCCGGGGGTGCCCGGACCGTTGGCGGGACTGGCCGGGTGGGGCGCTTGGGCCTTTTGGGCCGACGGGGTGCCGGGCTCGGTGGCGCGCCGGTATCGGTGGGGAGGTCCGGTCGCCGGGGGTGCCCGGACCGTTGGCGGGACCGGCCCGGCGGGGCGCCCGGGCCCTTCCGGGCCGACGGGGCACCCGGCCCCGGTGCAGCGCCCGTATCGGTGGGGAGCCCGGCCGTCGGGGTGCCGTGCCGCCCCGGATCACCGGGGCGCTCGAACCGGTTCGGCACTCCCGGGGGCACCCGCACCCGCGCACCCGCGCACCCCGGACGCCTCGGCACCGCCGGGGGAGGCCGCGGGGGCTAGTGGATCTCGTCCACCAGCACGTCCAGCGCCCACGGACGGCCCGCCCCGCCCGGTGTCCGGGTCTCCACCGTGTGCCCGAGGTCCCGCAGGGCCGTCACCAGCTCCTCGGGGGTCCCGGGCGCGGTGCCGGTGGTCAGCAGGCTCCGCACGATCCGGCCCTTGGTCGCCTTGTTGAAGTGGCTGACGACCTTCCCGGTCGGCGCGTGCAGCACCCGCACCGTCGCCGTCCGCGCGGCGACCGCGCCCTTCGGCTTCCACGCCGCCGCGTACGCCGCCGACCGCAGGTCCAGTACCAGCCCGTCCCCGGCCGCCTCGGGCAGCACCGCGGCCATCGGCGCCCGCCAGAACGCGCCCAGCGCGCCGAGCGCGGGCAGCCTGACGCCCATGGAACAGCGGTAGGAGGGGATGCGGTCGGTCACCCGCACCGCGCCCCACAGCCCCGAGAACACCAGCAGCGAGCGCGCCGCCCGCCGCTTCGCGGCCGGGTCCAGGGTGGCCAGGCCGAGGGCGTCGTAGAGCACCCCGGTGTAGATCTCGCCCGCGGGCCGGGCCCCGGCGGTCCGCAGCGCGGCGTTCTTGCCGACCTCGCCGCGCAGCCCCTCGCTGAGCCCCAGCACCTCGCGCGCCTTCTCCTCGTCCCCGGCGCACAGCTCGACCAGTTCCGCGAGCACGGTCTCCCGCGCGTCGGCCAGCCCCGGCAGCGACAGCGACTCCGGCTTCAGCGGGGCCCCGCGGCCGGACGCGGCCTTCCCCTCGGACGGCGGCAGCAGGACAAGCACACGTACTCCTTCGGATCGGCCCCCGGTCAGGGTACGGCGTGACCGCCGCCCCCGGACGACGGCCCGTGCGGGCACCCCGCCGACGCACCCGGAGGTGTTCCGCCCGGCGTGGCCGGGCGGGCCGGGGGACCGCGGCCGGGGAACGCGTCCGGGCCCGCGCGGGCCCGTGGGGGCGGTCCGGGCGCGGGGGACCGGGGGCCGCGGTCCGGGTCCGTGCCGCGCGGGGGCCCGGCCTCCGGTCCCGGTGGCCGCCGCGCCGCCCACAGCGCCAGCCCGGCCAGCACCCGCAGCTCGTGGCGCGCGAGCAGCCCGGCGCACCTCATGGGCCGTCACCGGAGGCCAGGCGCAGGGCCAGCCGGACCGCCTCCGCCTGGGCGGGCGCGAAGTCGGCGTAGAAGGCGCGCAGGAAGACCCCTTCGGAACCGTCCCCGTCGCCGCTGCCCGCACCGGCACCCGTCCCCTCCTTCCCGCCGTCCAGCAGACCGGGGGGCAGGCAGGCGGCCAGCGCGCGGGCCGCCTCCGCGACGCGCGGATCGCCGGGCGCGGCGTCGGCGAGCGCGTCGAGCAGGGCGTAGGCCCGTCCGGCCCGTTCCGGCGCGCCGGGCGGCCCGACCGCGCCCCGCCACGCCTCCAGCAGCCGTTCCCGGTCGCCGGGAGGCACCGTGGAGTCCAGCAGCGCCAGCACCTCGCGGTCCCGGGCCGCCATGGGGGAGTCCCCCGCGGCCGGAGCCATCCGCGCGAACAGCTCCGCCAGCTCCGGTGACACCGGCCCCTCGGCCGTCGGCCGGCCCTCCGCCCGGAGCAGCGCCCGCAGCCGCTGCCGCCGCTCCGCCAGTTCCGCCTCCTGCCGGGCCAGGTCCGCGTCCAGTTCCTCCAGCACCGCCTCCAGGTCCCTGCCCGCGTCGTCCGCGAGCACGTCCCGCACCTCGGCCAGACCGAGACCCAGCTCGGTCAGCCGCCGGACACGGGCCAGGACGACGGCGTGCCGCAGGGTGTACGTCCGGTAGCCGTTGGCCAGCCGCTCCGGTTCGGGCAGCAGGCCCTGTTGGTGGTAGTGCCGCACGGTCCGCGTCGTGACACCGACGATGGCGGCGATCTCTCCGATCCGCATGGGTCCAGTACAGACGTTGACGTCGCGGCAGGGTCAAGCCGCCAGCCCTGCCGCCCGGTCGTCGCGCCAGCCCCGCCCCGCCCCGCCGCCCGTGCGTCGCGCCCGCCGTGCGCCCCGTGGGCCGTCCCCTGCCCCGGACCCCGTACCGCCGACGTCCCGGCCTTCCGACCTGTCCCGGCCTCCCGGCCGCCCGTCCCCGGCGATGCCGCGTCCCGTCCGACCTCCCGCCCCGTCCGGCGGTGGCGGCGGGGGCGGGGGCGCTCTTCCGGGGCGAACGGCTGCCGGGGGCCGTCGCCGCCTTCGCGCTGATCCTCACCGGCTCCGTCCTGACGGCGGCGGCCGGGGCACCGGGGCGGCGCGCCCGCCCGGTACCATGGTCGGCACGGCAGACGAGCCGGGCGGACGGCCGCGTGGAGTTCCCTTGACAGGGGGCTTCCCGAGGAACGTCCGGGCTCCACAGGGCAGGGTGATGGCTAACGGCCACCCGGGGTGACCCGCGGGACAGTGCCACAGAAAACAGACCGCCGGAGGCCTCGGCCCCCGGTAAGGGTGAAACGGTGGTGTAAGAGACCACCAGTGCCCAGGGCGACCTGGGCAGCTAGGTAAACCCCACCCGGAGCAAGGTCAAGAAGGAAACACCCCGGTGTTTCTGCGCGGACGATCGAGGGCTGCCCGCCCGAGTCCGCGGGTAGACCGCTGGAGGCCGGTGGCAACGCCGGTCCTAGATGGATGGCCGTCACCGGCGGGACCGCGAGGCCCCGCCGGAACAGAACCCGGCGTACAGCCCGACTCGTCTGCCGCCCACCCAGCCCGTCTGCTGGGCGCGGGGCAGGGGCGCCTTCGCCCGCCGGCGCGGCTCCCCCACGGGGCCGGGCACGGCGCGCCGCCCTCGAAGCGGTATCGCGCGGACTCCTCCCCGGCAACGGCCCGTTCCGGTTCGACGACCGCCAGGGGGCGTCCCCGGGCGGTTCCCCGCTCGGCCCGCCGCACCGTCCGCCGAACTCACGACCTCCGGCACCGTGTGAACCTCGTGGACGTCGCCACCGGATCGCAGCATGGCCGGAACAGGGCCGAAGACGGCCGGACCGCGCACCGGCACGGCCCCCCGTGCCTCTGGGACCGGGGGAGGACGCTCTCACCGCCCGGCAGGACGCGGGCTCACCACCGCACTCCGGCCCGGCCCGACCATGGGCCCCGACGGCACCCGTGCGGTTCCCCGGACCCGGCGGCCGCTCCCGGGACCTGCCGGTCCGGTCTGCCGACCACGGGAGCGCCTTCCGCGAGCCGGGGGCGGGCGCCCTCGGACAGCGGTCGCGCGGTGCCCCCAACCGCTCCGCCACCGTCCGGTGGAGGCACCGGACCCGCTCCACCCGACCCTCTGCCCCCTCCGTCGTCGTCCACCGGCCCTAGTGACCTGAGTCAGAGATATTCGGGTAGTTCTCGCGAGTTGCCCGGTGTGCCGGAGGCCGGATGTCAGCAGGCCGGGCCGGACCTGCCGGCCTCTCGGCATCCGGCTGATGGGCGCGATCTGACGAAGAATCTCTGACTCAGGTCACTAGGGTCTTTCGTTTGGATCAGGCCGGACCCCGCGAGCCCGGCCTGATCCAAACGAGAGGCCCTAGCCGGAGGATCCCCGGGCGGTGGCGGCTTCCTCCTTGCCGGGGCCCGTTCGGGAGTCCGTCGTCAGGGAGCGTTCCGCGACGCGCGCCAGGTGGCGGGTGAAGACCCGGCCGGGCTCCGGGGTGAGGGTCCGCAGGGCCACCAGCGCCGTGAGGGCGACGTCGCACAGCTCCGCCCGCACGTCGTCCCAGGTGTGGGTGGTGCCCTTGCGGGGGTTCTGGCCGGTCGCCCCGATCACCGCCTCGGCGACCTCGCCCACCTCCTCCGACAGCTTCAGCACGCGCAGCAGCAGCCCCTCCCGGCCGCCCACCGGCTGCTCCCGTTCCAGCCACCGCCACAGGGCGTCGACGGTCTCCC
This sequence comes from Streptomyces sp. NPDC107521, assembly GCF_055598485.1. NCBI lineage: Bacteria > Bacillati > Actinomycetota > Actinomycetes > Kitasatosporales > Streptomycetaceae > Streptomyces > Streptomyces sp. NPDC107521. The sequence continues at coordinate 268,525 of NZ_JBVKAT010000001.1, forward strand.
AGGGGACGGGGTCCGCGGTGCCCGCACCGGCGGCGGGGGAGGGGGAGGGGACGGCGGCCGAAGGGGCGGCGGGGGCGTCCCCGGGGGTGTCGCTGGTCATGGGGCGCAGCCTCCCACGGTGCCCGCGCCCGCCGGGGGAGTTCGGCGGCGCTCTCAGGGGAACAGGGGCTCCTGCTCGCCCTCCGCCGCCCTGCGCACCCGCTTGGTGCGCGCCCCGACGACCACCGCCGTCGCCGCGGCCACCGCGCCGATCGCCGCCGGGACCATCCAGCCCCGGTTGACCGCGTGGCCCAGCGCGTGGTCCAGGGAGATCCGGCCGGGGCCGGTGACCGCCAGACCGACGGCGGTCAGGCCCAGCGAGGCCGCGTACTCGTAGCCGCCGCCCTGCGCGAAGAAGCCGTTCGGGGCGTGCACCGCCGCCGCGCCCGCCATCGCCCCGGCCGCCGCCGCGCCCGCCGCCGGGGTCGCCAGGCCCAGGGCGAGCAGCGCTCCGCCGCCGGTCTCCGCGAGGCCCGCCGCCATCGCACTGGTCCGGCCGGGGGCGTAGCCCACCGACTCCATGAACGCGCCGGTCCCCTCGATCCCGCCGCCGCCGAACCAGCCGAGCAGCTTCTGGGAGCCGTGCGCCGCCAGTACCCCGCCGGTGCCCAGCCGGAGCAGCAGCAGGCCCAGATCACGGCGTTCGAAGCAGGTCATGTTCGGCTCCCGGACGTACGGCGACGGCTCTCCACCCGCCCACCTTCACCCCGCCGGGCGGTACGGGCCCCTCCGGAAACGCCGTTCGGGTGGCGCCCGGCCCCGGCCCCCGGCTTCGGTCCCCGGGCTTGGTTCCGGCCCCGGCCGGGCTCCGTCGTGTGCGCTCCGGCTTCGGTCCCGGGGCTCGGCCCCGGCCCCCGGCCGGACTCCGTCGTGCCCGCTCCGGCCTCGTTCCCCGGCCCACGACTCCGACCTCGGGCAGCCTCCGGCTCCGGCGATTGGTCCGGCACCGTCCGCCCGTGCGTTCCGGTATCGGCACCGGCGCGCCGGGGTCCCGGCGTCTGCCGTCAGGGCCTGGCTCCGGCAGCGGTGATCGACTGCGCTGTCCGCCTGTCCGCCTGTCCGCCTGTCCGCCTGTCCGCCTGTCCGCCTGTCCGCCCGCGACACCGGCTCGGCACCTGGGGCCGGTCCCGCCCGTCCGCCCGGCCCGGTCCCGTCCGTAGGTCCGGCCCTCGCGTGTCCGGCCCTCGCGCCGGTGGGCCCGTACGCTCGGCCCTCGCGCCGCTGGACCCGGCCGGTCCGGCCCCGGCACGGTCCGGCCCCGGCCCCCGGCCCCCCGGCATCGGCAGGGCCCCGCCCCGTCCCGTGCGCCCCGCCGCGCGGCCGGGTGGCGGGGGTCCGGGGGCGGTGTGACGCTGACCGGCATGACGATTCAGCCCACCCGGCTCAGCGACCCGGCCGTCCGCGCCTTCGTCGCCGCCGTCAACGCCCATGACCGCGAGGCCTTCCTCGCGCTGCTCGCGCCCGACGCCACCATGGCCGACGACGGCGACGACCGGGACCTCGACCAGTGGATCGACCAGGAGATCTTCTCCTCCCACGGGCACCTGGAGGTCGACCGGGAGTCCAACGGGGGCCGCGCCCTCGTCGCCCGCTACCGCAACGACACCTGGGGCGAGATGCGCACCCGGTGGGACTTCACGGTCGACGAGGAGGGCAGGATCGCGCGGTTCGAGACCGGCCAGGCGTGACCGCCTCCGCACGGGAGGCCGGGGGCCGCGTACGGGACGGCGGCCGTTCCACGTCACCGGTGTGCATCCGCGGTGCCACGCGGGTCCACCCCCAGTCGGTGCCGTTGAACGGCCGCCGTCTCCCCCCCTCGCGATGGTCTGCGCGCCCGGCGGAATCTGACGGAGGATCAGCACTCCGTCTGTGAAGTTCTGGTGAAGGAGAGTTCAGCACAGATCCACGGTCCGCCGCAATGGCGCGCCTGTGCGAAGACCGGCCACAGGGGCAGTCCCGGCCCGCCGTACGCGCCGCGCGGACCGCCGCCGGGCTCGGCTCAGCCCCGCCCCACGTACGGCATCGCCGTCGCCATGACCGTCGTGAACTGCATGTTCGCCTCCAGTGGCAGTTCCGCCATGTGCCGCACCGTGCGCGCCACGTCGGCGACGTCCATCACCGGTTCCGGCGCGATCTCGCCGTTCGCCTGGAGCGCCCCGGCCGCCATCCCGGCCGTCATGTCCGTTGCCGCGTTGCCGATGTCGATCTGGCCCACCGCGATGCCGTGTCTCCGGCCGTCCAGCGAGAGGGACTTGGTGAGCCCGGTCAGCGCGTGCTTCGTCGCCGTGTACGCCACCGAGTGCGGGCGCGGGGCGTGTGCGGAGACCGAGCCGTTGTTGATGATCCGGCCGCCCCGGGGCGTCTGCTCCTTCATCGCGCGGTACGCCGCCTGCGCGCACAGGAACGCCCCGTTGAGGTTGGTGTCCACCACCTGCCGCCAGGCGTCGTAGGGGAGTTCCTCGACGGGGACCCCGGCCGGACCGAACGTCCCCGCGTTGTTGAACAGCAGGTCCACCCGGTGGAAGCGGTCCCTCGCTGCGGCGAACAGGGCCTCCACGTCGGCGGGTCGGGACACGTCGGCGCGGACCGGGAGCGCCGTGGCACCCGGGGGAGCCAGTGCCGCCGTCTCCTCCAGGGGCGCGCGGCGCCGTCCGGCGAGGACCACCGACCAGCCTCCGCGCAGGAGTTCGGCGGCGACGGCCCGGCCGATGCCGGAACCGGCGCCGGTGACCACGGCGATCCGGCCCGAGCCCGGCCCGCCGCCGGGCCCCGCTCCCGTGGTCGTGCCGCGCCCGCCGGGCCCGGCGTTCGTGGGCGTGCCGCGCCCGGCGGCCGGGGTGCGCGCGGCGCCCGCGGCGTCCCCGGCGCGCGGTTCCGGGGCGGGTCCGCGGTGCCCGCCCGCGCTCTCCCCGCGGTGCCCGCCCGCGGCTTCCCCGTCGTGGGTTCTCTCGGTGTTCATGGCTCGGCAGCGTACGTGTGGCGGAACGCGGGGAACTCATCCCCGCGACACGCTTTCGCCATGTCCGCGCCAATGAGGTGTCGTCCCGGGCGATTCGAATGCCCCCTGCACCCATCGCCAGGGGAGGACCGGATGACATCCGTCGACCACCGCCAGCCCGGACACGCGCCCGAACTCCGCGCCGCCGCCCGCCACATGGGCCGCCGCCGCTTCCTGACCGGCACCGGCGCCGCCGCCGCGCTCGCCTTCGCCGTCAATCTGCCCGGCACCGGCACCGCCGGCGCCGCCGAACTCGACCCGGCGCGGCTCACCGCCGACCCCTTCACCCTCGGCGTCGCCTCCGGCGACCCGCTGCCCGACTCCGTGCTGCTCTGGACGCGGCTGGCCCCCGCCCCGTTCCAGGCCGACAGCGGGCTGCCCGCGCGCCGCGTCACCGTCGACTGGGAACTCGCCCTCGACGAGGGATTTCGCGGCGTCGTCCGGCGGGGCCGGGCCACCGCCCACCCCGAGTTCCACCACGCGGTCCACGTCGAGGCCGGCCACCTCGCCCCCGGCCGCGTCTACTACTACCGCTTCCGCGCGGGCCGCCACACCAGCCCCGTCGGCCGCACCCGCACCGCGCCCGCCGCCCGCAGCCTCCCCTCCGGGCTGACCGTCGGCCTCGTCTCCTGCCAGCGCTACGACCAGGGCCACTTCACGGCGTACCGGCACCTCGCCCAGGAGGACCTCGACGTCGTCCTCCACCTCGGCGACTACCTCTACGAGTACGCCGTCAACGACACCGGCGGCGCCCGCGGCTACCCGGCCGGGACGCTGCCCGCGCTGTTCCGCCGCGAGACGGTGACGCTGGAGGACTACCGGCTGCGCTACGCCCTCTACAAGTCCGACCCCGACCTGCGGGCCGCGCACGCCGCCCACCCCTTCGTCGTCACCTGGGACGACCACGAGACCGAGAACAACTACGCGGGCGACGTCTCCGAGGACGAGGTCCCCGCCGAGGAGTTCCTGCTCCGCCGGGCCGCCGCCTACCGGGCCTACTGGGAGAACATGCCGCTGCGCCGGCCGCAGCTCCCCCGGGGCCCCGACCTGACGCTCCACCGGCGGCTGCACTGGGGGCGGCTCGCGCAGTTCGACGTGCTCGACACCCGGCAGTACCGCTCGAACCAGGCGTACGGCGACGGGTGGCAGTACCCGGGCCCCGAGTCCGAGGACCCGTCGCGCACCCTGACCGGCGCCGCCCAGGAGCGCTGGCTGATCAACGGCTGGCACCGCTCCGACGCCCTGTGGAACGTGGTGCCCCAGCAGGTCACCTTCGCCCGCCGGTACAACGCGACGACCCTGCCGTCCAAGGTCTCCATGGACTCCTGGGACGGCTACCCGGCCTCCCGGGACCGGGTCCTGGCCGGGGCGCGCGCCGCCGGGGTCGAGAACCTGATGGTCCTCACCGGCGACGTGCACGTCCACTACGGCTTCGACATCAAGCGGGACTTCGACGACCCGGACTCCCGGACCGTGGGCACCGAGATCGTCACCAGTTCCATCACCAGCGGCGGCGACGGCACGGCCAGGCCGTCCAACTGGAAGACGCTGATGGCCGCCAACCCGCACCTGAGGTTCTTCAACGGGCTGCGCGGCTACGCGACGGTCGCCCTCGGCAGGGAGGTGGCGCGCACCGACTTCAGGACGGTCTCCCACGTGACCACCCCGGGCGCGCCGCTGACCACGGCCGCCTCCTTCGTCACCGAGGCCGGCGAGCCCGGGCTCAAGCCGGCGTGACCGCCGCCGACGGCTCATCGCCCGGGTAGCGGACGCCGACCCGGTCGCGGATCGCGTCCAGCGTCCGCATCACGGCGAGGGTGCCGTCCAGCGGCACCAGCGGCGACTCGCTCTCCCCGGCGCGCAGCGCGCGCATCACCTCGCGGGCCTCGTGCGCCAGGGTCGCCGGGGAGCCGTCGGCCGGGTCGGCCGTGAAGGTCTCGGGATCGCGGCCGTCCCGGTGCAGCACGAAGCGCTCCGGGGCGAAGAAGCCGTCCGGCACCTCCACGCGCCCGGTGGAACCGGTGACCGTGGCGGAGTTGGCCGACCCGCCGACGACGGAGCAGTGCACCGAAGCGAGAGCACCGCTCTCGTACGAGAGCAGGGCACCCGTCTGGAGATCGACGCCCTCTTCCGAGAGCACCGCTCGCGCGGCGATGTCCGAGGGCTCGCCCAGCAGCAGATGCGCGAGCGACACCGGATACACGCCGAGGTCCAGCAGCGCGCCCCCGCCCTGCGCCGGGTCCAGCAGCCGGTGCCCGGGCGGGAACGGCCCCGCCAGCCCGAAGTCGGCCCGCACTCCGCGCACCTCGCCGATCGCACCGTCCGCCACCAGCGCCCGCAGCCGCCGGACCAGCGGATGGCAGTACATCCACATGGCCTCCATCAGGAAGCTCCCCCGCGCGCGGGCCAGCGCGACCAGTTCCCCGGCCTCCCGCGTGTTCAGGGTGAACGGCTTCTCGCACAGCACGCCCCGGCCCGCCTCCAGACAGAGCCCGGCCGCCGCCCGGTGCGCCGCGTGCGGGGTGGCGACGTAGACCACGTCGACCTCCGCGTCCCGCGCCAACGACTCCCAGTCGCCGTACGCCCGGGGTATGCCGAACCGCTCCGCGAAGGCCCGCGCCGACGTCTCCGTCCGCGAGGCCACCGCCACGACCTCGGCGTCCGGGAGGGCGACCAGATCCGCCGTGAACGTCGCCGCCATCCCGCCCGTCGCCAGAATCCCCCAGCGCACCCGCCGCCCGGTCGTCACCGCCGACATCGCCCCACCCTCGATCACGTTCGGTCAAACCCGTACGAGCTGAGAGCATAGGTGGCGGATCCGTCGAACAGGGAGGGGCGCATGCCCGAGCGCGGGGCACCCGTACCGCACACACCGCGACCGGGGTGCACGGCACACGAGACGGCACCCGGCACGGCCGGGCGGACCGGTACGGCCGACACGGCACCGGCGCCCGGAGCGGCCGCGGCACCCGGAGCGAACGGTTCGGCACCGGCGCCCGGTCCGGACCGGGCGCCGGTGCCGGAGCACGACGCCGCGGCGCACCCCGCGCGGCCCGGCCGGGGGACGGGCGGCCCGACGGTTCCCGGAGCCCCGGGGAAGCGGGGCGCCCGGGGCGCCGGGCTGCTCCTGACGTTCCTCCTCGGCGGGCTCACCGCCACGCCCCCGCTGGCGATGGACATGTACCTCCCCGCGCTGCCCGAGGTCACCCGCTCCCTGAACGCGCCCGCCGCCACCGTCCAGCTCACCCTCACCGCCTGCCTGGCGGGCATGGCCCTCGGCCAGCTCGTGATCGGCCCCATGAGCGACAAGTGGGGCCGCCGCCGCCCGCTCCTCACCGGGATCGCGCTCTACGTCCTCGCCACCGCGCTGTGCGTCGTGGCCCCCACCGCCGGTCTCCTCATCGCCTTCCGGCTGGCACAGGGGCTCGCGGGCGCCGCCGCCATCGTCATCGCGCGCGCCGTCGTCCGCGACCTGTACGACGGCGTGGCCATGGCCCGCTTCTTCTCCACCCTCATGCTCATCTCCGGCGCCGCCCCCGTCGTCGCGCCGCTGATCGGCGGGCAGATCCTGCGCGTCGCGGACTGGCGCGGCGTCTTCGTCGTCCTCACCGCGGTCGGCGTGCTGCTGGGCGCCCTCGTCTGGGCGCGGCTGCCCGAGACCCTGCCGCCCGAGGAACGCCACGCGGGCGGTGTCGGCGACGCCCTGCGCGCCATGCGCGGCCTGCTCGCCGACCGCGCCTTCACCGGGTACATGCTCGCGGGCGGCTTCGCCTTCGCCACGCTGTTCGCCTACATCGCCGCGTCGCCCTTCGTCGTCCAGGAGATCTACGGCGCCTCCCCGCAGACCTTCAGCCTGCTGTTCGGCGCCAACTCCGTCGGGCTGATCGTCGTCGGGCAGATCAACGGCAAGCTCCTGGTCGGGCGGGTGCGGCTGGACCGGGTACTGGTGACCGGACTGCTCGTCGTCATCGCCGCCGCGGCCGTCCTGCTGCTGATGGCGCTCGGTGTCTTCGGGGACGTGGGGCTGGTGCCCGTCGCCGTCGCGCTCTTCGTCCTCATGTCCGCCATGGGGCTGGCGCTGCCCAACACCCAGGCGCTCGCCCTGATGCGGGTCGAACGGGCCGCCGGGTCCGCCTCCGCGCTCCTCGGCACCTCGTCCTTCCTCATCGGCGCGCTCGCCTCCCCGCTGGTCGGGATCGCCGGCGAGGACACGGCCGTGCCCATGGCCCTGGTGCAGCTCGTGGCCGCCGCGGTGGCGCTGGGACTGCTGGCGCTGTGCCGCCCCCGGGGCGCCGGCGCGGACGGCGCGGGGGCGCGGGCCGCGGGCGCGAGCGGTGAGGGGGAAGGGCGCTGAGCGTTCCCAGACTGCGGCCCGACACACCCGAGCGGGCCGGACTCGAACCCGGCCTGCTCCACCGCGCCGTCGCCGACGCCCTCGCCCTCACCACCGGCGAGCGGCCCTGGGCGGCCGGGCTGGTCGTCGCAGCCGGACGCGGGCCCGTGCTCGCCGTCGAGGAGGCGTCGGGCTGGGCGGTGCGGTACTCCGCCTACGACCCCCGCACCGACGCCGGCACCGAACTCCCCGACGGGGCGAAGGTGCCGATGACCGTCGGCACCCCCTTCGACCTCGCCTCCCTGACCAAGCTCTTCACGGCCGTCGCCGCCGTGCAGCAGATCGAGCGCGGCACCCTCGGCATCGACGCGGCCGTCGGCGCGTACCTCCCCGACTTCACCGGCGCCGCATCGCGGGGCGTCACCGTGCGGCAGCTGCTCACCCACACCTCCGGGCTGCGGCCCGAACTCCCGCTGTACGACTGCCCCGACGGTCCCGAGCGGCTGCGCAGGCTGCGGGAGGAGGCGCCGGCGGGGGCGCAGGGCACGTACCTCTACTCCGACCTCAACATGCTGCTCCTCCAGCACCTGCTGGAACGGATCACCGGGCGCGGCCTCGACGTCCTCGTCCACGAGGGGATCACCCGGCCGCTGGGGATGACCGCCACCCGGTTCGGGCCCTGCCCCGACGCCGCGGCCACCGAGGACCAGCGGCGCCCCTGGGCCAAGGCGGACCGGGGCATGGTGCGGGGGACCGTCCACGACGAGAACGCCTGGGCCCTGGGCGGTGTCGCCGGACACGCCGGGCTGTTCTCCACCGGGCGGGACCTGGCGGTGTTCTGCCGGGCGCTGCTGGCCGGCGGCGGCCACGGTCCCGCGCGCATCCTGGGCCCCGACTTCGTGGACCTGCTCCTGACCGAACCGGGGCTCGGGTTCGCCCTCGACCAGCCCTGGTTCATGGGCGAGCTGGCGGGACGGGGGGCCGCGGGGCACTGCGGCTTCACCGGCACCATGCTGGTCCTCGACCGGGCCACGGACACCTTCGCGGTGCTCCTCGCCAACACCGTCCACCCCCGGCGGCGCCCGTTCGACAACGCGCCCCGGGCGGCGCTGGCCACGGGGGTGGCCCGGGCGGTCCGGGCCATGTGACCACCGGCGCCCCCCGGCGGGCACGTGGGGCGGTTCGGGCGCGGGGACGACGGCGCCCGGGGGCGACGGCGCGGCGGCAGGCGCGGGAACGGCGGAGGCAGCCCCGCAGCGCGCCGCCCGGGCGGTCGCGCGGCTGATCGCCGCCTACCGGGGCGACACCCCCACCGACGCCCCGGTCCCGCGCGACCGCGTGGACGTCGTCGCCTGCGCCGCCCACCGCCTGCCCGCGACCTCCGCCGCCGTGCGGCCCGTCCCCGGGGCGCTCCCGGCCGCAGTGCCGGCGCGGGGACGACGGCGCGGGGTGCGGGGGCGACGGCGCGGGCGCGGGTGCGACGGCGCGGGGACGGCGGAGAGGCGGATGCGGGTGCGACGGCGCGGGCGCGGGGACGGGGACGGCGGAGACAAGGGGGGGACGGCTGAGTCACGGGGACGGCGGGGGAACGGGTCCCACGGCCCCGTCCCGCACCGTGCACGCCGTGTGTTCCGCGCCCCCGCTGGGCCTCGCCTTCGCCCGTGCCTCCGCTGGCGTCTCGCCTCCGTCCGTGGCTCCGCTGGCGCCTCGCCTTCGCCCGTGTCTCCGTCAGCGCCCCGTCTTTGTTCGCACCTTCGCCCCCACCTCCGCCTGCGTCCCGCCCCCGCCTTCGCCCCGTCTTAGCCGGCGCCCCCGCCTCCGCTCGCGCGCCCGGTGGCGGGCCTGCTCGCGCGCCCGGTGGCGGGCCCGTGCCCGGGGTGATCCGGGGGTGCCCGGGGCGGGACCCGGCCGGGCCGGGGCGGTGTCCGCGCGGCCGTAGGATTGGCGGGTGAACGAGCCCGCCGACATCCTGCGTGCCGCCCTTGCCGAGCTGGTCGACGGGCTCCCCCCGCAGCGCGCCGCCCAGGCGGTCGCGCGGCTGATCGCCGCCTACCGGGGCGACACCCCCACCGACGCCCCGATCCTGCGCGACCGCGCGGACGTCGTCGCCTACGCCGCCTACCGCATGCCCGCGACCTTCGCCGCCGTACGGTCCGCCCTCGGAGCGCTCGCCGACGCCGCCCCCGGCTGGACGCCCGGCGCCCACGTCGACGTGGGCGGCGGGACCGGCGCCGCCACCTGGGCCGTCAGCGCCACCTGGCCCGGCGTCCGTCCGGTCACCGTGCTCGACTGGGCCGAGCCCGCGCTCGCCCTCGGCCGGGAGATCGCAGCCGCCCACCCGGACCTCGACGGCACCCGCTGGACACGAGCCCGGATCGGCGGCCCCCTCCCGCTGGACGCCGCCGACCTCGTCACCGTCTCCTACGTGCTCAACGAGCTGACCGCCGCCGACCGCGCCGCCCTGGTGGAGGCCGCCGCTGCCGCCGGATCGGCCGTCGTGATCGTGGAGGCGGGCACGCCGGACGGCTACGCCCGGGTCATCGAGGCCCGCGACCGGCTGGTCCGCGCCGGATTCCGGATCGCCGCGCCCTGCCCGCACAGCGCTGCCTGCCCCATCGTGCCCGGCACCGACTGGTGCCACTTCTCGGCCCGGGTCAGCCGCTCCTCCCTGCACCGCCAGGTCAAGGGCGGCTCCCTGGCGTACGAGGACGAGAAGTTCAGCTACGTCGCCGCCGTCCGCCTGCCCGCGGAGCCCGCCCCCGCGCGGGTCGTGCGGCGGCCGCAGATCCGCAAGGGCCAGGTCCTGCTCGACCTGTGCGAGAGCGAGCCCGCGCTGCGGCGCACCACGGTCACCAAGCGCCACGGCGACCACTACCGGGCCGCCCGCGACACCGACTGGGGCGCCCCCTGGCCACCGGCCCCGTGACATCCGGCCGTGACCCCCGGCCTGGGCGTCGACCAGCAGCCCCCGGCCGGGACCCTGGACGTGAGGGTCCTGTCTCTGTGCTGTCCGGGCAGTCTCGGAGATCTCCGGGCATGTGAGTGGGTGTCCCGGTCATGTCCGGGCAGGTTGTGGGATGTCCAGACCGGTTCAGCATGGCCGGCGGACAGCCCCGGGAGAGCCTCCCTGCGCGCGATCCATCATCTCGGCCAACAGCCGAAGAGGCGCCATCCCCAGGTTCGGCGGAACCATGTGGTTCGCCACCATGTTGAGAGAGACCGCCGCCGAGATCGAGAGATCCCTTTCCGCCTGTGCCGAACGGGGAGCAACCGGAGCAGCCTGAGACGATCCCGGCGCTGAGCGTCCCGGGCTTCCCGGGTCACCAGTCGGTGAGATCGATCAAGCGGGAGCAGTGCGGATCGCCGATGTCGCCCGGCACGGTCCGTTCCACCTCCTCGACCAGGGAGGGAAGGGCCGCGAGCAGGGCGGTCAGGGCACCGGACGGTCGTACGTCGGCGGCGACCACGTCGGTGGCTTCTTCGTGGTCGACGTACAGGCGCATCCGGTCGGGGCCCTGGAGGAGGAATCCGCGCAGCCGAGGGTCGGGCTGTTCCTCTGTCCAGGGGTAGGTGAGAGTGCGCAGGATGGTGAAGGCGTTGTCGCGCTCCCCCGGCCCGACGGGAGCGACCTGCGCAGGATCCACATGGATGAGGGCCATGCCCATCACCGTGTCGGCACGGCTGCTGGTGAAGATACGGGTGCCGGTGTTCAAGGCACGCACGAGGCCGAGGACGTCATTCGCGCCCGCCAGCTCCTCGGGGTCGTCGACGGTGCGAAGAGGGATCTCCCAGACCGTCAAGCCACCCGGAAAACCGGCATGTTGAGGGCCAGTGGCGATCCGGACCCCTGCGACAGGAGACGGCGAGGGCAGGACACCCCGGATGAATCGGCCATCGGGCAGGGGGGCGTGGATGTGGTGGAGCAGCAGACGGACGATGTCCGCCTGCTGCTCCGCGATGTCGTCGTACGTGAGAGTCACGCGTCAAACGATGTCACTGGTTGAGCCAGTTCGGGCACCTGTTCATGCCCTTGCAGTAGGCGGTGATGACACCGATCTTCTGGCCGGCGCCGGCGTCGTAATCTCCGTCGGCGGTCTTGCGGGCGTACTGGACGATCACGATGACCTGCACACGGCGGTTGCCGTTCCAGGCATAGGCCCAGTACTCGAGGCGGGCGCCGTTCTTCTTGTCGGGCTTGCCGTTGAGAGCGGCATTGACGATCTTGCACTTCTTGATGTTGTGCGGACCGGAGAAGTGCTTCCAGCCGAGCTTGCTGTTGCCGACGCGAGTGGGAATCACCCGGTCGTCCCAGTCCTTCTGCTTGCACTTGACGGTCTTGTCCCAGGCCGGTGCGGCATGGGTGGGCGTAGTGATGCTGCCGGTGAGAAGGGCCGTTGCGGCAAGTGTCGTTGCCGCCCCCGTTGCGATCCTCTTCATGATCTGACCATGTCATAACCGGGGGTCGTGTGCGCCTCAATATTCGCGCCAGGCAATAGCTCCGGACACTGCGGCCGCTGCGGGCAACCCAGGCATGGCCACGCCCTCCCTGGCCGACGGGTTGCGGGTCCGGAACCCGCCGGGAGCGGCCGACCGGGGAGTCCGGTCCGGCGGTGCCCGCCGAAGTGAGCCTTTCGGGGCCCGGCCGGGAGCCCGCCGGGAGATCCGGGGCCCGGAAGCCCGGGAACCGAGCGTCCGCCCGGGATCCGTGCCGCCCCCCGGCCGCCCCGCCCCTTCCGCCTCGGCCCTCTCCTATTCCTCCGTCACCTCCGCCTCCGCCTCCGTCTCCTCCCGGGCCTCCCGGTCCTCCCGCAGCCCGCGCAGCAACTCCCGCTTGCGCGCCAGGGGGTCCGGAGCGCCGACCCCGGTGTCGCCCCGGCCGCCGCCGCGCAGCGCCTCGCGGCCCATCGTGCGGCGCGTTCCGCCGACACCCAGCATGTTTCCGGCTCCGCCTCGGGTCATGAGGGCTCCTCCCGTCGTGGCCGCGGGGGCCGTTCGGATGATGCGAGACGGTGCGTCTCGTCTAGTCAGTGTTGGCGAGACGTGGCGTCTTGTCAACCTGATAAATTCGACCCATGTCCAGCCAGAGCGCCTCCCCGAACCCCGACACCACCCGCCGCAGCGAACGGTCCCGCCGGGCCATCTACGACGCCGCCCTCGCCCTCGTCGGCGAGGTCGGCTACCCGAGGACCACCATCGAGGGCATCGCCTCCCGCGCCGGGGTCGGCAAGCAGACGATCTACCGCTGGTGGTCCTCCAAGGCGGACGTCCTGCTGGAGGCGTTCCTCGACCTCGCCGACGAGGCCGCGCGGGCGGCGGGACAGCGGACGTACGCCATCCCGGACACCGGCGACCTCGCCGCCGACCTCAAGGCCGTGCTGCGGGCCACCGTCGACGAGCTGCGCGACCCCCGGTTCGAGGCGCCCTCCCGGGCCCTGGCCGCCGAGGGCGTGGTGGACGAGCAGCTCGGCCGCCGGTTCGTCGCCAAGCTCCTGGAACCCTCGCTCCAGCTCTACGTCGACCGGCTGCGCGCCGCCCAGGAGGCCGGGCAGGTGCGCCCGGACGTCGATCCGCGCATCGCCCTGGAGCTGTTCGTCTCGCCGCTCGCCCAGCGCTGGCTCCAGCACACCGCGCCGTTCTCGTACGCCTACACGGACACCCTCGTCGACTACGCCCTCCACGGCATCGCTCCGCGCTGACCAGGGAAGTTCACCCCTTCCCAACCCCGGCGCACGGATTGGTGGGAGCATGGGGCATGCTGGAACGCACGACGGCGAGGCGAGGGGATAGATGAGCGCGGACTTCGGTGGCCGGAGCGGCCTGCGGGAAAAACTCTCCCAGTGGCTGCGTGGAGGGCGCCCGAAGGAGGCCGCCGGGGACGGCGGCCGGGAGGACCTGCTGCTCGCCGCCGCCGCCGCGGGACTGCCGCTCGCCCCCGCCGCCCACCCGTCCGGCTACCGCTGCTCCTGCGACCGGGTCGGCTGCCCCACCCCGGCCCGGCACCCGGTGTCCTTCGCCTGGCAGACGCAGTCCACCACCGACCGCGCGCAGATCGAGCGCTGGGCGCGGCACCAGCCGCAGGCCAACTTCGTCACCGCCACCGGCATGGTCCACGACGTGCTGGACGTGCCGCTCGCGGCCGGCCACGAGGCGCTCGGCCGGCTGCTGGAGGCGGGGGTCGAGGTCGGCCCGGTCGCCGGCAGCGACGACGACCGGATGCTGTTCTTCACCCTCACCCGCGGCACCCCCGCCGACGAGGACGAGTGGTGGCCCTGCGAACTGGACTGCCACCCCGAGACCATGGACGAGCACCCGGGCCTGCGCTGGCACTGCCGGGGCTCCTACGTCCTGGTCCCGCCCGCCCGGCTGCCCGGCGAGCAGACCGTGCACTGGCTGCGCGGCCCCGAGCATCCGCTGCCCGACCCGCTGACGCTGCTGGAGACCCTGACCGACGCCTGCGCCCGCCACGCCGGGGCGGGCGGCGCCCACGCCGACACCGCCTGGCCGCTGCGCCACTGACCCGTCGCGCCCGCCGGGGCCCGCCGAGGGCCCCGGCCGTGCGCTACTCGCCCTTCGCCGCCGTCAGGCCCTGGATGCGGCCCAGCACCGACACCCCGCCCTCCGGCGGGTCGAGGGCGACCTCGTTCGAGACGAACTCCATCGTCAGCGACCGCCGTACCGTGCCCTCCGTCAGGGCCAGCACGTCCTCGCCGGGCGGGGGCACCGAGGTGCCCGGGGCGGCGGTGCGCTTCTCGAAGTGCCGGGTGGCGAAGAAGACCAGTGCCCCGCCGTCCTTCGTGCGCAGCGCCAGCGGCGCGTGGTCGCCGTCGGTCAGCGGCTCGTCGAGGTACTGGGTGACCAGGCCCGGCCGGGTCGCCCGCCGCTCCCGCTGCGCGCGCCAGTCGCTGGTGTGCGGGCCGTTCGCGAAGACCTTGCCGCCCTCGCGCAGATACGCCGCGTAGGCGCCGCTCAGCGCGGCGGGCTCGGCGGCCAGGTCCGCGGCGTCGGCCGGGACCGCCTCGGCCCGGCCCTCCGCGTCGGTCCTGAACTCCGGTACGTCGCCCGGCCCGACCAGCGTCAGGTACGCCGCCCGCCAGCCCTCGTCGGGCCCGCCGCGGGTGAACACCAGCAGCCAGCGGGCCGTGCCGCCCTTGTTGCCCCGGGCGTCCGCCAGGAACCAGCGCGGCCAGCCCGCCTTGGCCGGGACGGTGAACTTCGCGTCCGTCAGCCGCAGCGGGGTGTGGGAGGGGTTGCCCGCCGGGTGGCCGGCCCGGCCCGCCCTGAGCCGTGCCGCGTCGATCGAGGCCAGGGCGCCGGTGGTGTACGCGGCGTCCAGGGCGGGGTCGTACTCCTTGTCCGCCTGGTTGTACGCCCGGGTGAACCCGTCGAGCGCGGCGGCGGCCTCGGACCGGGTGGCCGAGGGGACCACCGCGCGCTCGCCGTGCACCACCACGCAGCCGCCCGCCGTCAGCGACAGCGCGGTCACCGCGGCGAGTGCCGCCCAGGCGCCCCGGTCACGACTGCGGGGCCTCCGCGGGCCGCGATCCCTGCTCATCCGGTTCCGTCCCCTTCCCCTTCCCGGAGGCGAACCCTACCGGGGAGAGGAACAGCGCGAGCACCGGGACCAAGTACAGGAGCCACACCGTGACCTGAAGCACCGTCGGGTCCGGCTGGAAGTTGAACACGCCCTTGAGGAGCGTGCCGTACCAGCTCGACGGGTCGATGATGTTGCTGATGTCGAAGGCCAGGTTGGTCAGGCCCGGCAGCAGGTCCGCCTCCTGGAGGTCGTGCACGCCGTACGCGAGGACGCCCGCGGCGACCACGACCAGCATGCCGCCGGTCCAGGTGAAGAACTTGGCCAGGTTGATGCGCAGGGCGCCCTTGTAGAACAGGACGCCCAGCAGCACCGCGGTGGCCAGGCCCAGGGCCACGCCGATCAGCGGGCGCGGGGTGCCGTCGCTGGCGGCGTGCACCGACGCCCACACGAACAGGGCCGTCTCCAGGCCCTCCCGGCCGACGGCGAGGAAGGCGGTGGCGACCAGGGCGCCGGTGCCCATCCGCAGGGCCGAGTCCAGCTTCCCGTGCAGCTCCGACCTGAGGTGCCGGGCGGTGCGCCGCATCCAGAACACCATCCAGGTCACCAGGACCACGGCGATGATCGACAGCGAGCCGCCGAGCGCCTCCTGCGCCGTGAACGTCAGCTCCTGCGAGCCGAATTCGAGGACGCAGCCGAAGGCGAGCGCCAGGGCCACCGCGATGGCGATGCCGGTCCAGATCGGCCGGAGGGCGTCCCGGCGGCCGGTCTTGACCAGATAGGCGATGATGATGCAGACGACGAGGGTGGCCTCCAGGCCCTCCCGCAGTCCGATCAGGTAGTTGGAGAACACGGTTACGCCTCCTTGGCGAACAGCGTGCTGCCCCACCAGTCGTCCGCGTCCCGGACGCCGGGCGGGACGGCGAAGACCGCCGAACCCACGTGCTGGATGTATTGGTTGAGCGCGTCCTTCGCCAGCCGGCGCTGGACGCGGACGAAGCCGCCCTCGACGTCGCGCTGGTAGGCGAGGAAGAACAGTCCCGCGTCCAGGCGGCCCAGCCCGTCGGTGCCGTCGGTGAAGGAGTAGCCGCGGCGCAGCAGCGTCGCCCCGCCGTTGGAGTCCGGGTGGGCGAGTCGGACGTGCGAGTCCGGCTTCATGGCCTTCAGGAACGGCTCGTCGTGCTCCTTGGCCCGGCCGACCGGGGCGCCCTCGCCCTTGCTGCGGCCGAACAGGTCCTCCTGCTCCTGGAGGGGGGCGCGGTCCCAGGTCTCGATGTGCATCCGGATGCGCCGCGCGACGAGGTAGGAGCCGCCGGTCATCCACTCCGGGCCGTCCTCGCGGCCGACCCAGACGAACCTGTCCAGCCGTCCGGTCTCGGTGCCCGAGATGTTGCGGGTGCCGTCCTTGAAGCCGAAGAGGTTGCGCGGGGTCTGCGCGTCGGGCGTGGTCGACGAGGTCTTGCCGAAGCCGAGCTGGGACCAGCGCACCACGACCCGGCCGAAGCCGATCCGGGCCAGGTTGCGGATCGCGTGCACCGCGACCTGGGGGTCGTCGGCGCAGGCCTGGACGCACAGGTCGCCGCCGCTGCGGTCGCGGTCGAGGTTGTCGCCGGGGAACTTCGGCAGGTCGACCAGGGCGGCGGGGCGCCGCCCGGCCAGGCCGAACCGTGTGAACAGCGACGGCCCGAAGCCGATGGTCAGGGTCAGCCGCGAGGGCGGCAGGCCCAGCGCCTCGCCGGTGTCGTCCGGCGGGGCCTCGGCGAGCCCGCCGAAGGCGCCGTCGCCGACCGGGTCCCCGGCGGTCATCCGGCGGGCCGCCGCCGTCCACTCCCTGAGCAGCGCGACGAAGGCGGCGCGGTCCTCGGTGGTCACGTCGAACGCGGCGAAGTGCAGCCGGTCCTGCACCGGGGTGGCGATGCCCGCCTGGTGGGCGCCGTGGAAGGGAACGGCGGTGTCGGCGCCGGCCGGGTCCACGTCGTCCCCGGTGCGGGCCGCCGCGATGGCGCCGCCTGCCGCGGCGGCGCCGAGCGCCAGGCCCGCGCCGCCCCAGCCGAGCAGGGCCCGGCGGGAGGGCCGGTCGGGGCCGCTCCGCTCGGTGCGGTCGGTGTCCGTCATGGTGGCCGGCTCCCCCCGCCTACTTCGTGACCACGGCGGCGGCCAGCTTGGACAGCGGCTCCGCCAGTGCGTTGACCGCGTCGGACAGCTTCTTGCGGTCCGCCTTGGAGACCTTGTCGTAGGAGGTGAACGCGTACGACTTGGTGTCCGGGCGGTACGCGTCGAGCAGCTTGTCCAGCGCGGCGAACTGCTGGTCCAGTTCCTTGGCCAGCGCCGGGTCGTTCTCGGCGGCCACCGGCTTGAGCAGCCGGTACGACATCTCCGCGCCCTCGACGTTGGCCTTGAAGTCGACCAGGTCGGTGTGCGAGTAGCGCTCCTCCTCGCCGGTGACCTTGCCGGTGGCGACCTCGTCGAGCAGCTCCTTGGCGCCGTTGGCCATGGAGGTGGGGGTGATGTCGGCCTTGCCGACCCGGTTCTGCCAGTCCTTCAGGTCGGTGATCAACCGGTCGGCCAGCTCCTTCTCCCGGTCGCCGATCCTTCCGTCCTGCCACAGCGCCTTCTCCAGGCGGTGCCAGCCGGTCCAGTCGGTCTCCGGGTCCTGGCCGTCCTCCAGCCCGTCCTCGCGGACGTCGACCTTGGGGTCGATGTCGCCGAAGGACTCCGCGACCGGCTCGGTGCGCTCCCAGCCGATGCGGGAGAGGGCGTACGCCTTCTTCGCCGCCGCCACGTCGCCCGCCTTGACGGCCCCGGCGAACGCCTCGGCCCTCGGCAGCGTCTCGTCGGCCTGCGCCTGCACGTACTCGCGGTAGTTGGCCACGGCCTCGTCGAGGCGGGGGTCGCGCTTGGCGGTGGTGCCGCCGCCGGTGGCCCGGACGTCCTGGCGGATGCCCTTGCCCTTCATGCCGGGCTTGCAGGAGATCCGGTAGTCGCCCGCCTTCACCTCGGCGGTGACCCGCTGCTTGGTGCCGGGGCCTATGTTCTCCCGCTCGGTCACCACGCGGTCGTCGGGGAAGAGCAGATAGACCTCGGTGACCTTGGAGCCCTTGTTCTCGATGGCGAGTTCGACGTGCCCGGCGGGGAACTCCTTCCGGGAGACCTCGCACTTGTCGTCGGTCGACGTCACGGCGATCACGTTGTCCCCGTCCCCCGAACCGCCCTTCGCCGTGCAGCCGGTGACGGCGGCCAGGGCCGCGGCGGTGGCGACGGCGGTGGCGACGGAGAGTCTTGCGGCTCGCATGGGGGACTCCAAAGGGTGGCCGTGAGGGCTGACGGTCCTCACAGGGAAGGTGAGGCTCGCCTAAAAATATCGAAGGAACCCCCTCTTGATACCCGTCGATGCGGTGATCCGGATCTCACGGCGGACGCGATGACACGAACCGGTCACGACGGCGAAAAGGAGTGATCATGGCTCGGTCAAAGCTGCGTCAAGAATCGCGCCGGGGGGTCACCAGCACCGCTCCCGTCCGCGGGTGCGCCAGCACCTCCACCGGCTGGTCGTACACCTCGGAGAGCAGTTCGTCGGAGAAGACGCCGGCCGGGGGCCCGTCGGCCCTGACACGCCCGGCGCACAGGATCGCCACCCGGTGCGCGTAGGCCGCCGCCAGCCCCAGGTCGTGCAGCACCACGACCACCGCGTCCCCGGCGTGCGCCCTTTCGCGGCACAGCCTCAGCACCAGCTCCTGGTGGCGCAGGTCCAGCGCCGCGGTCGGCTCGTCGAGCAGCAGCAGCGGGGCGCGCTGCGCGAGCACCCGGGCCAGCGCCACCCGGGCCCGCTCGCCGCCGCTGAGCGCGGAGAACGGCCGCCCGGCGAAGCCGGACACCTCCGTGCGCGCCATCGCGTCGGCCACCACCGCGTCGTCCTCGTCCTCCCGGTCCGTGCCCGCCCAGGGGGCGCGGCCCATCCGGACCACCTCCTCCACCGGGAACGGGAACGACAGCGAGGCGGACTGCGGCAGCACCGCGCGGCGCAGCGCCAGTTCCGGCGCCGACCAGTCGTCCACCGGCCTGCCGTGCACCCGCACCACCCCGCCGGCGGCCGGGACGTCCGCGGACAGGGCGCCCAGCAGGGTCGACTTGCCCGCCCCGTTGGGGCCCACCAGGGCCAGGACCTCGCCCGCGCGGACCGAGACGCCCACACCGTCGAGGACGCGCCGCCCCCCGAGGTCGACCCGCAGCCCCTCGGCCTCGGCGAGGACCTCGCCGGGGGCGGCCGGGGGCGGCGGCAGCGGACGGGGCGGGACCAGCCGCGGGAGTCTCAAGAGCCTGGCGCCTTTCGTGACAGGGGGGACGGGGGAGGGGGCGGCGGCCGGAGCCGGGGCCGGGACCGCGACCGGGGCGGCCGGGCCGCCGTGCGCGCGGCTCATGCCCAGCCTCCCTGCCGGCGCCGGGTGCGGCGCAGCAGCCAGAAGAAGAACGGGCTGCCGATCAGCGCCGTCAGCACTCCGAGCGGCAGCTCCGCGGGGGCCACGAGGGTGCGGGCCGCCAGGTCGGCGCCGAGCAGCACCAGCGCCCCGCCGAGCGCGCTGCCCGGGATCAGGAACCGGTGCCCCGGGCCCGCGGCCATCCGGATCAGGTGCGGGACGACGAGGCCGACGAAGCCGATGACGCCCGAGACGCTGACCGCGGCGGCCGTCAGCAGCGCCACCACGAGGATCAGCACGATCCGCAGCCGTTCCACGTCCACGCCCAGGTGCCGGGCCGGGCGGTCGCCGAGGGAGAGCAGGTCCAGCCGGCGGGCGTAGGCCGGGGCGAGCGCCAGCCCGATCACGGCACAGGGCAGCACCGCGAGCACCTTGGACCAGGTCGCCTGGGACAGCGAGCCGAGCTGCCAGAAGGTGATCTGGCTGACCCCGGCCGAGTCGGCCAGGAAGACGAACAGGCCGATCAGGGCACCGGCGAACGCGTTGATGGCGATGCCCATGAGAATGAGCGTCACCACCTCGGTGCGCCCCCGCGCCCGCGCCATGGCGTACACCAGCAGGACGGTGACCAGACCGGCGACGAAGGCCATCGCGGGCAGGGTCCAGCGGCCCAGGAAGTCCAGGCCGAGCGCGATGGCGGCGACCGCGCCGACGGCCGCGCCGGTGGAGACGCCGATGGTGCCCGGCTCCGCCAGCGGATTGCCGAACACGCCCTGCATCAGGGCGCCCGCGCAGCCCAGCGAGGCGCCGACGAGGAGGGCCAGCACGATCCGGGGCAGGCGCACGTTCCACAGCACCGACTCGGCGACCCGGTCCAGTTCGCCGCCGCCCAGCCCCGCGTGGTGCAGCAGGGAGCCGACGACGTCGCCGACCGGGATCGGGTAGGCGCCGGTGCCGGCCGCGACCGGGACGAGGACGAGCAGCCCGGCCAGCAGGGCGGCGGTCAGCAGCCAGGGGGTGCCGCGCCGCCGCCGGGGGGCCGCGCCCGGGGCGGGGGCGGGGGCCGCCGGGCGGGCCGGCTTCACCGGCGCGGTCATCAGGCGCCGTCCTTCGCGTAGAGCTGGTCGACGACGGAGGCGAGGACCTCGTCGGTGCGCGGGCCGTAGTTGAGGAGCACGCCGTCCTCCACGGAAACGATCCGCCGGTCCATCCCGGCCGGGGTCTGCGCGACGCCGGGTATCTCCACCAGCCCGTCGACGCCGCCGACCGACTCCAGGCCCTTGCTCATCACGAGGATGGCGTCGGGCGCCGCCTTGACCAGGGCCTCGCTGGTGATGGCGGTGAAGTCCTTGCGGAGCCCGGAGTCGGCGCCCGCGTCGAGCCCTCCGGCGGCCTCGATCAGCGAGGTGGCGCCGGAGTCCCGGCCGCCGAGGAGATAGACGGAGGCCGAGCCGCGCAGGTAGAGGAAGGCGACCCGCGGGGTGTCGGCGTGCCCGGGCACGCGCGCCCGGGCGGCGTCGATCCGCTCCGAGGAACGCCGCGTCAGTTCCTTCCCGGCGTCCGGCACACCGAGGGCCCCGGCGACCGCGGCGATCCGCGGGCCCACGTCGTCCAGGCTCTTGGCGGCCTCGACGAACAGCACCGGGACACCGGCGGAACGGATCTGCTCCACGGCCTCCTCGGGGCCGGTGGTGGTCTCCGCGATGACGAGGTCCGGGCGCAGCGAGAGCACGCTCTCGGCGGAGACGTCGTGGCCCCGGGTGACCACGGGCAGCTTCGCGGCCTGCTCGAAGGTGGCGGTGACGTCCCGGGCGACGACGCGGTCGCCGAGGCCCAGGGTGAAGACGATCTCGCTGAGGCTGCCGGAGAGCGGCACGATCCGCTCGGCCCGTTCCACCGTCACCTCGCCGCCGCCCGCGGAGCGGACGGTCACCGGAAGCTTCGGTTCCGGGGTTCGCGCCAGTGGCTCGACCCGGTCCGGGGCGGCTGCCGCCGGGGCCTTTCCCGCGGCGGGGGCCGCGGTGGAACCGCCGCACCCGGTCGCGGTGAGGGCGAGGGCGAGCACGGACAGCGCCGCTCCCGTCAGTCTTCTTCGCAAGGGTCGCACGGTCGCGTCCGTTCCTTTCCGTCACCTGCCGATATCGGCCGTTGTGGCTTAGGTTAGCCTTACCTCGCCCGCTACCGGTCGTCGACCCGGAGGAATTTTCATGCCCGCCCGCCTTCGCACCCTGGTCACGGTCCTGTGCGCGGCCGTCCTGGGGGCGCTGCTACCCCTCTCCGCCGCACACGCCGAGGCCCGGAACGTGCAGGGCGGACGGCTGGACTGGGGCATCAAGTCCTCCTTCCAGAGCTATGTCACCGGGCCCGTGGCGAAGGGCGGTTACTCCCTGACGGGCGGCGCCGCCACCGTCGGCGGCAGCACCTTCCGCTTCCACTCCGCGGCCGGTTCCTACGACGGCTCGACCGGTGCCTTCACCGCCGCCTTCGCCGGCGGCGTGCGCTTCGTCGGCCACCGGGCGGCGGACGGCTCCGCCCAGCTCGACCTGACCGTCAGCCGCCCCACGGTGCGCATCTCCGGCGGCGGCGGGACGCTCTTCGTGGACGTCGTCAGCAAGTCCAAGGAGACCGGGGTGGTCACGACCTCCCGTCAGGTGCCCTTCGCCTCCCTCTCCCTGGGCGGCATCAACATGCGGGGCGACGGCAACGCCGTGGTCCTCAACAACCTGCCCGCCACCCTCACCACCCAGGGCGCCCGGGCGTTCGCCGGGTTCTACGGCGCCGGCACCCCGCTCGACCCGGTGAGCCTGGCGGCGGACGTCCGCCCGGCGGCGGCCGAGACCCGGCCCACCCAGACCCCCCGGCCCACCGAGAAGGCCCCCGAGGCCGAGAAGAAGCCGAAGAAGTCCGACGAGGGCACGGCCCTGCGCGACGGCGCCGTCGACTGGGGCGTGCGCCGCACCTTCCGGGAGTACGTCACCGGCGACATCGCCGACGGCAAGTGGACCCTCACCGGCGGGGCGAAGGACGGCGGGGCCCTCTTCCGCTTCCCCGGCGGCAAGGGCACCTTCCGTGACGGGGCCCTCGACGCCTCCTTCACCGGCACACTCCGCTTCACCGGCGCCCACGGGCTCGACCTCGCCCTCAGCTCCGTCCGGGTCACCGTCAAGGGCGAGAAGGGCACGCTGTTCGCCGACGTGGCCGCCCCCGGGCTCACGGCGAAGAAGGTGGCGCTGGTCACCTTCGCCACCGGGAAGCTCAAGCCCGACGACGGGCTGGTCTCGGTGACCGAGGCCCCCGCGAAGCTCACCGGGCGCGGCGCCAAGGCCTTCGGCGGGATGTACCGGGGCGGCACCGAGATGGACCCGGTCTCCCTGGCCGTCGCCCTGACCGGCGACGCGAAGCTGCCCGCCCTGCCCGACCTGGGCAGCGCGCCCACCGCGTCCGCCGAGGACTCCGCCACCGCGTCCGCCGCCCCGCGGCCGTCGGCGGCGCCCGAGACCTCCGCCGAGCCCGTCGCGGCCTCCTCCGACGGCGGCGGCTTCCCCGCCACCGCCGTGGGCGTCGCGGCCGGCGCCCTGCTGCTGGTGGCCGGCGCTCTCGGAGCCCTCGCCGTCCGCCGCCGCCGCGCCGCGGCGGCCGCCGGTGCCGCCCCCGCCGCCGACTCCCCCGACTCCGCCGCCGGTTCTCCCGCGGCTCCCTCCGACTCCCCGGCGGACCCCGCCGGTTCGCCGGAACCCCCCGCTTCCCCGGCGTCCCCCGGCTCCCCCGGGGACACGGCCTGACCGCACCGGGCCGAGCCCCCGCCCGCCGCCACTCCCCCCGGCGGCCCCATCACCCAAGGAGACAACCGCCATGTCCGTCAGACGACGCCGCTCCACCGCCCTCGCCGCCGCCGTGGCCACCGCGACCGCGCTCGGTGCCACCGTCCTCGCCACCGCCGGGGCGGGCACCGCCTCGGCCGCCGAGGTCCCCCTCCAGGGCTACGAACTGACCTGGGGCATCAAGCAGTCGTACCGCACCTACGTCGCCACCTGGGCCAAGGGCGAGTTCACCCCCGCCGGGGGCGCGAGCCAGGCGGACGGCAACGGCGCCTTCACCTTCCCCGGCGGCAAGGGCACCTACGACCCGGTCGGGCACACCATGAACCTGGGCTTCCAGGGCAGCCTGGGCATCAAGTCCGAGGCGCACGGCTTCGCGTTCACGCTCTCGGACGTGAAGTTCGACAGCAAGGCGGGCGCGATCACCGCCGACGTCACCACCGGCACCACCACCCGGGACGACGTGCCGCTGGCCACCGTCGAGGTCACCCGCGACATGAAGGACATGGCGACCACGCTGACCGACGAGGCGGCGGACGTCCTGGGCAGCGACACCTACAAGGGCGCGGCCGGCGACCCGCTGACCCTGGTCCAGAAGAAGCCGGAGCCGACCGAGGAGCCGACCGGGACCCCGGAGCCGACGAAGGAGCCGACCGAGGAGCCGACCGGCACTCCGGAGCCGACGAAGGAGCCCACCGAGGAGCCGACCGGCACCCCCGAGCCCACCAAGGAGCCGACCGAGGAGCCCACCGGCACCCCCGAGCCGACCGACACCGCGACCACCACGCCGCCCGCCCCCCAGTCCCCGGTCCCGTCCGCCACGCCGTCCGCCACCGCCACCTGGACCCCCGCCCCCGCCAAGGGCGACATCGCCGACGGCACCCTCGGCTGGGGCGTCAAGGACTCCTTCCGCGCCTACGTCGTGGGCCCCGCCGCCAAGGGCCGGGTCACCGTCTCCGGCGGCGCCGTCCAGGCCGCGGGCAACGGCGTCTTCACCTTCAAGGACGCCACCGGCACCTACGACACCAAGGCCGGCACCCTGAGCGCCGCCTTCAAGGGCGCCGTCAACTTCAAGGGCCACGAGGACGGCGGCGGCTACGGCCTCGACCTGACCCTGAGCAACCTGAGGGCCGGTCTCAGCGGCGGCAGCGGCACGCTGACCGCCGACGTCTCCAGCCTCGGCGAGCGCACGGCGAACGTGGTCCTGGCCGACCTCAAGGCCCCGGGCACCACCCTCACCGCCAAGGACGACGTCATCACCGTCGAGGGCGTCACCGCGACCCTCACCGAGGCCGGCGCGACCGCCTTCGGCGACTTCTACACCGCGGGCACCGCGCTCGACACGGTCGACCTCTCGGTGGCGCTGAGCGAGGGCGCCCAGCTCCCCGACGGCAACGGCAACGGCTCCGGCGGCACGGGCAACGGCGGCTCGGGCAACGGCGGCTCGGGCTCCACCGGCGGCACCGGCTCCACCGGCGGACTCGGCGGCTCCGGCGGGATCACCGGCGGCACGGGCGGCATCGGCGGCTCCACCGGAGGCTTCGGCACCACCGGCGGCGGCAGCCTCGCCTCCACCGGCTCGGACCTGCCCGGCGCGGCGATCGGCACCGCGGCCGGCGCCGCCGTCGTCCTCGGCGCGGGCGCCGTCTACTTCGCCCGCCGCCGGCGCGAGGCCGAGGGCAACTGACCCTCCCGAGAAGCCCCTTCGCCGGGGCGGGGGCCCTCGTCCCCGCCCCGGCGGTGCTTGAATGCCCCGGTGACCGACTACGACGTACTGCGTGTCTTCTGCGCCCCGAACGGCGGCTACGGCAATGAACTCGGCGTCGTCCGCGAGGGTTCCGACCTGCCGGACCCGGCGGGACGGCAGGAGTTCGCCGCCGGGCTCGGCTTCAGCGAGACCGTGTTCGTCGACGATCCCGAGCGCGGCGTCGTCGACATCTACACGCCCACCCTGCGGCTGCCGTTCGCCGGGCACCCCTGCGTCGGCACGGCCTGGCTCCTCGACGTTCCCGAACTGGTCGCCCCGGCCGGGGCGATGGGGGTCCGGCTGGACGGGGAGTTCAGCTGGATCGAGGCCCGCCCGGAGTGGGCGCCGCCGCGCAGCCTGCGCCGGTACGCCACCGTCGCGGAGGTCGAGGACCTGACGGTGCCGCCGCCGGGGGAGTGGGTCTACGCCTGGGCGTGGGAGGACGAGGCGGCGGGCCGCGTCCGCGCCCGGGGCTTCCCGGGCCGCGACGACGGCATCGAGGAGGACGAGGCGACCGGGGCCGCGGCCCTGCTGCTGACCGAACGCCTCGGCCGCGCCCTCAACATCACCCAGGGGGCGGGCTCCCAGATCCTGACCGCGCCGCAGCCCGGGGGCTGGGTGGAGATCGGCGGCCGGGTCCGCCTGGACCGCTGACCCCCGTCCGCGCGCCCGCCCCCGCACGCACGACGCACCGGTCCCCCCGGCGTACGGAACGCCGGGGGGACCGGTGCGTCGTGCCGCGGTCCGTCAGGCGGACAGCGGGAACTCCTCGCCCAGCGCCCGGAAGACCGCCGTGTTCAGCGCGAACGCCCGCTTGCACTCGCCCACCACGCGCTGCTGCTCCAGCTCGTCGGCGCGTATGCCGTCCAGCAGCTCGCGGTACTCGCGCTTGAAGGCGGCCGGGTTGCCGATGCCCTCGAAGACGTAGAAGCGGACCCCGTCGCCCTTCTTGTCGAAGCCCCAGGTGCGCTCGGCCTTGTCGCGGATGATCTGACCGCCGGAGAGGTCACCGAGGTAGCGGGTGTAGTGGTGCGCCACATAGCCGCCCGGCCACTCCTCGGCGCACTCGCGGACCCGGGCCGCGTACTCCTCGGTGGCGGGCAGCGCGGTCAGCCCGGCGCGCCAGTCGGCGCCGCGCAGATGGGCCAGGTCCTGCTCCAGCGACGGCAGCCGCATCAGCTCCGGGCGGATGAACGGTCCGGCGAGCGGGTCGGAGGCCAGCCGGTCGGCGGCGGCCTCCAGGGCTTCGTAGACGAACCAGAGCTGCTCGGTGTAGCGCGCGTACGCGTCGACGCCGAGCCGGCCCCCGAGCAGATCGCTCATGAACGTCGAGGTTTCCGCTTCGACGTGCTGTTCGTGGGAGGCCGTGCGGATAAGGGTCGAGAAGGAGTCCATGGGGTGATCTTCTATGGTTAGGCTTGCCTAAGTCAATCCTTTGCCGACAGTTCGTCGGTAAAGTTTCCGACACGACGTCGGAAAAGTGTGCCGCACTTCCCCGGAACGCGAAAGGGCCCGCCCCCGGGGAGGGGGCGGGCCGTGCGTCCGGGCCGGAAGATCCGGTTCCGTGAAGCCGGTGCCGGTGCCGGCACCGGGTGGTCCGGGCGGGTCAGGGCAGGGTGAGGATCTCCGTGCCCGAGTCCGTCACCACCAGGGTGTGCTCGAACTGGGCGGTCCGCCGGCGGTCCTTGGTGACGACCGTCCAGCCGTCGTCCCACATGTCGTACTCGTGCGTCCCGAGGGTCAGCATCGGCTCGATGGTGAACGTCATCCCGGGCCGGATCACGGTCGTCGCGTGCGGGCTGTCGTAGTGCGGGACGATCAGCCCGGAGTGGAACGCGGAGCTGATCCCGTGCCCGGTGAAGTCACGCACCACCCCGTACCCGAAGCGCTTGGCGTACGACTCGATCACCCGGCCGATGATGTTGATCTGGCGGCCCGGCCGCACCGCCCTGATCGCGCGGTCCAGCGACTCCCGGGTGCGCTCGACCAGGAGGCGGCTCTCCTCGTCCACGTCGCCGACGAGGTAGGTGGCGTTGTTGTCCCCGTGCACCCCGCCGATGTACGCGGTCACGTCCAGGTTCACGATGTCGCCGTCGCGCAGCACCGTGGAGTCCGGGATGCCGTGGCAGATGACCTCGTTGACCGAGGTGCAGAGCGACTTGGGGTAGCCGCGGTAGCCGAGCGTCGAGGGGTAGGCCCCGTGGTCGCACATGTACTCGTGCGCCACCCGGTCCAGTTCGTCCGTGGTCACGCCGGGCGCGATCCGCTCGGCCGCCGCCGCCATCGCCCGCGCCGCGATCCGCCCGGCCAGGCGCATCGCCTCGACGGTCTCCGGGGTCTGCACCTCGGGCCCGGTGTACGGGGCGGGCGCGGGCCGCCCGACGTACTCGGGCCGGCGGATGTTTCCGGGCACGGAACGGGTGGGGGACAGCTCCCCCGGAACGAGCAGCGACTGGCCAGACATGGCAGCGAGTCTAACCAGCGGATGGGGGAACATGACGAGGACGAGAGGAGCTGGTCATGGCCCTGTTCAAGAAGCGCACGGTGGGCAAACCGGGCGAGTGGTACTACTGCCTGGAGCACAAGAAGGTGGAGGAGGGCCCGGAGTGCCCGGCCAGGGACCGCTTCGGACCGTACGCCTCCCGCGCCGAGGCCGAGCAGGCGATGCGCACCGCGCGGGAGCGCAACCTGGAGTGGGAGAACGACCCCAAGTGGCACGACGCCCCCGCCGGCCGCCCGGAGGAGGGCACGGACTGATCCCCGGCCGGGCCGCTCAGGTCTCCGCGGCGGCTGCGCGCGCGGCGCGCAGCCGCACCGCGTGCTCGTCGGTCCGGGCGTCGTAGGCCATCATCGCGGGCAGGCACAGCGCCAGCAGCCCCACCGCGCCCGCGCACACCAGCCCGCCCGACCACACCGAGGCCCGCACCCCCATCAGCGCCGCCGCGCCGCCCGCCCGGACCTGGCCCAGCTGCGGCCCCACCGAGTAGGACAGCACCTCGATCCCGGCGAGCCGCCCGCGCAGCCCGTCCGGGATCGTCTGGTTCCACATCGCGCTGCGGAAGACGCCGCTCACCATGTCGCAGGCGCCGCCCGCGGCCAGGCACAGCAGCACCAGCCAGAGGTCGCCGGCGACGCCCGCCGCGGCGATGGCCGCGCCCCAGCCCGCCGCCGCGAGCACCACCATCCGCCCGTGCCGCCGCACCCGCGACGTCCATCCGCTGCTGAGGCTCACCAGCAGCGAGCCGGCCGGGACGGCCGCGTACATCAGCCCCAGCGACCAGGGCGCGTCCAGCTCGTCCGCCAGGAACGGCAGCACCGCCAGCGGCATGGCCAGGAACATCGCCGCCAGGTCGACCGCGTAGGTGCCCAGCAGCTCCTTGCGGCCCCACGCGTACCGCGCGCCCTCCGCGATCGCCGACCACGAGGGCCGCGCCGCCTCCCGGGAGGCGGGCGAGGCGGCCAACCCCAGGGCCAGGACGACCGAGGCGGCGAAGGTCAGCAGGTCCACCGCGTACGCCCAGCCCAGTCCGGCCCAGGCGACCACCACCCCGGCCAGCGCGGGACCGGCGACCCCGCCGAGCTGCCAGCGCAGCGAGGTCAGCGCGGCGGCGGCGGGCAGGTGCTCGTGGGCCACGATGCGCGGGATCAGCGAGTCCAGCGCGGGCCGCTGCACCCCGCCGAGCGCCGAGGTGAGGGCGGCCACGAGGTACAGCGGCCACACCGCCGGGGCCGGGAGCAGCGCGTTGACCAGCAGCACCGCGCAGAGCACGCCCTGGCCGGCCTCCGTCCAGAGGATCAGTCGCCGCTTGTCCGCGGCGTCGGCCAGGGCGCCGCCGTACAGCCCGAACACCACCAGCGGCACCAGCTCCACGGCGCCGATCGCGCCGACGGCCGCGGCGGAGCCGGTCTGCTCCTTGACCTGCACCGGCAGGGCGACGAAGGTCAGGAAGCTCCCGAAGTTGGTGATCAGCCCGGCCACCCAGAGCCGACGGAAGTCGGCGGAGGCCCGCCAGGGCGACAGATCGGGCAGCAGCCCCCGCAGCCCGGCCCGCCGCGCGGGGGCCCCGGCGGTCTCGGCGGCGGCCGGGCGCGGTGCGGGCTCCGCGGGCCCGTCCGGCGCGGCGGAGGGAGCGGCGGCGGAGGCGATGACGGGAGTGGTGGCGGCGCCGGTGACGACTCCGGAGCGGGCCGGGGCGGCGGGCGCGGGGGAGGGTTCCGCGGACGCCGCGGCGGCGGCGCCGGGGGCCGCACCGGGGGAGCCGGACGGCACGGGGGGAGCGGCCGGGGCCGTGGCGGGCGTACCGGCGGGGCGGGCGGCGGGTCCGGCGGGCGGCCCGGTGGCGGGTCCGGAGGGGGCGGTGGGCGGTGCGGGGGGCTCGTCGGGGGGTTCTCCGGTCACGAGGGGTCATCGTGGGGCGGCGCGGAAGCCCCGGGCAACCGGTTTTCCGTGCCGCCCGGCGTCACCAGCGCGGCGGGGGCGGGGCCGTGAGCCGGTCGGCCAGCCGGGAG
Source organism: Streptomyces sp. NPDC107521 (assembly GCF_055598485.1). Classification (NCBI taxonomy): domain Bacteria; kingdom Bacillati; phylum Actinomycetota; class Actinomycetes; order Kitasatosporales; family Streptomycetaceae; genus Streptomyces; species Streptomyces sp. NPDC107521. Next base: position 297,915 of record NZ_JBVKAT010000001.1, read on the forward strand.
AGCCGGTCCCGGAAGCGGTGGTGACCCCGGGGCGGCACCGCGTTCTCCCCGGCCGCCGCGCTGACCAGGTGCTGCACCGTGTCCAGGTCCAGCTCGGCGCCGTCCGGCACGGTCAGCGCCTCGTGCGCCAGCGCCACCAGCTCCCGTTCGCCCGCGCCCAGCGACAGCACCGTCGCCCCCGCCCGCCGGGCGTCGTGCACCCGCTCCAGCAGCGGGGCGCCGGGCGCGCCGGGCGCCACCACCAGCAGGGTCTCCCCGCGCCGGGCCGCCGCCAGCCGCCCCAGCCCCACCGCCAGATGCGCCGGGTCCGAGGGGCGCGCCGCGTGCCGCACCAGGGTGGGCGCCAGCTCCGGCGTCCCCGACCAGGCGGCCTCGTCCACCAGGTGCGCCGCCAGGTGCCACGGCTCGTGCGCCGCCGTCCCCACCAGCAGCAGCCCGCCCCCGTGCGACACGACCGAGCCGCGCAGCGCCCCCGCGAACCTCCGGGTGGCACCCAGCCACTCCGTCCCGGCGAGCACTTCCCGCAGCAGCGCTACCCGTACGGCGTCCATACCGGCGCATCCTGCCGCAACCGGGGTGCCCGCGGGCGGGGTTCACCCCGGATTCACCCGGTCCGGGGACGGCGGACCGCGCCCGCCGCCATCCCGCGCCCCCGGCCGCGCCGCCCCGCCGGGCCACTGCCGCCGCCGGGGGCGACGTAGGGTCGGACCATGACCTCCACGGACCGCACCGACAGCTCCCACGGCGCCGACCGCCCCGCGGCCAGGACACCCGCCAAGGACCCCTGGGACCTGCCCGACGTCTCCGGCCTGGTCGTCGGCGTCCTCGGCGGCACCGGCCCCCAGGGCAGGGGGCTCGCCCAGCGCCTCGCCCGCGCCGGCCAGAAGGTGATCGTCGGCTCCCGCGCCGCCGAGCGCGCCCGCGCCGCCGCCTCGGAGATCGGGTACGGCGTCGAGGGCGACGACAACGCCGGCACCGCCCGCCGCAGCGACATCGTCATCGTCGCCGTCCCCTGGGAGGGCCACGCCGCGACGCTGGAGTCGCTGCGCGCGGAACTCACCGGCAAGCTCGTCGTCGACTGCGTCAACCCGCTCGGCTTCGACAAGAAGGGCGCCTACGCGCTCCGGCCCGAGGAGGGCAGCGCCGCCGAGCAGGCCGCCGCCCTGCTGCCCGGCAGCCGGGTCACCGCCGCCTTCCACCACCTGTCCGCGGTGCTGCTCCAGGACCCGGACACCGCCTCCGTCGACACCGATGTGATGGTGCTCGGGGAGGACCGGGCCGACGTGGAGACCGTGCAGGCGCTCGCCGGGCGCATCCCCGGCATGCGCGGCGTCTTCGCCGGGCGGCTGCGCAACGCCCACCAGGTCGAGGCGCTGGTCGCCAACCTGATCTCGGTCAACCGCCGCTACCGGGCGCACGCGGGGCTCCGCCTCACCGACGTATGAGGTCATGGGGGACACTGGTGGCTGCCGCCACGCACCCGGGGCGCGGCCGCCCGCCGCGCGGCGGGGGCGGTGCGGTGCCCGCGGTGCCCCGGCACCCGCACGTGTCCCCCGACAGGAGAGCCCCATGCCCCGCCTCGCCCTCTACACCCTGGCCGTCTGCCTGCTCGCCGTGGCCGCCGCCGTCGTCTCCTTCACCCGCGGCGGCGTGCTGATCGGGGTCGTGTGGGTGCTGCTCGCGGGGCTGTCGTCCAACATGTGCTGGTACTACCTGAAGCGCGGGCGGGCCGCCCGGGGCAGCGGCGGCGGGCCCGCTACCGGCTGACCGCGCAGAGGCCGTCGGTCTGCCAGAAGCGGTACGGCTCGAAGCCGCAGTGGATGTCCGGCTCGCCGACGCCCAGCCCCCGCAGGACCGTGTGGACCGCGTCGGAGAACACCCCGTTCAGCGACGGCAGCCACAGCAGCGCGAACACGATCAGCAGGCCGAACGGGGCCAGCGGCTCCACCTGCCGCCGCACCGCGTGCGTGAGCCACGGCTCCACGACGCCGTAGCCGTCCAGGCCCGGCACCGGCAGGAGGTTCAGGATCGCCGCGGTGACCTGGAGCAGCGCGAGGAGGGCCAGCGCCTGCCGGAAGCCGCGCGGCACGCCGTCCGACGCGCCGAGCCAGAACGGGGCGGTGCGGACGAGGGCGAACAGCACGTTCGTCAGCGGGCCCGCGGCCGAGACCGGACTGTGCCGAGCACGGCCCCGGATCCGGGAGCGCTCGATGTGCACCGCGCCGCCCGGCAGGCCGATCCCGCCCATGACGACGAACAGCACCGGGAGCACGACGCTCAGCAGCGGGTGGGTGTGCTTCACCGGGTTCAGCGTGAGGTAGCCCTTGGCACCGACGGTGAGGTCGCCGGCGTGCAGGGCGGTGCGGGCGTGCGCGTACTCGTGCAGGCACAGCGACACCACCCAGGCCGCCGTCACGAACAGGAACACCGCGAGGCCCGGCCGCTCCGCGAAACCGGTCCACGCCGCCCAGCCGGCGGCCGCCGCCACCGCGGCGATCCCCGGGAAGACGGGGCTGATCCGCCGCTCGCCGGGCCGGACGGTGGCGCTGACCATGGGACTCCGACCGCGCTCGGGGACCGGACCGTCCGGCGGTGTCCCGCGCCCCGCGTCCACCGTGAGCGCCGGCCCGCGTCCACCGCGAGCACCGCCCCCGCGGCCACCGCGCGCGTCCGGGCCGGGCGCACGCGTCCCCGGTGTCCCGCCGCGCCGGCCCCCCACACGCGCGAGGCGCACCGCGGGCGTCCTTGCCCGCGGTGCGCCTCGCACCGGTCGTTCCCCCTCGTACGGTCCTGCCCGGACGCGCGCGACGGTGTCGCGTCCGGGGGCCGTGGCCCCGGGGCCGCTCCGTCAGCCGGAGGTCCGGCCGCCCCCGGCGGACTCCGGTGACGTCCGCTCCGCGGTGGCGGTCGTGGCGGCCGGGGTGGCGGCGCCCGCCGGGACGTCGTCCCGGCCCTCGACCACGACGGCCGGCTCCAGCGGGGAGGTGACGTCCTGGTTGCGGCTGTGCGCGGCCCAGTCGCGGATGCCGATGAGGACCATCACGAAGAAGATCGCGTAGACGATGCCGGAGAAGTACAGCTCGGAGTGGATGGCGAGCGGCACGCCGACGAGGTCGACCGCCAGCCAGACGAACCAGAACTCCACGTACCGGCGGGCCTGCGTGTACATCGCGAGGATCGAGCCGACGAAGATCCAGGCGTCCGCGAGGATCATCCACATCGGGGCGCCCGGGTAGAACGAGGCGTCGGTGGCCCGCAGCAGGGCGGCGAAACCGGTGGTGCCCAGCACCATCGCGGCGACGAGCACCGTGCGCTCACGCCCCATCGCCCAGCGGACGTTGATGGAGCCCTCCTTCTCGCGGCTGCGCTTCCACGTCGCCCAGCCCCAGGAGGCCGATGCTATGATCACGACCTGACGGGCCGCGTTGCCCCCCAGGTGCACATTGAGGCTGGCGATCAGCAGCAGCACCGAGCCGAGGATCTGAACCGGCCAGGCCGTCAGGGACCGTCGCAGAGCCAGCCACACGGTGGCAAGCGCCAGGATGTTCCCCAGGAAGTCCGACCAGTACACGGGGATCCCGAACAGGTCGAACTGAGTGTTCAACCACTCGAATGCGCTCATTGTTAAACACCTTTGTTCGTCGGAGCAGGTCTGGCGTGGGGTCCAGGTGTCGTCGGCCGCGATGGGCCGCGAGCGGCGGCGCGGGGCCGTCGGAAGGGGGAGCGGGGGCCGCTCAGAGGGACGCGGTCCGCCGGTGCAGCGCGTGTACGGCGGTCAGCGCCCGCCTCCCGGAGGGGGAGGCCAGGAGGGCATCGGACCGGGAGACGTCCCGTCGCGCGGCGTGCACCATGGCGGCCGGCGAGGAGAACTTCACGGTGTCCCTGATCCGTGCCACGAACCACACGCCGACGCGTTCTCCGTAGAACTCGTCCGTCGTGTCGTGGCAGTACACCTCGATATGGATGTCCGCCGTGTCGCAGAAGGTCGGGTTCGACCCGATGCTGATCGTGCCGCGGTGAACGGCACCCGTCGTGCGGCGGACGAGCCATCCGCTGTAGATCGCGGGCGCCGGGACCGGTGAGTCCGGGTCGGCCGCGATGTTGGCGGTCGGGAACCCGAGCCCGCGGCCCCGCCCGGCACCGTGCACCACGGTGCCGGTCAGGAGCGCGCGGGCGGTCGGGCTGTCAGGCATGGGGAGCGAGCTCCCGGAACTGGCTGGTGTGGAAGACGAGCGGCTCGACACCGGAGAACAGCTCGGCGGTGAGCAGCTCCAGCAGGACGATCTCATGGTCGCCGCCGTCGTACACGGCGCCCACGCGGGCCGTCAGCCAGAGCGCCGCGTCGTCGATCAGCACGCCCCCCTGGGGGGTGGCCCGCCAGGTGACGCCGTCGAAGCGGTCCACGCCCCGGGACGCCAGGCGGCGGCAGAGGCCCCCCTGGTCGCGGCTGAGCACGCTGAGCCCGAGGACGGGCGCCTCCGCCAGCCGCGGCCAGGTGGTCGAGGTGCGGGCCACGCTGATCGCGACCATCGGCGGTTCGAGGGAGATCGAGACGAACGAACTCGCCGCGAACCCGACGGGCTCGGTGCCGCGCAGCGCGCCGATGGCGACCACGCCGGTCGGGTAGGCCCCGAACGCCTCCCGCAGCGTCGCCGCGGTCAGCTCCGCGGGCACGGGTGTACCGGGCGGGTGGTGGACGGACGTGACCATGGTGCTCGACTTCCTCTCGTCACGGGGGGTTCTGGGCGCTTCGCCGGTCAGTGCCGGTACCGGGCGGCGGGGTGGCTGTCCGGCAGCGCGCTGCCGGGGGCGCCGGTGAGCCGCTCGCGCAGGCTCTCGCCCTCCGTGTACTCGCCGCGGAAGGCGCCGCGGGCCCGCAGGATCGGCAGCACCGACTCGACGAAGTCCGTGGTCGAGGCCGGCTGGACGGTCGGGGAGAGCAGGAAGCCGTCGAGGTCGGCGCCCTCGGCGAGCGCGCAGATCTCGTCCGCGATCTCCTCGGCGGTGCCCACCACCGGCCGGGCGCCCACGCCGTGGGTGTGCCAGTCGGCGAGGACGTCGCCGACGGTCTTGCCCGCGAAGCGCGCGACCTGGGTCTGCGACATCTCGGTGGACAGCTCCGTCATCGGCGTCTCGGGGGCGTACTCGGAGAGGTCGAGCCCGGTGAACATGGCGTAGCTGGCGAGCGTGACCTCGGGGCGCTGGGCGTCGAGGATGCTGCGGTAACGGCGCTCGGCGTCGGCGGTGGTGGCGCCGACGACACAGGAGAACGCCGACATGATCTTCACCTGGTCGGCGCGGCGGCCCGCCTTGACGGCCTCCTCGCGGATGGACGCGGTGTGCCCGGCGAGCTGCTGGACCGAGCCGCTGCCCACGAACATGCACTCGCCGTGCCGTCCGCCGACCCGGCGGCCGGCCGGGGAGGCGCCGGCCTGGAAGAGGACGGGCGTGCCCTGGGGGGAGCGGGCCGTGTTGCCGTAGCCCTCGGAGCGGAAGAACGGGCCCTCGTGCTTGACCAGGTGCACCTTGGCGGGGTCGGCGAACCGGCCGTCCTTGTCCTTCTCCAGGGCGTCCGGCTCCCAGGCGCCCTCCCAGTACTTGTAGACGAGGTCGAGGAAGTCCTCGGCCATGCGGTAGCGGTCGTCGTGGGCCACCATGTCCATGCCGAACGCCTTCACGGCGGTGTCGGCGGTGCCGGTGGTGACGACGTTCCAGCCGATGCGGCCGCCGGAGAGCTGGTCGATCGTGGCCATGCGGCGGGCGAACGCGTACGGCGGTTCCACCAGGACGGAGCCGGTCATGACGAGACCCAGGTTCTTCGTCGTCGACAGCAGCGCGGAGGCGACGACCATCGGGTCGAGCCGCGGCAGGTCGAGGGTCTCCTCGGTGGCGATGGGCGGCCGGGAGCCGTTGATCTCGGACCAGCCCCAGGCGTCCGCGAGGAAGAGGAAGTCCAGCTTCGCGTCCTCGCAGACCGCGGCGAGGTCGCGCCAGTACTCAAGGGTGTCGAAGAGGTGCCGTTGGCTGTCGGGGTGGCGCCAGGTGGCCGTGCCGCTCGCGTTGGTCTGCGCGTTCTCGAAGACGCCGATCTTGAGGTTCCTCATGGGGTGGTTCTCCGTTGTGCTGGTGGGTGACCCGCGTTGGGGTGGTCAGGAAGCGGTGGTGACCGCGGGTACGTCGAGCTGTGCCGCGTACGGCATGGACGACTGGGCGCCGAGTCCGGTGACGGCGTGGGACGCGGCGCGCACGGCGCGTTCCACCGAGGCCGCGAGGCTTCCGCCCCGGCCGAGGGCGTCCGCGAGGGCGCCGCAGAAGGTGTCGCCGGCGCCCACGGTGTCGACGGCGTTCACGACGGGCGCGGGAACGTGGGTGATCGTCGGATCGTGCGCCTCCTTCAGGATGGCGCCGTCCGCGCCGAGTGTCACCACCACGGCCCGGCACGGCAGCGCGGCACCGGTCAGCAGCGCGTGCGCCCCGTCGAGGGTGGTGGGCGGCTCGGTTCCGAGCAGCGTGGCGAGTTCGCCCAGGTTGGGGACGAGGACGTCGACGGCGGCGAGGGTCTCCCGCGACGCCGGACGGGCGGGGGCCGGGTTGAGGACGACGAGTCCGCCCTGCTCACGGCCGCGCCGGACGGCGGCGTCCACCACGTCCTGGGCGATCTCGTTCTGGACGAGGACGACCTCGCCGGGCGAGCGGACCAGGCGGGCCGGGAGGTCCTCGACGCCCAGTTCGGCGTTGGCCCCCGCGTTCACGACGATGGTGTTCTCGCCGTCGCTGTCCACGACCACCGCGGCGATCCCCGTGGGGACCCGCTCGTCCGACCGCACGTCGGCGATGTCCACCCCTTCGGCGGCGAGCGCGTCGAGGATGGCGGTCCCGTCCGCGCCGACCCGGGCCACGAGGCGCACCCGCGAACCGAGGCGGGCGGCGGCGACGGCCTGGTTGGCGCCCTTGCCGCCGGTGCCCTCCACGAAGTGCCGGCTGAGAACGGTCTCGCCGGGGCGTGGCAGGTCCCGAACGGTCAGGACGAAGTCTCGGTTCACCGAACCGACGACCGTGATGGACGACATGGACACTCCTTGGGAGATCGATCTCCCACATGCTGTATCAGGGGTTCCCCGCCGTCAAGTACTCTCAGGCAAGATCTCCCGGCGACCGCCGCAGCCGTCCATCGACCGAGAAGGACACGCCCACGTGACAGCGCCCCGACTCATCGACGTGGCCGAGGCCGCCGGTGTCTCCCGTGCCACCGCGTCACGCGTACTCGCGGGTACGCCCCGCAACGTCGCGCCCGATCTCGCGCGCCGCGTGGAGGAGGCCGCCCGGCGGCTCGGCTACCAGACCAACCACTCCGCGCGGGCCCTGCGCACCGGCACCACCGGCACCGTCGGCGTCGTCGTCCCCTCGCTCGCCAACCCCTACTTCGTCCAGCTCGCCGACGCCCTGGCGCGGCGGGTGCGGGCCGGCGGGGGCACCCTGGTGGTCTCCGACGCTGCCAACGACACCCGGATCGAGGCCGAGCAGATAGACGCCATGCTCGGCGGCCCGGTGGACGGCCTGATCGTGGTCCCCGTCTCGGCGGGCGAGTCCGGGGCGGCCGTCCGCGCGGCGGCGGAACGCCGTCCCGTCGTGCTGTTCGACCGCTGGGCCGAGGGCTCCGGCACGGTCGCCGTCACCTTGGACAACGCCGCCGCGATCCGGCTCCTCGTCGAGCATCTGCGGGGCATCGGGCGCAGCCGGATCGCCCTGGTGGCGGCCGACCAGGCGTCCTCCTCCGGCGCCGAGCGCCTCGCCGCCTTCGTGGCGGCGCAGGGCCCCGACGCCACCACCGTCCTGCTGCCCAACTTCACCACCGATTCGGGGCGGTTGGCGGGGCGCCGCATCATCGAGCAGGGCGACCGGATCGACGCCGTCGTCTGCGGCGCGGACGTCCTCGCGGTGGGCCTGGTCAGCACCCTGCACCGGTCCGCCATCGCGGTGCCCGACCAGATCGCCGTCACCGGCTTCGACGACACCGAGATCCTGGAACTCCTCGACCCGCCGATCACCTCCATCAGGCACCCGCTCTCCGCCATGGCCGAACGCGCGCTGACCCTGCTCGGCGGCCCGGCCCGGCAGCGCTCGGAACGGGTCGAGCGGTTCTCCCCGGAACTGGTGGTCCGCGCCTCCACGGAACTGGCCGACTGACCCCGCCCGGAGGCGAGTCGGCGGACGCCCGGCGCCCAGGGCCTTTCGTTTGGACCGGGCCGGATCGGGGAGCGGGGGCCGGCGCCGTGCGTCGCGAGGCTGGGGAGGGAGCCGGGGCGGAGCCCCGGCGACCGACGGCAACGCGGCGAGGCGCGGCGCCGGACCCCGCGAGCCCGGCCTGATCCGAGCGAGAGGCCCCAAGGCCCGGGGCGCCCGGGCGCCGGTGGTCCGGGGTGCCGGTGGTCCGGGCGGTGCCCCGGCCCGTCCGGCGGGGCGGGGGTGACGCGCCGGGCGCCAAAACCCGGTGACCCGCGGCGACGGCAGCGGGGACAATGGAGGACGTGCGCTACCGCATTCTCGGCCCCACCCAGGCACTCCGCCCCGACGGCACCGCCGTCCCGGTCGGCGGCGCGCGGTTGCGCGCCCTGCTGACCGTGCTCGCCCTGCGACCCGGCCGCGCGGTGCCCGCGGGGCTGCTGGTGGAGGAGGTGTGGGGCGACGAACCGCCCGGTGACGCGCCGGGCGCGCTGCAGGCGCTGGTCGCGCGGCTGCGCCGGGTGCTCGGGGCGGCCGAGATCGCCTCCGACGGGGGCGGCTACCGGCTCGTCGCCGCGGCCGACGACATCGACCTGTACCGCTTCGACCGGCTCGCCGCCGAGGGCGCCCGCGCGCTGGCCGACGGCGACCCCGCCAAGGCCGCCGAGTGCCTGGACGACGCCCTCGCCCTCTGGAGCGGCCCGGCCCTGGCCGACCTCCCCGACCGCACCTCCGAGGCCGCCCGCTGGGACACCCGGCGGCTGGACGCCCTGCGCGCCCGGCACACCGCCGCCCTCGGCCTCGGCCGGGCCGAGCGGTCCCTGCCCGAGCTGACCGCCCTGTGCGACAGCCACCCCCTCGACGAACCCCTCCAGGCGCTGCGGCTGCGCGCCCTGCGCGACACCGGCCGGGCCGCCGAGGCGCTGGCCGCCTACGAGGACGTGCGGCGGCTGCTGGCGGAGCGGCTGGGCACCGACCCCGGGCCCGAACTGCGCGCCCTGCACGCCCGGTTGCTCGACCCCGGCGGGTCCGGTCCCGGCCCGGCCCGCCCCGGGGCGCCGTACACCGGGCCGTCGCGTCCCGGCCCGCGGAGCCCGGGGTCACCGGAGACCGGCGTACCGCACCCGGAGGCGCCGTACCCGGCTCCGGTGCGCCCCGGCCCGGCGGAGCACCACCCCGGTCCCGGCCGCCCGGATTCGTCCCACCCGGCCCCGGCGCCGTCCCCACCGGCGGCCCCCGGGCCCGCGCGGGCACCCGCCCCGGCGGGCCGGGCACCCACCCCGGCGGCCCCCGCGTCCCAGGGCCCGCACCCCGCCCCCGGCGCCCCGGCCGCCCGGCCGCGCGGCAACCTCCGGGCCCGGCTCACCTCCTTCGTCGGACGGGACGCCGATCTCGTGGCGCTGCGGGAGGACCTCTCCGCCGCCCGGCTGGTCACCCTGCTCGGGCCCGGCGGGGCCGGGAAGACCCGGCTGTCGCTGGAGGCCGCCGAGGGAGCGGCGGACACCGCGCGGGACGGTGCCTGGCTGGCCGAACTGGCCCCCGTGGACGATCCGGACGCCGTGCCCGAGGCGGTGCTGACCGCCGTCGGCGCCCGCGAGACCGTGCTCTACGGCGCCGGTGCCGAGGAGCTGAGGGCCGTCGCCGAGCGCCGGGCCACCGCCGTCGAACGCCTCGTGGAGCACTGCGGACGGCGCCGCATGCTGATCGTCCTCGACAACTGCGAGCACGTCGTGGACGCCGCCGCCCGCCTCGCCGAGGAGCTGCTCGCCCGCTGCCCGCACCTCACCGTCCTCGCCACCAGCCGCGAACCGCTCGGCGTACCGGGGGAGTTGCTGCGGCCGGTGGAGCCGCTGCCCGAGCCCGCCGCGCTCCGGCTGCTCGCGGACCGGGGCGCCGCCGCCCGGCCGGGCTTCCGCCCCGGCGCCGACGGGGAGACCGCCGCGGCCTGCGCCGAGATCTGCCGCCGGCTCGACGGGCTGCCGCTCGCCATCGAACTGGCCGCCGCCCGGCTGCGGATGCTCACCCCCCGCCAGATCGCCGACCGCCTCGACGACCGCTTCCGCCTGCTCACCTCCGGCAGCCGCACCGTGCTGCCCCGCCAGCAGACCCTGCGCGCGGTCGTCGACTGGTCCTGGGACCTGCTCGACGAGGACGAGCGGGACACCCTGCGGCGGCTGTCGGTCTTCGCGGGCGGCTGCGACCTCGCCGCGGCCGAGGCCGTCTGCGGGCCCACCGCCCTGGACACCCTCGGCTCCCTCGTCGACAAGTCCCTCGTCGTGGCCGCCCCCTCGGGCGACGGGGAGATGCGCTACCGCCTGCTGGAGACCGTCGCGGAGTACGCCCGGGAGCGGCTCGACGAGGCCGGCGGCCGGGCCGCGGCCGAGCGCGCGCACCTCACGCACTACCGCGAACTGGCCCGCACCACCGACCCGTTGCTGCGCGGCCCCCGGCAGCTCGCCGCCGTGGAACGGCTGGAGCGCGAGTACGAGAACCTCCGCACCGCCCTGCGCCACGCCGTGGCCGAACGGGACGAGCAGGAGGCGCTGTCCCTCTCCCTGTCGCTGATCTGGTACTGGCAGATGCGTGATCTGCGGGTGGAGGCCCGGAACTGGCTCCGCGAGGTCATGGAGCTGGGCCCGGACCCCTTCACCGAGCCGGCGCGCCGCGCCGAGCCGGTCTGGCAGCGGTGCACGGACGTGCCGCCGCCGCTGAGCGGCGAACTGCTCGCCGAGGCCCGGCGCGGCGTCCACCTGGCCCATCTCGCCTGCATGGACACCGAGCTGGACGCCTGGCAGAACCCGGCGGCCCAGCGCAAGCTCGCCACCATCGCCCGCACCTACGAGCCCGGCATGCCGCAGACCTGCACCAGCCCCGGGCTGCTCTGGTTCTTCGCGGTGATGCTCACCGGCCAGGTGGACCGGCTGCACGAGATCATGGACGCCGCGGTGCGCACCTGCCGCGAGACCCCGGGCTTCGAGTGGGAGCTGGCCGGGAGCCTCCAGATGCGCGCCAACATGCTGGCCAACCGCACCCACTGGGCGGGCGACGCCACCCGGGACGCCGACGAGGCGCTGGAGATCTACGGGCGGCTCGGCGACGGCTGGGGCGTCGCCGAGGCCCTCGCCGCCCGCGCCGAGGCCCGGGAGCGCACCGGCCACTACCGGCTCGCCGCCGCCGACTACCGGGCCGCAGCCGACCGCGCCGAAGGGCTGGGCGCCCATGTCCAGGTCGACAACCTGGCCGCCCGGCTCGGCAGCGTCCTGCTCCAGACCGGGGACCCGGCCGACGCGGGGCGGGGCGAGGAGATCCTGCGCGGGGTGATCGACCGCGCCGAGGGCGGCGGCCACCACAGCGCGATGCCCTCCGCCCGGCTCGGCCTCGCCGCCCATCTGGGGCTGACCGGCCGCACCGGCGAGGCCCGGGAGCAGCTCAGGCTGCTGCGCGAGGAGTTCTCCCTCTCCAGCTTCGCCGTCTTCGACGGCTTCATCCTCGCCGCCGAGAGCTGGATCGAGACGCTGGAGGGGCGGCACGAGGAGTCGCTGGTGATGGTCCGCGACGCGCTGCGGCGGGCCGAGGACCCGCTGTCCGCGGCCATCGCCCCGCACATGGGCTCCGTCTACCTGACGGTCGCGGCGATGGCCCTGGCCCGGCTGGACCGCGGCCGGCGGGCGCTGGACGCCGCCCGGTGCCTGGGCGCCGCGGACGCGCTGCTGCCCCCCGACCACGTGCGGTCGGCCGTGGAGTGGGAGAGCCACGACCGCGCCCTGCTGCGGCTGCGGGAGGTCCTCGACGAGGACGCGCTGACGGCCGCCCGTGCCGAGGGCGGCGGCCTCTCCCTGGAGGAGGCCACCGCCCTGGTGTGAGCCGCGGACGGCCCGCCGGTCAGCTCTTGGTGCGGAACTTGTGGATGGCGACCGGAGCCATCAGCGCGGTGATCCCCGCCGACCAGGCCAGCGTCATCCACAGGCCGTGGGCGACCGGACCGCCCACCATCAGGCCGCGCGCCGCGTCGGCCAGGTTCGACAGCGGGTTGTACTCGGTGAAGTTGCGCAGCCAGCCCGGCATGGAACCGGTCGGCGCGAAGATCGAGGAGCCGAACTGGAGCGGCATCAGCACCAGGAAGCCCATCGCCTGCACGGACTGCGCGTTCTTCATCGTCACCCCGAGGGTGAGGAAGATCCACATCAGCGCGGAGCCGAACAGCACCGACAGACCCACGGAGGCCACCAGGCCCGGCCAGTTGGTGATGTCGAAGCCGACCAGGACGCCGACGATCAGCAGCACCACGGTGGCGAACAGCATCCGCAGCAGCTCCACCGCGATCTTGGCGAACAGCACCGAGCCGCGGCCGATCGGCAGGGACCGGAAGCGGTCCATCACACCGGAGTTGAAGTCCTGGTTGAAGCCGGTGCCGACCCCCTGGGCCATGTTCATGCCCATCATGGCCATCAGTCCGGGCACCACGTACTGCACGTACTCCTGCTGCCCGCCGCCGAGGGACTGGCCGATCGAGCCGCCGAAGACGTAGACGAACAGCAGGGTGAAGATCACCGGGAAGAGGATGGCGTCGAACATCGACTCCGGGTCCTGCCGGATCCACAGCAGGTTGCGGCGGACCAGGGCGCCGGTGTGCCGCAGGTGCCCGCGCAGTGTGATCCGGCTGTCGGCGGCCGGGAGCGCGGGGGCGGACGTCGGGGTGGTGGCGGCGCTCATACGGCGACCTCCTCGCGGATCTCGGCGGCCGGGGCGTCCTGCGGGTCACCGGAGGCGTGGTGGCCGGTGAGCGAGAGGAACACCTCGTCCAGGCTGGGCAGTTCGGTGGTGATGGAGGCGATGGTGAGGCCGCGCGCGGTGACCGCGCCGACCACCGCGGTCAGTTGCTCGTCGCTGAGGATCGGCACCAGCACGGCGCCCGCCTCGTCGTCGACGGTGGAGGAGGCGAGGCCGGTGATGCCCAGCTCGTCCAGGAACCCGGCCAGCGGGCGGGCCTGCGCCGGGTCGGCGGGGCGCACGCGCAGGGTCCGGCCGCCGACCCTGGCCTTCAGCTCCTCGATGCCGCCCCGGGCGATGACCCTGCCGCGGTCCACCACGGTCAGCTCGGAGGCGAGCTGCTCAGCCTCCTCCATGTACTGGGTGGTGAGCAGCACGGTGACGCCGTCGCCGACCATGCTCTTGACCTCGTCCCACACCTCGTTGCGGGTGCGCGGGTCCAGGCCGGTGGTGGGCTCGTCCAGGTAGAGGACGGCCGGGCGGCCGATCATGGACGCGGCCAGGTCCAGACGGCGCCGCATGCCGCCGGAGTAGGTGGCCGCGGGCCGCCGGGCGGCCTCGGTGAGGGAGAACCGCTCCAGCAGCTCGTCGGCCCGCGCGCGGGCCTCCTTGCGGGGCAGGTCGAGCAGCCGGCCGATGAGGTAGAGGTTCTCCCAGCCGGGGAGCTTCTCGTCCACGGAGGCGTACTGCCCGGTGAGCCCTATCACCCGGCGGAGCTGGCGGGGCTGGCGCACGACGTCGTAGCCGGCGACGCGGGCCTCCCCGGAGTCGGGCGTGATGAGGGTGGACAGGACGCGGACCAGGGTGGTCTTCCCGGCGCCGTTGGGCCCCAGCACCCCCATGACGGTGCCCGGCCGCACATCCAGGTCGACGCCGTCCAGCGCCTTGGTCTCGCCGTAGTGCTTGACCAGCCCCCGTACGGTGACCGCGCCCTCGGCGGCCGGGGCGTTTCGATCGCTTCGCTTCATGCCCCAGACGCTCCCACGCGGCACTGACAAACCTCCGACAGGCCACCGACATCCCGGGGGGCCGCCGACCGGCCGCCGACATCCCGCCGACACGTCGGGCCGCCCCGGGGGCGGGGGGAGGCGGGAGAGGCTTCCGGTGCGGCGCCCCCCGCCCACGGCACCCGGCAACGGGACCGGCCCCGCCGACCGGGGGGTGGTCGGCGGGGCCGGTGCGGTGCCGCGGTGCCCCTGGGGCGCGGAAGGCCCTGGTCCGGAGCGGGGAAGGGCCGGTCCGGCCGGGACCCGGTCCGGCAGGGGGATCCGGGCCGGTGCGCCCGGGTCGGGAGCGGGGTGCCCGGATCAGGACCGGGGCGCACGGGGCAGGTCGGGCCTTCCCTAGTGGACGGAGTGCTCCTCCCGCGGGAACGTTCCGCCGACGACGTCCTCGGCGTACGCCTTCGCCGCGTCGCCGATGATCCCGCGCAGGTCGGCGTACTGCTTCACGAACTTCGGCACACGCCCGCCGGTCAGCCCGAGCATGTCGGTCCACACCAGCACCTGGGCGTCCGTCCCCGCACCCGCGCCGATGCCCACCGTCGGGATGTGCAGCGTCCGCGTCACCTCGGCGGCCAGCTCCGCCGGGACCAGCTCCAGGACGACCGCGAAGGCGCCCGCGTCCTGCACCGCCTTGGCGTCGCGCAGCACCTGCTGCGCCGCCTCCTCGCCCCGGCCCTGCACGCGGTAGCCCATCGCGTTGACCGACTGCGGGGTGAGCCCGATGTGGGCCATCACCGGGATGCCCGCCCCGACCAGCAGCTCGATCTGCCGGTGCGAGCGCTCGCCGCCCTCCAGCTTGACCGCCCCGGCCCCGGCCTCCTTGACCAGGCGGGTGGCCGAGCGCAGCGCCTGCACCGGCCCCTCCTGGTACGAGCCGAACGGCAGGTCGGCCACGACCAGGGCGCGGCTCGTGCCCCGGACGACGGCGGCGGTCAGCATCGTCATCTCGTCCAGCGTCACGGGCACCGTGGTCTCGTAGCCCAGGTGACAGTTGCCCGCGGAGTCCCCGACGAGCAGCACGGGGATGCCCGCCTCGTCGAAGACGGAGGCCGTCGAGGCGTCGTAGGCGGTGAGCATGGGCCACCTCTCGCCGCGCTCCTTGGCGACGGCGATGTCCCGCACGGTGATGCGCCGGCTGCTCCTGCCCCCGTACAGCGAGGGACCGGTCCCGGCGGGCGGGGGCTGGGGGGTCTGGGCAGCGGAAGGCTGCGTCATGGCAACGGCTCCTTCATGTCATCTCGTGGCGCCCTGACGGCGTCCCCGGATCGTTTCCATGGTGGCACCCGGGTCCGCCGGATGGCTAGGGCACCCCCGCCTCCGCCGGACGGCCCGCTCCCGCCGGGTACCCGTTCCCGCACCGTAAAAGCTCGGTAAGAGATTTCCGATACGGAACCGTCTCGTATTGTAAGTACCCTAGGCTCGGCCCATGACTACTCCTGCCGTCCCGGCCTCCCGGCGCATACCGGAAGAGGTCCACCGGCGCCGCTGGGCCATCCTCGGTGTGCTCATGCTGGCCCTGCTGATCGTGGTGCTCGACAACTCGATCCTGAACGTCGCCATCAAGACCATCTCCACCCCCGGACCCACCGGGCTGGGCGCCAGCCAGAGCGAGCTGGAATGGGCGATCAACTCCTACACCCTGGTCTTCGCCGGACTGCTGTTCACCGCCGGACTGCTCGGTGACCGGCTGGGCCGCAAGAAGGTGCTGCTCGGCGGACTCCTGGTGTTCGGCCTGGGCTCCGCGCTGGCCGCCTTCTCCGGCTCGCCCGGCGAGCTGATCGCCTACCGCGCGGTGATGGGCCTCGGCGCCGCCTTCGTCATGCCCGCCACCCTCGCGGTCCTCATGCACGTCTTCGAACGCGACGAGCAGCCCAAGGCCATCGGCCTGTGGGCGGGCGGCGTCGGCCTGGCCATCGCCATCGGCCCGATCACCGGCGGCCTGCTGCTGGACCACTTCTGGTGGGGCTCGGTCTTCCTGGTCAACGTGCCGATCGTCGCGCTGGCCGTCGTGCTGATGCTCTGGCTGGTCCCGGACTCCCGCGACCCCCGGCCCGGACGCCTCGACCCGATCGGCGTCCTGCTCTCCGTCGTCGGCCTGGTCCTGCTGGTCTACGGCATCATCAAGGGCGGCCAGCTCGCCGACTTCACCGACCCCGCCGTCCTCGGCACCTGCGGCGCGGGACTCGCGGTCCTCGTCGTCTTCGTCGTCTTCGAGAAGCGCAGCGACCATCCGTCCATCGACATCAGCCACTTCCGGAACAAGGTCTTCTCCGCCGCCATCTCCGCCATCGCGCTGGTCTTCTTCGCGCTGATGGGCGTCACCTTCTTCTCCGTCTTCTACCTGCAGAGCGTGCTCGGCCACACCCCGCTGGAGACCGGCCTGCTGATGCTGCCGCTGGCCGTCGCGCAACTGATCTTCGCGCCCCGCGCCCGCCTGCTCGTCGACCGCTTCGGCTACCGGGCCACCACCACCGTGGGCATGGCCCTCGTCGCCCTGATGCTGGCCGCGTTCGCCACCCTGGACACCGGGACGCCGCTCTGGCTGCTGGAGGTCTACTTCTTCCTGATGGGCACCGGCATGGCGCACATCATGACCCCGACCAGCGTCGTCATCATGCAGGCCCTGCCCCGGGAGAAGGCCGGCTCCGCCTCCGCGCTCAGCAACACCTTCCGCCAGGTCGGCGGCGCCCTCGGCATCGCCGTCCTCGGCTCGGTGCTCTCCACCGCCTACCGCAACGGCATCGAGGGCGACCTCGGCGTGGTCCCCGCCGCGCTGCGGCACACCGCCGGCGAGTCCATCGAGGCCACCCTCGGCGTCGCCGCCGGGCTCGGACCGCGGGGCGAGGCCCTGGTCGGCCCCGCCAACGACGCCTTCCTGCACGCCATGCACGTCACCGCCGTCTGGGGCGCGGGCGTCGCCGTGATCGGCGTGGTCGTCCTGGCGCTCTTCCTGCCCGGCAGGGTCCCGGCGGACGGGCCCCGCGAGCCCGGGGCGGAACCGGCGGGCGCGGTGGAGTGACGCCGCGCCCCCCGCGACGGGGGACAATCAGTGCCCGCCAGCAAGGGAGAGGACACCGCGACGTGAGCCCCGCCGACCACCGCCCGGAGAGCGACTGCCCCCCACGGGGGCGACCCCGCAGCGAGGCGGTCGAACGCGCCATCATCGAGGGCGTGATGGAGCTGCTGGAGCAGGGCATCCCGCTCGCGGAGCTGTCCATCGAGGGCATCGCCCGCACCGCCGGCGTCGGCAAGGCCGCGATCTACCGGCGCTGGCGGGGCAAGGAGGAGCTGTTCGTCGACGTCCTGCGCGCCATCGAGCCCCCCGACCCGCCGCTGCCCGGCACCTCCATGCGCGACGACCTCGTCGTCCTGCTGGAGTGGCTGCGGCGGCGCGGGCTGGCCGCCCGCTCGTCCGCGCTGGTGCACAGCGTGCACTCGCAGATGAAGAGCAGCCCGAAGGTCTGGGCCGCCTACCACACCACCGTCGTCGAACCCCGGCGCAGGATCGGCATCGAGGTCCTGCGCCGGGGCCGGGACAACGGCGAACTCCGGTCGGACGTCGACCTGGAGGTGCTCAACGACATCTTCGTCGGCCCCATGCTGGTGCGCGCCATCCTGCACCCGGAGGCCGGGCTCCCCGAGGGGCTGGCCGAACGGATCGTGGACTCCGTCCTGGAGGGCCTGCGCCCGCCCGCCGCCGCGGAACCGGCCGCCGGGCCGCCCGTGTGACGCTCCCTCCGGGCGGGCACCCGGCGGTACGGGGACGGTGACCGCGCGGGCGGCCCCGGCGGGGCGCGGAGGGCCGGGTGAGGCCCGGGGCGGGGCCCGGTGACGGTGCGGCAGGGGAGCCGATTGTGCGGGTTCTGTCACAGAGCGCGCCCTCCCGGTCCGTTCCGGAACTCCGCGCGGCGGCCCGTTCGTCATCCTGCCGGTACGGCCGTCCGCGGGGCGGCGGGAACGGAGCCGCTCATCCCCTAGGGTCTGAGACGCGGGGGAGACGGTGGGCAGGCAGGCAGTGAGGCGGCGGTATGGCGCAGCAGGCGTACATGGCGGACACGGACAACGGCGGCCCGGGACCCGAGCGCCGAGGAGCCCGGTTCCGGCGCCTGTTCAGCGGATGGCGCGGGGACGGCGTCCGGCGCCGGGGCCTGGTCACCGCCGCCGTCGCCCTGGCCCTCGCCGCGGTCATGGCGGCGCACGCGCAGATCCCGAACACCATCGGCAACCTCGGCAGCCTCACGGAGACCTTCCTGCCCTGGTTCGGCCTGCTGGTCCCGGTGCTGCTGCTGGTCGCCCTGCTCCGCAAGTCGCTGACGGCGCTGATCGCCCTGGTGCTCCCGGCCACCGTGTGGTGCAACCTCTTCGGCGGCCTGCTCTTCGACAAGACCGGCACCGGCGGCGACCTGATGGTGGCCACGCACAACGTCAACGCCGACAACGCCGACCCGGAGGGCACCGCCCGTGCCCTGGCCGCCTCCGGCGCGGACATCCTGGCGCTGGAGGAGCTGAAGGCGTCCGCGGTCCCCACCTACGAGAAGGCCCTGGCGCCGACGTACCGCCACCACGCGGTGGTGGGCACGGTGGGCCTCTGGAGCAGGTACCCGGTGAGCGAGGTCCGGGCCGTGGACATCCTGCTCGGCTGGAAGCGCGCGATGCGCGCCACGGTCACCACCCCGGACGGGCCCGTCGCGGTGTACGTCGCCCATCTGCCGTCCGTGCGAGTCAAGTTGGAGGCCGGGTTCACCGCGCGCCAGCGGGACAAGAGCGCCGACGCGCTCGGTGAGGCCATCGCCGACGAGACGCTCCCGCGCAAGATCCTGCTCGGCGACCTCAACGGCACCATGAACGACCGGTCGCTGAACGCCGTCACCTCCCAGATGCGCTCCTCGCAGGGCGCGGCGGGCAACGGCTTCGGCTTCAGCTGGCCGGCCTCCTTCCCGATGGCCCGCATCGACCAGATCCTCGTCACCGGCGTGGAGCCGAGGAGCAGTTGGACCCTTCCGGCGACCGGCAGCGACCACCTCCCGCTCGCCGCGCGGGTCACCCTGCGCCCCGACGGGTCCTGACCCGTCCGGGGCGCCGGGCCCGCCCCCGGCCGCCGCCGCCCCGTGGGCCAACGCCCGTCGTGACGCCTTCACTTGACGGGGCGGGGGCGGTAGTCTGGTTCCCGCTGTCCATCACTCCGGCCCCGGTAGGGAGCGGCCCGACCCACACAGACACCGCTGCGCACGCGCGGGTGCAGGGACCCGGCACGTGCGAACCCCGTGGAAGCGTCGCGGGGTGCGTCGTCCGTGTGCGCCAAGTCCGCGGAGGTATCCCATGGACAGCACGATCATCCTCGTCGTACTCGCCTGCTTCGGCGTTCTGGCCATCTTCGTCTGGTCGTTGCAGAGCTTCCTCAAGCAACTGCAGGGATTCCTCGACGACCTGCCCGCGTTCTTCGCCTCCTTCCACCGCGCCCGGCGCGCGATGCGCGACCGGGGCGAGCGGGACCCGGAGCGGCCGGCGGAGACGGAACCGCCCCGGGCGGACGCGGGCGTCGTACCGGAACCGCCCGCGCGCAGGCCCGGGGCGTCGGGGCCCGAGCCGGCGGCCCCGGCCCCGCAGGAGGCGGCGGACGCGGCGCCGCCCGTGGCGACGGACACGGACCCCCGGGAGGCGCCCCGGCGCGGCACGCCCGCCCGACCGTGACCGACGGGAGGGCCGTGCCCGCCGGACCGCCCCCGGCCGGTGCACGGCCGACGGCCCGGGCCGCCCGTCAGGAGTTCTCGACGAAACCCGCGACGACGTCCACGGCCCGGCCGTCCGGGTCCAGCCGTCCGAAGAAGTGGACGGCCCCGTACCCGAACTGGTACTCGGTCACCACGTCGTCGTCGACCGGGTAGCCGTCCTCGTCGAAGGTGAACAGGAAC
Organism: Streptomyces sp. NPDC107521; assembly: GCF_055598485.1. Taxonomy (NCBI): domain Bacteria; kingdom Bacillati; phylum Actinomycetota; class Actinomycetes; order Kitasatosporales; family Streptomycetaceae; genus Streptomyces; species Streptomyces sp. NPDC107521. The sequence continues at coordinate 317,824 of NZ_JBVKAT010000001.1, forward strand.
CGGAGGCCGGCATCCAGCAGGGGCCGCACGGACGACTCCTCCCACTGCACCCGGTGCGCCTCGTCGGCGATCCGGATCAGCCCCGGGCCCCGCGCCCCGGGAGCCCGGGGCTCCAGCGACCGGCTCGCGAGGAACGGATGGGCGCCGGGGGCCCGCGCGCACCTCGGGGACGGGGAGTGCAGCACCGCGCGCAGGGCGATGTCCGGGTGGCGGTCGTCGGGATCGCCGACGGCGTACCCCCGCCGCACGAGGACGGAGACCTCGCGGTCCGCCTGCCACGGCGCGGTGCCCGCGGCCAGGGTGAACAGGTAGTGGTGCGTGTCCAGAACGGGGTGGCGGGCGAGAACCCCCGGCGGATCGCCCCCCAGCCGGGAACCGGTCAACGCGTCGCCCCGCGCGACCCCGAGCAGCACCACCATCCCGCCATCGTAGGCGCCCCGGGACACCCGAGCGGGAAGCGCCCGACGCCCGGCCCGAGGCCCCGGACCGCCCTGCCGGACGCCCGCCCGCCCGCGCGCCCCGGCCCCGCCCTACAGCACCGGCAGCGACCGCTTCAGCTCGAACGCGGTGACCTGGGAGCGGTACTCCTCCCACTCCTGGCGCTTGTTGCGCAGGAAGAAGTCGAAGACGTGCTCGCCGAGCGTCTCGGCGACGAGGTCGCTGCGCTCCATCAGGGCCAGCGCCTCGCCGAGGTTCTGCGGGAGCGGCTCGATGCCCAGGGCGCGCCGCTCCGCGTCGGACAGCGCCCACACGTCGTCCTCGGCGCCCGGCGGGAGTTCGTAGCCCTCCTCGATGCCCTTGAGGCCGGCGGCGAGCAGGACGGCGTAGGTCAGGTACGGGTTGGCGCCGGAGTCGATCGAGCGGATCTCCACCCGGGCCGAACCGGTCTTGCCCGGCTTGTACATGGGCACCCGGACCAGCGCCGAGCGGTTGTTGTGGCCCCAGCAGATGTACGACGGCGCCTCGCCGCCCGCCCCGGCGGTGCGTTCGGCGCCGCCCCAGATGCGCTTGTAGGAGTTGACCCACTGGTTGGTGACGGCGGAGATCTCCGCCGCGTGCCGCAGCAGCCCCGCGATGAAGGAGCGGCCGACCCGGGAGAGCTGGTACTCGGCGCCGGACTCGTAGAAGGCGTTGCGGTCGCCCTCGAACAGGGACAGGTGCGAGTGCATGCCCGAACCGGGGTACTCCGAGAACGGCTTGGGCATGAACGTGGCCTGGAGGCCCTGCTCCAGCGCCACCTGCTTCATGACCAGGCGGAACGTCATGATGTTGTCGGCGGTGGAGAGCGCGTCGGCGTAGCGCAGGTCGATCTCCTGCTGGCCGGGGGCGCCCTCGTGGTGGGAGAACTCCACCGAGATGCCCATCGACTCCAGCTGGGTGATGGCCTGGCGGCGGAAGTCCATGCCGATGTTCTGCGGGGTGTGGTCGAAGTACCCGGAGTTGTCGGCGGGCGTGGGCACCGAGCCGTCCACCGGCTTGTCCTTCAGCAGGAAGAACTCGATCTCCGGGTGGGTGTAGAAGGTGAACCCCTGGTCGGAGGCGCGGGCCAGGGCCCGCTTGAGGACGTAGCGCGGGTCCGCGAAGGACGGGGAGCCGTCCGGCATCAGGATGTCGCAGAACATGCGGGCCGTGCCGGGGGCCTCCGCGCGCCAGGGCAGCACCTGGAACGTGGACGGGTCCGGCTTGGCGATCATGTCGGACTCGTAGACCCGGGCGAAGCCCTCGATGGCGGAGCCGTCGAAGCCGATGCCCTCGTCGAAGGCCTGCTCCAGCTCGGCCGGGGCCACGGCCACGGACTTCAGGAAGCCCAGCACGTCCGTGAACCACAGCCGCACGAACCGGATGTCGCGCTCCTCCAGCGTCCGGATCACGAACTCCTGCTGCTTGTCCATCTTCCGCTTCCCCATCCTTGCTGGTCAGGCCGCCTGTCTCCGGCACGGTGGAGGCGGTCGGGCACCTGAGCATCACACCATGACGACGTGTCGTACGCGTCGCGGACCCACCGCCGGCGCCGCGTACCCCGGGCGCACCGCTCCTCCCGCAGCGTAGAGGCCGCCCGTTCGATCGGGCCATTCCTGAGTGCCCGGCGCGACAGATCGTGTGATCTCTCTACGGGAGAGTTGGTCCGTACCACTACGATCAGCGGACTTTCACCGCCTCCCCTTTCCCAGAAGGGCACACCCCATGGGTTCCGCCAACAAGAGCAGCACGACGACGCGCCAGGACCGCATAGCCGAGATGCGCCGCGCCGAGCAGGCCCGAGCACGACGGAACCGCGTCCTCACGATCGTGGCCGGCGCGGTGGTCACCGCCGGACTCGTGGTCGGAGGCGTCGTCCTCGTCCGCTCCCAGTCAGGCGGCGACGGCTCCGACGACGCGGCGGCGACGAAGGCCAAGGTCTCCGGCAAGTTCGAGGCCGGCGCGGACGGCGTCAACACCTGGAAGGGCACCCTCGGCCGGGACCACGTCACCACCAAGGTGACCTACCCGGTCGACCCCCCGGTCGGCGGCGACCACAACCAGGTCTGGATGAACTGCAACGGCGACGTCTACACCAAGCCGCTGAACAACGAGAACGCCGTCCACTCCCTGGAGCACGGCGCCGTGTGGGTGACCTACAACGACCGGGCGCCCAAGGCCGACATCGAGGCGCTCACGGCGAAGGTGAAGAAGACGCCGTACTCCCTGATGAGCCCGGACGAGAAGCAGAAGGACCCGATCATGCTCTCCGCCTGGGGCCACCAGCGCACGGTGACCGGCGCCGACGACCCCGCCGTGGACGCCTTCTTCGGGAAGTTCGTCCAGGGCGAGCAGACCCCCGAGCCGGGCGCGGCCTGCACCAACGGGCTGGCGCAGTGAGACGGGCCGCCGCCGGCTGGATCGCCGGGGCCGTGACGGCGGCGCTCGTCGCGGCCGGTGCCGTCACCTACGCGGTCGCGGGGGACGACGGTCCCGCGGCGCCGGCGGTCCCGGCGTCCGACTCGGCGGACGCCGGGTTCGCCCGCGACATGATGGTGCACCACCAGCAGGCCGTGGAGATGTCGTACGTCCTGCGCGACCGCACCGACGACGAGGAGATCCGCCGCCTCGCCTACGACATCGCGCAGACCCAGGCCAACCAGCGGGGCATGATGATCGGCTGGCTGGACCTGTGGGGCCTGGCGAAGGTCTCGCCCGACCCGCCGATGACCTGGATGGGCATGGGCGACGCGCCCACCGCCGGGGACGGCTCGCTGATGCCGGGCATGGCCACCAACGCGGAGATGGCCGAGCTGGGCCGGCTCAGCGGCGAGAAGGCCGAGGTCCTCTACCTCCAGCTGATGGTCGAGCACCACCGGGGCGGGGTGCACATGGCCGAGGGCTGTGTGGAGCGCTGCGGGGTGGACGCGGAGAAGCGGCTGGCGCGGGGCATGGTCGAGTCGCAGCAGTCGGAGATCCGGCTGATGGTGGACCTGCTGATCAAGCGGGGCGCCAGGCAGCGGGGCTGATCCGGGGGCCGGGGCGCCGGGCTCCGGTTGCTGCCGCCCGCCGCCCGCCGCCTGCCTTCCGCCGCTGCCGTCCCGCTCGGTCCGTGCCGTCCCGCTCGGTCCGTGCCGTCCGGTCCCGGACCGGGCCCGCCCGCTGGTGCCCGTCGCCGGGGCCCCGGACCCCGGACCGCGGCGACGGACCGGCGGAGGAACCCGCCGGGCCGGACTCGCCCCGGCGGGTACGGAAGGGCGCCCGGCCCGCCGTGGGCGCTTCCGGAATCCGTCCGGTGGCTTCCGGGTGCCGAGGGCGGGGCGAAGCCGAGGCCGGGGCCCCGGGGCAGGCGGGGCAGGCGGGGCAGGCGGGGTCCGGTGGGCCCGCCGGGGCCGCGGTGCCGGTTCGGATCCGGGCGGCCGGACCGGCGCGCCCCCGGGCACCCGTCGGCGCGCCCCCCCGGCACCCGTCCGCGCGCCGCAGGGGCCGGGCCGGGCGCGTCCCGCGTGCGGGGGCGCGCTCCGGACCCGCCGCACCACCCCATCGCGTCGGTCTGACGATTACACTGGTGCCGTGCCCCAACTACGACTCGCCCTGAACCAGATCGACTCCCGCGTCGGCGACCTCGCCGCCAACGCGGACTCGGTCGTCCGCTGGACCCGGCACTCCGCCGAGCAGGGGGCCCATCTCGTGGCCTTCCCGGAGATGGTGCTGACCGGCTATCCCGTCGAGGACCTGGCCCTCAGGTCGTCCTTCGTCGAGGCCTCCCGGACGGCCCTGCGCGCGCTGGCCGTCCGCCTCGCCGAGGAGGGCCTCGGGGAGCTGCCGGTGGTCGTCGGCTACCTTGACCGCGCCGACACCGCGCGGCCCGTGTACGGCCGGCCCGCGGGCGCCCCGCGCAACGCGGCGGCGGTGCTGCACGGCGGCGAGGTGGCCCTGGCCTTCGCCAAGCACCACCTGCCCAACTACGGCGTCTTCGACGAGTACCGCTACTTCGTGCCCGGCGACACGCTGCCCGTGGTGCGGGTGCGCGGCGTCGACGTCGCCCTCGCCATCTGCGAGGACCTCTGGCAGGACGGCGGCCGGGTGCCGGCCGCCCGCTCCGCGGGGGCCGGACTGCTGCTCTCCGTCAACGCCTCGCCGTACGAGCGGGACAAGGACGACACCCGTCTCGAACTGGTGCGCAAGCGCGCCCAGGAGGCCGGCTGCACCACCGCCTACCTCGCCATGACGGGCGGCCAGGACGAGTTGGTCTTCGACGGCGACTCCATCGTCGTGGACAAGGACGGCCGGGTCCTGACACGGGCCCCGCAGTTCTCCGAGTGCTGCGTGGTCGTCGACCTCGACCTGCCCGCGGCCGACCCCGGCGCGCCGTCCGGCGTGGTGGACGACGGGCTGCGCATCGACCGGGTCGTGCTCTCCGAGGAGCCGGTGCCCGCCGCCCACGGGCCCGAGCTGCCCGGAGGGTGCGCCGAGCGGCTGGACGACGAGGAGGAGATCTACTCCGCGCTGGTCGTGGGGCTGCGGGCGTACGTCGAGAAGAACGGCTTCCGCTCGGTGCTGATCGGACTCTCCGGCGGCATCGACTCGGCGCTGGTCGCCGCCATCGCCTGCGACGCGGTCGGCGCGGAGAACGTGTACGGCGTGTCGATGCCGTCCAAGTACTCCTCGCAGCACTCCCGGGACGACGCCGCGGACCTGGCCCGCCGCACCGGACTGCACTTCCGGACCGTCTCCATCGAGCCCATGTTCGACGCCTACATGGGCGCGCTGGAGCTGACCGGGCTCGCCGAGGAGAACCTCCAGTCGCGGCTGCGCGGCACCCTGCTGATGGCGGTCTCCAACCAGGAGGGCCACATCGTCCTGGCGCCCGGCAACAAGTCCGAGCTGGCGGTCGGCTACTCGACGCTCTACGGCGACTCGGTGGGCGCGTACGGGCCGATCAAGGACGTGTACAAGACGACCGTGTTCCGCCTCGCCGAGTGGCGCAACCGGGCGGCCGAGGAGCGCGGCGGGACGCCTCCGATCCCCGGCAACTCCATCACCAAGCCGCCCAGCGCGGAGCTGCGCCCGGACCAGGTCGACACCGACTCGCTGCCGGACTACCCGGTGCTCGACGCCATCCTGGAGCTGTACGTCGACCGGGACCGCGGGGCCGACGAGATCGTCGCCGCCGGGTACGACCGCGAGCTGGTGCTCAGGACGCTGCGCATGGTCGACACCGCCGAGTACAAGCGGCGGCAGTACCCTCCGGGCACCAAGATCTCGCCGAAGGGCTTCGGCAAGGACCGCAGGCTGCCCATCACCAACCGCTGGCGCGAGACGGGCTGACGCGCACCGCGCGGTCGCGGTGGAGGCCCCGGGCCCGGCCGGCGTCGCCCACCGGCGGTGGGGCCGGTTCGGTTCCGGGATCTCCGGGGTGAGGCCCACGCCCCACCGGGCCGGCCCCCGTCCGTGGTGCCCCCGGAGCACTCGCGGGGCCCGGGGGCGGGCGGGGCGGCGGCCCGGGGGAGACCGGCGGCCCCGCGGCGGGCGGCCCGTCGCACCGGGGATGCGGGGAGGGGCGCGGCCGGAACGGACCCGACCCCCACGTTGCCCCGGCGCAGTGCCCCGGAGCGGTGGCCCCCGCCCGGAAGGGCCCCCGGCGGCCCGGGCCGCCGCCCGCGTACATTCGGGGGCGGGCGGCTCCGCGACGCACCCGGGCCGCCGCCGGGGGCCGGTCCGCCGCGGATCCGGGGCGCACAGCCCTTAGGCTCGGCCCGTGGGTTCGATCCGATGGTGCGGCGGGAGGCCGGAATGACGTCGCCGGGGCGCAGGAGCAGCACCTTCACCCGACTGCTGCGGCACGGCTTCACCGATCCCTCGGCCGCCGAGCGACTCCTCGACGGGGTGGACCCCGCCGTGCGCGAGGACCCCGTGCTCCTGGAGGCCCTGGGCGCCACAGCCGATCCCGACCTCGCCCTGACCGGGCTGGTGCGGCTGCTGGAGGCCCAGCCCGACGCCACCGCCCGCCAGGGGCTCCTGGACACCCTCGTCTCGGCCAAGCCGCTGCGCGACCGCCTCCTCGGGGTGCTCGGCGCCTCCGAGGCGCTGGCCGACCACCTCGCCCGGCACTCCTCCGACTGGCAGGCCCTCGTCACCTACGGGCCGCGCGACCTGCACCGCGGCATAGAGGAGTTCGAGGAGGGCCTCGCCGGGGCCACCGACCCCGTCTCGCTGCGCGTCGCCTACCGCCGCTGCCTGCTCTCCATCGCCGCCCGCGACGTCTGCGGCACCATCGACGTCGCCGAGACCGCCGCCGAACTGGCCGACCTCGCCACCGCCACCCTGCGCGCCGCGCTCGCCCTGGCCGCGGCCGCCGCCCCCGAGGACGCCGCCCGGTGCCGGCTCGCCGTGATCGCCATGGGCAAGTGCGGCGGCCACGAGCTGAACTACGTCTCCGACGTCGACGTCATCTTCGTCGCCGAGCCCGCCGGGGACACCGACGAGGCGAAGGCCATGCGCTCCGCCGCCTCGCTCGCCGCGCACATGATGCGGATCTGCTCCGAGACCACCGTCGAGGGCTCCATCTGGCCCGTGGACGCCAATCTGCGCCCCGAGGGCCGCAACGGCCCCCTCGTCCGCACCCTCAGCAGCCATCTCGCCTACTACCAGCGCTGGGCCAAGACCTGGGAGTTCCAGGCCCTGCTCAAGGCCCGCCCGGTCGCCGGCGACCCGGAGCTCGGCGCCGCGTACACCGCCGCCCTCCAGCCCCTGGTCTGGCAGGCCGCCGAGCGCGAGAACTTCGTGCCCGACGTGCAGAAGATGCGCCGCCGGGTGGTCGAGAACATCCCCGCCGCCGAGGTCGACCGCCAGCTCAAACTGGGCCCCGGCGGCCTGCGGGACGTCGAGTTCGCCGTCCAGCTCCTCCAGCTCGTCCACGGCCGCGCCGACACCTCCCTGCGCAGCGGCACCACCCTGGACGCGCTCCGCGCGCTCGCCGCCGGCGGCTACGTCGGCCGGGCGGACGCCGCCCAGCTCGACGAGGCGTACCGCTTCCTGCGCTCCATGGAGCACCGCATCCAGCTCCACCGGCTGCGCCGCACCCATCTGGTGCCCGAGGACGAGGCCGACCTGCGCCGCCTCGGCCGCTCCCTCGGCCTGCGCAACGAGCCGGTCACCACCCTGCTGCGCGCCTGGCGGCGGCACGCGGCCGTGGTCCGCCGGCTCCACGAGAAGATCTTCTACCGGCCGCTGCTCGACGCCGTGGCCCAGCTCGCGCCGGGGGAGTCCCGGCTCAGCCCGGAGGCCGCCCGGGAGCGCCTGGTCGCCCTCGGCTACGCCGACCCCGCCGTCGCCCTGCGCCATCTGGAGGCCCTGGCCTCCGGCGTCACCCGCGCCGCCGCGATCCAGCGCACCCTGCTGCCGGTGCTGCTCGGCTGGTTCGCGGACTCCGCCGACCCGGACGCCGGGCTGCTGAACTTCCGCAAGGTCTCCGACGCCCTCGGCAAGACCCCCTGGTACCTGCGGCTGCTGCGCGACGAGGGGGCCGCCGCCGAGAACCTCGCCCGGGTGCTGTCCGCCGGGCGCCTCGCCCCCGACCTGCTGATGCGGGCCCCCGAGGCGGTCGCCCTGCTCGGCGACGGCGGCGGCGGGCTGGCCCCGCGCGCCCGCGCGCAACTGGAGCAGGAGGCGCTCGCCGCCGTCCGCCGCGCCGACGGCGCCGTCCAGGCCGTCACCGCGGCCCGCGGCATGCGCCGCCGCGAGCTGTTCCGCACCGCCGCCGCCGACATCATCGCCACCTACGGCACCGAGGCCCGCCCCGCCGAGGGCGACGAGGGCACCCTGGTCGACCGGGTCGGGGACGCCGTCTCCGACCTCACCGCCGCGACCCTCGCGGGCACCCTGCGCGCCGTGGTCCGCGAGGGGTGGGGCGACACCCTGCCGGCCCGGTTCGCGATCATCGGCATGGGCCGCTTCGGCGGCCACGAGCTGGGCTACGGCTCCGACGCCGACGTCCTCTTCGTGCACGAGCCCCACGACGGCGTCGACGAGCGGGAGGCCGCCGGGGCCGCCACCCGGGTCGTCACCGAGATGCGCCGGCTGCTCCAGGTCCCCAGCGCCGACCCGCCGCTGGTCATCGACGCCGACCTGCGCCCCGAGGGCCGCACCGGGCCCCTCTCCCGCACCCTGGGCTCCTACGAGGCGTACTACCGGCGCTGGTCGCTGACCTGGGAGTCGCACGCCCTGCTGCGGGCCGAGTTCGTGGCCGGGGACGAGGAGCTGGGTCGGCGGTTCATCGCCCTGGCCGATCCGCTGCGCTACCCGGCGGGAGGGCTGCCCGAGGAGGCGGCGCGGGAGATCCGGCGGCTGAAGGCCCGGATGGAGACGGAGCGGCTGCCGCGCGGCTCCGACCCCAAGCTGCACGCCAAGCTGGGCCCGGGCGGGCTGTCCGACGTGGAGTGGACGGTGCAGCTCCTCCAGTTGCGGCACGGCCACGAGGTGCCGGAACTGCGCACCACCCGCACCCGCCGGGCCCTGGCCGCCGCGACCGGCGCCGGGCTGATCGGTGCCGAGGACGCGGCCGTCCTGGACGAGGCGTGGGTGCTGGCCACCCGGGTGCGCAACGCGGTCATGCTGGTCCGGGGCAGGGCGGGCGACACCTTCCCCTCCGACGCCCGCGAACTGGCCGCGGTGGGCCGCTACCTCGGCTACGGCTCCGGTCACGCCGGGGACATGCTCGACGCCTACCGGCGCACCACCCGGCGGGCCAGGACGGTGGTGGAATCCCTCTTCTACGGCGCGGAATAGGCCGCCGCACCCCGCCGCACCCCGTGGCGCGGCACCCCGCGCCGGGCGCGCCTCAGCGCGCGGGCACGCTCCGCCCGTCCCCGGAACGTTCCGGCAGCGGCTCCGGCACCCTGGGCAGCGCGTACGGCAGCCGCCCGTACCAGGCCGTCGCCACCGCGAACCCCGCCGCCAGGCAGAGCAGCCCGCCCACCGCGTCCAGCCAGAAGTGGTTGGCCGTCGCCACGATCACCACCAGGGTCAGCACCGGGTACAGCAGCCCCAGCACCCGCGCCCACGGCACCGAGGCCAGCGCGAACAGGGTCAGCCCGCACCACATCGACCACCCGATGTGCATCGACGGCATCGCGGCGTACTGGTTGGACATGTTCTTGAGGTCGCCGGACGCCATCGAGCCCCAGGTGTCGTGGACGAGGACGGTGTCGATGAACCCGCCCCCGTTCATCAACCGGGGCGGTGCGAGCGGATACAGGTAGTAACCGGCGAGCGCCGCGCCGGTCGTGGCGAACAGCACCAGCCGCGTGGCCCCGTACCGTCCCGGGTGGTAGCGGTAGAGCCACACCAGGACACCCAGCGTCACCACGAAGTGCAGTGTCGCGTAGTAGTAGTTCATGCCGACGATCAGCCACGTCACGGAGTTGACCGCGTGGTTCACCGACTTCTCGACGGCGATGCCGAGTTGCTGCTGGGTCTGCCAGATCCAGTCGGCGTTGCGCAGCGCCTTCCCCCGCTGTTCCGGCACGGCGTTGCGGACCATCGAGTACGTCCAGTAACTCACCGCGATCAGCAGGACCTCGAACCACAGCCGGGGCCGCCGAGGGGTGCGCATCCGCCGCAGGAGCCCCCGCTCCGACGTCCCGTCAGCGACAGGGCGCCGGGGGGCCTCGCCGAGGCCTTCCGAAGTCGTCGTGATCGCGTCGCCCATAGGTCCAGAGTCTGCCAGAAAAGCCGTCTTTCCCCGATCATCCCCCCACCGGTCCACGCGCGCACACGCAGGGCCCCGCGAACCGCCCTGCGCGGGCCCCGGAAAGGGCCGGGAAGGGGAAGAAAGGGCCTGGTCCGGCGGGTGTTCAGCCCCGTCCGCGATCACCCGGCGCCGAGGCCGTCGAACCGCGCACCACCAGTTCCGGCATGAACACGAACTCGCTGTGCGGGGCGGGTGTTCCGCCGATCTCCTCCAGCAGCGTCCGCACCGCGGCCTGCCCCATCGCCGGGACCGGCTTGCGCACGGTGGTCAGCGGCGGGTCGGTGAAGGCGATCAGCGGGGAGTCGTCGAAACCGACGACGGAGACGTCGCGGGGCACCGCCAGGCCCCGCTGCCGGGCGGCGCGTATCGCGCCCAGCGCCATCATGTCGCTCGCGCACACCACCGCCGTGCAGTCCCGCTCGATCAGCGCGCCCGCCGCCGCCTGGCCGCCCTCCAGCGTGTACAGGGAGTGCTGGATCAGTTCCTCCGCCACGGTCTCGGAATCCAGGCCGAGTTGCTCGCGCATCACGGTCAGGAACCCCTCGATCTTGCGCTGCACCGGCACGAACCGCTTCGGCCCGAGGGCCAGTCCGATCCGGGTGTGCCCCAGCGAGACGAGGTGGGTGACGGCGAGGTGCATCGCGGCCCGGTCGTCGGGGGAGATGAACGGCGCCTGCACCTTCGGGGAGAAGCCGTCGACCAGCACGAACGGCACACCCCGGGCCCGCAGCCGCTCGTAGCGCTGGGTGTCGGCGGTGGTGTCGGCGTGCAGCCCGGAGACGTAGATGATGCCGGCGACCCCCCGGTCGACCAGCATCTCGGTCAGCTCGTCCTCGGTGGAGCCGCCCGGCGTCTGGGTGGCGAGGACGGGGGTGTAGCCCTGGCGGGTCAGCGCCTGGCCGATGACCTGGGCCAGCGCCGGGAAGATGGGGTTCTCCAGCTCCGGGGTGATCAGTCCGACCAGCCCCTCGCTGCGCTGCCGCAGCCGCACGGGACGCTCGTAGCCGAGGACGTCGAGAGCGGCGAGTACGGAGTGGCGGGTGGCGGCGGCGACGCCCGGCTTCCCGTTGAGGACCCGGCTGACCGTCGCTTCGCTCACCCCCGCCTGGGCGGCGATGTCGGCAAGCCGTGTGGTCACACCGGTGGACTGTACCTGTCGGCGATCCCTTTGCACACCGACGGGCCGCCCCCCGCGGTCCGTCGGGCGCCCCGGCGCGGGCTGCTGCGTCATCGCGTTCCCTCGGAGAAGTCGTGGCAAGAGCTTGCAGAGTCTTGCACAAGCGGACCGATACCGCTCGGGCGGCGAAAGCAACCGGCTTTCCGTGATCGTTCGGAGGCCCGGCCCCGGGGTGACTTCACGGATCTCTTGCGCTTTTTTTCTGCAAGCCCTTTCGTCCGGCTTGCATCGCTGTTACGTTCACGTCGCCCGACGGCGGCAACGGCGCGGTCGGCGGCGGGCGCGGCGGACGGGCCCGCCGCCCCTGCCCGCCCGGGCCCTCACCCTCAAGGAGAACTCATGCGGCGTTGCATAGCGGCCACCGCGCTGGTGGCGTCCCTCGCCCTGGCGGCGACGGCGTGCGGCAGCGGCGACGGCGACGGTGACGGCCGGTCCGGCGGACCGGTCACCATCACCTGGTGGGACACCTCGAACGCGACCAACGAGGCCCCCGTCCACCGGTCGCTGGCCAAGGAGTTCGAGGCCGCGCACCGGGGCATCAGGGTCGACTACGTCGACGTGCCCTTCGACCAGGCGCAGAACAAGTTCGACACCGCCGCAGGCTCCAAGGGCGCCCCCGACGTGCTGCGCTCCGAGGTCGGCTGGACGCCCGCCTTCGCCGGGAAGGGCTTCTTCCCGCCCCTGGACGGGACCGAGGCCCTGGCCGACGCGGCGGAGTTCCGGCCCCGTCTGATCGAGCAGGTCATGTTCGAGGGCAGGACGTACGGCGTGCCGCTGGTCACCGACACCCTCGCGCTCGTCTGCAACAAGGACCTCTTCCGCAGGGCCGGTGCCGAGGTCCCCAGGACCTGGGACGACCTGAGGAAGGCCGCCGCCATCAAGGACGGGACCGGCGCGGACGGCTACTGGGGCTCCACCGCCGGCTACTACGGCCAGCCGTTCCTCTACGGCGAGGGCACCGACACGGTCGACGCCGCCGCGAAGCGGATCACCGTCGACTCGCCCGAGGCCAGGAAGGCGTACGGCACCTGGCTGGGCCTCTTCGACGGCAAGGGCCCGCACCGGGCCGACACCACCGCAGACGCCTGCGCCCACATCCAGGAGGCGTTCGTCAGCGGCCGGGTCGCCCCGATCCTCCAGGGCCCGTGGGAGATCACCAACTTCTGCCGGGGCAGCGCCTTCAAGGACCGCGCCAACCTCGGCATCGCCACCGTCCCGGCCGGTTCCACGGGCACGGCGGGCGCCCCGACCGGCGGCCACAACCTCTCCGTGTACGCCGGTTCGGACCGGGCGCACCAGGAGGCGTCACTCACGTTCATCGCGTTCATGACCTCGGCGAGGTCCCAGGAGACCATCGCCCTCAAGAACTCCACGCTGCCCACCCGCGACGACGCCTACACCGGGGCGGTCAGGGCCGACCCGGGCATCGCCGGCTACCAGGCGGTGCTGGCCGCCGCCCGTCCGCGCCCGGCCCTGCCCGAGTACAGCTCCCTGCGGGGGCCGATGGACGAGGCGCTGCCGCAGATCGCCGGCGGCAGGAAGAGCCTGGACAAGGGCCTCGGGGACGCCGAGGCCGCGATGGCCGGGCCGGTGCCGGACTTCGGCGGATGAGCCCGCGGCCGCCGGGCCCTGCCCCCGCCGGGCCCTGCCCCCGCCGGGCCCTGCCCCCGCCGGGCCCTGCCCCCGCCGGGCCCTGCCCCCGCCGGGCCCTGCCCCCACCGGGTCCGCCCCGCACCGGGCTCTGCCCGGCGGCCACCGTCCCCCGCCCGCCGCGCCCCCGCCCCCGCCCGCCGCCTCCCGTCCCACGCCCGCGCCGTCCCCCGGTGCCCGCCGCCCCGAACGCCCCGACGCTCCCGGAGGTGCCGAACCATGACAGTCGCCATCGACCGCGCGACCGGCAAGCGTCGCGAGGACCGCGCCCCGCGCCCCGCGCCCCGGCCGGCGTCTGCGCGAGGGGTGCCGAAGGCACCGGTACGCCTACGCCATGATCGCGCCGGTGGCCGTCGTGATCGGCGTCCTCGTGCTCTACCCGCTGGTCCACGGCTTCTGCCTGACGCTCACCGACGCCAACAGCCTCAGCACGGCGCGGACCATCGGCCCCCGCCACATCGACGCCACCTACCGGTTCGTCGGCCTGGACAACTACGCGGACATCCTGTGGGGCCCCACCGCCTACGACCGCTTCTGGTCGCACTTCGTGTGGACCATCGCCTGGACGGCGATCTGCGTCGCCCTGCACTACGGCATCGGCCTGGGCCTCGCCCGCTGCTCAACCGGAGGGTCCGCGGGCGCACCGTCTACCGGCTGCTGCCGGTCCTGCCCTGGGCCGTGTCCACCTTCGTCACCGTCTTCGGCCGGCGGTTCATGCTCGCCGACGGGGGCGTCGTCAACTCCGCCCTGGAACAGCTCCGCCTGCCGGGTCCGGCCTGGCTGGAGGAACCCTTCTGGCAGCGGTTCTCCGCCGTCATGGTCAACACCTGGTGCGGCGTGCCGTTCATGACGGTCTCGCTCCTCGGCGGCCTCCAGCCCATCGACGCGAAGCTCTACGAGGCCGCCGAGACGGACGGCGCCGGGCACCGGCAGCGGTTCCGCCACATCACCCTGCCCGGCCTGCGGCCGGTCGGCTCCACCGTCGTCCTGCTCGGCGTCATCTGGACCTTCAACCAGTTCGCCGTCATCTTCCTGCTGTTCGGCGACACCGCGCCGGACGCCCAGACCCTCGTCACCCGGGCCCACCGGCTCGGCTTCGGCCGGCAGCCGCGCGACTTCGCGCGGTCCACGGCCCACGGCATCCTGCCGCTGGCCGTCCTCGTCGTCTTCACCTCCTTCTACCGCCGCTGGCTGAACCGCGGTGAGCGGCACGCGATCTGAGGCAGGAGCCCCCATGAGCACCACGACCGCCCCGGCGTCCGCCCCGGCCCGGCGGCCCCGCACCGAACCGGAGGGCCGGACCGGCCCGCCGCGCCGGCGGGGGCCGCGCGGCCGGGCCGCGTCCGCCGCCTCCCACGGCATCCTCTCCCCGGCGAGCCTCACCGCCCTGTTCCCCGTGGCCTGGCCGGTCCACCTGTCCCTCGGCCCGGACAAGGACGACTACCTGCACCCCGGACGCATCCGGTCGAGGATGAACCTCGACAACTACGCGTTCGTGCTCCGGCACACCCACTTCCTCGACTGGCTGAAGAGCCCGCTGATCGTCTCGCTCGGCACCACCGTGCTCGGCGTGACCGTCGCCGCGACCACCGGCTACGCGGTCTCGCGGATGCGCTTCCCCGGCCACCGCAGGCTGATGTGGATCCTGCTGGGCACCCAGATGTTCCCGGTCGCCGTCCTCATCGTGCCGATGTACCAGATCCTCTCCGGCCTCGGACTGGTCGACAGCCACCTCGGCCTGGTCCTCGTCCACTGCTCGACCGCGGTGCCGTACTGCGCCTGGCTGCTCAAGGGCTACTTCGACACCATCCCGTTCGAGATCGACGAGGCCGGACGCGCCGACGGGCTCGGTCCCTTCGGCACCTTCTTCCGGCTGATCCTGCCGCTCGCCCGGCCCGGCCTCGCGGTGGCCGGCTTCTTCAGCTTCATCACCGCCTTCGGCGAGGTCGCCCTCGCCTCGACGTTCATGCTCAGCGACACCAAGTACACCTTCGCCGTGGGCCTCCAGAGCTTCGTCAGCGAGCACGACGCGCAGCGCCGGCTCATGGCGGCCACGGCGGTGCTCGTCGCGATACCCGTCGCCGCCTTCTTCCACCTCGTGCAGAGGAACCTGGTGACCGGACCCACCGCCGACGGCACCAAGG
Source organism: Streptomyces sp. NPDC107521 (assembly GCF_055598485.1). Taxonomy (NCBI): domain Bacteria; kingdom Bacillati; phylum Actinomycetota; class Actinomycetes; order Kitasatosporales; family Streptomycetaceae; genus Streptomyces; species Streptomyces sp. NPDC107521. The sequence goes on from NZ_JBVKAT010000001.1 coordinate 333,008, forward strand.
GCTGACCGCCCCACCGGCGCCCGCGCCCCCGCGGCGCGGGCGGGCGGCCTCGGTGCCCCCGGACCCCGACGTCACCGAGGCCGCCCCGGCACCGGCCCGCCACCACCGTGCCCCCCGACCGAACCCCGTACGCAAGGACGCCATGAGCCAGCAGCGCACCGCCGCCCCGGTCCCCGCCCCCGCACCGGCCCCCACCCCCGCCCGGCCCACCGCCGCACCCGGCGACTGGTGGCGGGACGCGGTGATCTACCAGATCTACCCCCGCAGCTTCGCCGACAGCGACGGTGACGGGATGGGCGACCTGGAGGGCGCCCGCACCCGCCTGCCGTACCTGCGCGACCTCGGGGTGGACGCCGTGTGGCTCAGCCCCTTCTACGCCTCCCCCCAGGCCGACGCCGGGTACGACGTCGCCGACTACCGGGCCGTCGACCCCGTGTTCGGCACCCTCGCCGACGCCGACGCGCTGATCCGCGACGCCCACGGGCTGGGCCTGCGCGTCATCGTCGACCTCGTCCCCAACCACTCCTCCGACCGGCACGAGTGGTTCCGGCGCGCCCTCGCCGAGGGCCCCGGCTCCCCCTGCCGGGACCGCTACCACTTCCGGCCCGGCAAGGGCGACCGAGGTGAACTGCCGCCCAACGACTGGGAGTCCGTCTTCGGCGGCCCCGCCTGGACCCGGGTCACCGAGCCGGACGGCGCACCGGGGGAGTGGTACCTGCACCTCTTCGCCCCCGAACAGCCCGACTTCAACTGGGAACACCCCGCCGTCGGCGACGAGTTCCGGTCCATCCTGCGGTTCTGGCTCGACAAGGGCGTCGACGGGTTCCGCGTCGACGTCGCCCACGGCATGGTGAAGGCCGAGGGCCTGCCCGACCTGGGACCGGGGGAACAGCTCAAACTGCTGGGCAGCGGCGTCATGCCCTTCTTCGACCAGGACGGCGTCCACGCCATCTACCGGCAGTGGCGGCTGATCCTCGGCGAGTACTCCGGCGAGCGGATCTTCGTCGCGGAGGCCTGGACGCCCACCGTCGAGCGGACCGCCCGCTACGTCCGCCCCGACGAACTGCACCAGGCGTTCAACTTCCAGTACCTCAGCACCCACTGGGACGCCGCCGAGCTGCGCTCCGTCATCGACCGCACCCTGGACGCCATGCGCCCGGTCGGCGCCCCGGCCACCTGGGTGCTCTCCAACCACGACGTCACCCGGCACGCCACCCGCTTCGCCAACCCGCCCGGCCTCGGCACCCAGATCCGCCTGGCCGGGAACCGCGGGCTGGGCCTGCGCCGGGCCCGCGCCGCCACCCTCCTGATGCTGGCCCTGCCCGGCTCGGCCTACGTCTACCAGGGCGAGGAACTGGGCCTGCCGGACGTCGTCGACCTGCCCGACGCGGTGCGCCAGGACCCGGCCTACTTCCGCGGCGACGGCCAGGACGGCTTCCGTGACGGCTGCCGGGTGCCCCTCCCGTGGACGCGCGGCGGCACCTCGTACGGCTTCGGCGGCGGGGGGAGCTGGCTGCCGCAGCCGGAGGGCTGGGGCGCACTGAGCGTCGAGGCGCAGACCGGCGTGCCCGGCTCCACCCTGGAGCTGTACCGGGCCGCGCTGGCCGCCCGCCGCGCCCACCCCGACCTGGGCGCGGGCGACGCCGTCCAGTGGCTCCCCGCGCCCGGGGGCGTCCTCGCGCTGCGCCGGGGCCGCTTCGTCTGCACGGCCAACACCACCCGCGAGCCGGTGGTCCTCCCCACCCCCGGACGCCTCCTCCTGGCCAGCGCCGACACCGCGGCGGCGGGACCGGAGACGGTGCTGCCCCCGGACACGACGCTCTGGTGGGACACCCCCTGACCCGGCCGCCGGGGGAACGGTTTCCGGCCGCCGCCGCCCCCGGGGCCCGCCGTCGTCCGCACGCCGACGGCGGGCCCCGGGCCGGTGCGGGGCCCGCCGGGACCGCAAGCGCTTTCCCCCGGATTCACCGTTCTTGCCGCAAGGACTGCGCGGACGGCGCCGTACCGCCCCGCCGGACGCCGCGAGGACGCCCCGCCGGCGGGCACCGAACGGTTCCGGTCGCGCCGTCACCGTGTTTGCTCCGGCCAACTCACCTGTCGCGGAGGGAAGTTAGGGTGAGCTTCGCTGTCCGGCGAACAGGAGGGCCCATGCCGCAGATCACCGTCGACTACTCCGTCGAACTCGCGGACGGTTTCGACCGCCCCGCCCTCGCGCGGGAACTGCACAGCGCCGTCACCGGAATCGCTTACGCCGGACCGGCGGTGTGCCGGACCCGCTTCCGCCCCGTCGAGGACGTCGTGGTCGGCCCCGGCGACCAGGGCCGGGGCCAGGTCCTCGTCCACGTCGGCATCGCCCTGCCGTTCGGGCGCACCGACGACGTCCAGCGCCGCCTCACCGGGGCGGTGGTGGAACTGGTGCGGCGGCGGGTGCGGACACCTCCCGGCATGGTGCTGCACGTGTCGGCCGAGTCCCGCGACCGGGAGTACTCCTACCGGGAGTCGGCGGGCTGACCCAGCAGTCCGGAGAGCCGGCCGGCCAGCTCCGCGAAGGGGCCGTCGGCCGGCTCGTCCGCCATCACGCGCCGCACCAGCACGGCCGTCCCCTCGTCCTGGACGGCGCCCACCGCCAGCAGCACGGCGAAGTCGTGCACGAGCTGCGTCTCCAGCTCGGCGCGCGGCACCCGCCGCCCCTCCAGCCAGATCAGCGCCTTCGACTCGGCCAGCGAGATCCAGGACCGCACCACCAGCTCCAGTCGCGCGGGCGGGTCGGCCACCTCCAGATGCGCCAGAACCTGCCCGTAGGCGGCCCGCCGCACGGAGTCCACCAGGGCGCCCGCCGTGGTGGAGCCCACGGCCGGACCGCCGCGCATCAGCGCGGAGAAACCGGGACCGTGCGCGTCGACGAAGTCGAGGTAGCGGCCGGTCACCCGCAGCAGCCGCGCCCCCAGCGGGCCCGTGCGCGGCTCCTCGAACCGGGACGCCAGGTCCTCCGCGGCACGCCGCAGCGCGGCCTCGTACAGGCTGAGTTTGCCGGGGAAGTAGTGGTAGACCAGCGGGCGCGAGATGCCCGCCGCCGACGCTATCTCGTCGAGGGAGACCTCATCGGGCGAGCGGCGGCCGAACAGGTCGAGGGCGACACCGATCAACTGCTCCCGGCGCTCCTCGACGCCCATCCTGCGACGCGCCCCGATAGCCATGCGCCCACCCTACCGAGCGGATCCGGACCCCGGAGGGCCCGGTCCGGCCCCGGCGCCGGCACTCCCGGCACGAGGCGCCCCCGTGGTGCGCGCGAGAGGCGCGGCGGCCTCGGCCCGCGCCGCCCGCGGCCGGACCGCGGCCCGTCCCGGTGGCCGCCCCCGCCCTCCGGCACCCGCCGTCGGCGGCCCCCCGCACCGGCCCGGCCCGCGGGAGTACGGGACCCGGCAGCGCGGGGCGCACCACCGAAGGCACCGACGGGACCGACGGGCATCGTCGGCCCGCGGGGTCGGCCCGCGCCGCGTGCCGTTCAGCGCCCTGACCGGAAGGTCTGCCCGATGGCCGGCGGCGTCCGGCGCAGTGCGTCGCAAGGCGGAGCGCCGCCCGCGTACCGGACGTACCCGGGTGGCGCGACGACGCGGTGGGGCGCCGTGACGGACGCCGCGAGCCGTCGGCCCCTTCCGGTCACGTCACCGGCCGCCCAGTCCGGTGATGGTCCCGCCACCCTCCAGCGTGCCCTTCAGCTCCGCCCGCGCGCCCTGCTCCGCCGCCGCCGTCAGCAGACCGCCCTCGGCGGAGCCGGTCACGCCGCCGCTCGCCGCGATGGACGCCACGTCCCCGCCGCCGGCCGCGAGCAGGTACCAGTGCCCGCCGGACGACTTCCACAGCACCCCCGCCAGCACCCGCGGATCGCGTTCCCCGCAGGACCGTACGTCCTCGGCGCGCGCCGTCACCGCGCCCACGGTGCCGCCCGGCGTACGGAACTGGGCCGTCACCCGTGCCCCCTCGCCCCGCCAGGTCTCCGCCCGGGTGCACACCCAGGTGCCCGCGCCGGTCCCGTCGGGCAGCGGCTGCGCCGCGAACTCCCAGGCGTTCACCGACCGCACCCCCTGCCCGCGCACCGCGCCCAGCGAGCAGGCGTACGGCGCCCAGTCGGCCAGCGCCTCCGCGCCGGAGAGGTCGCCGGGGTCGCCGGGCCGCCCGGTGGTCAGGCGGGCCGGGACCAGTTCACCGAGGTCCGTCAGCACCCGGGTGAGAGAACCACCGCCCGCCGGGGCGCCGTTGGCGTCCTCGGTCAGCGCGAGCACGTTCCAGGAGGCGCAGCCGCCGGGGGACTGCGCCGCCGGACCGGCCAGCGGCGAGGTCACCCCGTCGGCCAGCGACAGCGCGGTCGGCTCCGCCCCGGCGTCGGTCAGGTCCCGCTGCGCCGCCGACGTCACCCAGGGCGCCGTCAGATAGCGCACGTTGCCGTCGGCGCGGCCCAGCACCACCGCGTCCGCGCCGCTCGTCCCGTCGCCGTCGGCCCGCGCGAAGTCCAGCGCCGCGCCCCGGGTGTCGTCCCGCGGCTCGGCGTAGCGGACGACGCGCAGCCCGTCGTACAGGATCGCCACCCGCGCGTTGTCGACGTTCCCGGCGTAGAGCAGCCGGGGCGGGCCGGACGGGCCGCCGGTCGCGGTGCCGGGCGTCGCCGACACGGACACCGCCTCGCCGGGCCGGGCCCACACCGCGAGGGCGCGGCGCAGCAGCTCCCGGTCATCGGTGAGGTCGCCGCGGGCCGGCCACACCGAGAAGTCGGCCCGCGCGGCGGTCCGCCAGTCGTCGGCCCCGGCCCGGGTGAGGCGGCCGGGGTCGAGGGCCGCCTCGGCCGCCGGGTTGCGCGCGTAGGCCGGTGCGGCCGGGCCGTCCGGCCCCCAGCCGTCGCCGGGCAGGCCCAGCAGCGCCCCGCACACCACCAGGGCCGCCCCGGCGACCAGCGCGGCGCGGCCGTGCTGGCGGCGGCGCATCAGATCGGTCGGCCGGGCCTGCAGCGAGCAGGCGTCGAACTCCGGCGAGGACAGCAGCCGGTACCGGGCGGGCACCTCCCCGGCCTCCAGGAGCGCGTCCTCCGGGTCCGGGGCACCGGCGGCGTCCAGCAGCTCCGCCACCTCGTCGTCGGACATCCGCTCCAGACCGCGCAGCACATGGGCGGCACGGGCCGGGGCCGACAGCTCCGACAGCTCCTGGTCCAGGGCGAGTTCGTCGGCGCCGCCGGAGCGCGGGTACAGCACGAGCCCCCGCACCCGGGGCAGCAGCGGCGGGAGCTGGGACCGGCGGGGCAGGGCCCGGCGCCGCAACGGGCGGGCCGCCTCCAGCGCCGTCCGCACCACGCGCAGCCGCACCAGGGCGTACCCGGGGTCGCCGCCGCGCCCGGCCGACTGCGCGGGGATCAGCGGCGAGGTGGTGCGGTTCCGGGGCAGCGCGCGCTGGACGAGGGCGTGCGCGGTCAGGACCCGGCGGCGTCGGCCGAGACCGGGCGGCAGGATCAGATAGGCCAGCCGGACCAGTCGCGGGTAGTGCTCGACGAGCGCGGCCTCGGCCTGCTCGACGTCGACGACCGCGTCGGAGGAGGCGGAGGAGGGCGCGGGGCGCTGGGCGACATCCTGTGACTGCACGCCCAGCGCAACGAGCGACCCGCCACTTGGTCACCGCCCCGCGCGCGTCGCGGCCACCCTCCGCGCCGCCGGTGCGCAGCCCCGTGACACCTCCGCGCTGCCGGTGCGCAGCCCCGTGACACCTCCGCGCCGCCCGGTGCGCACCGCGGTGACACCTCCGCGCCGCCCGGGCGCACCGCGGCCACCCTCTCCCCGCCGCCGGTGTGCACCGCGGCCCCCTCCCCGCCGCCCCGGTGCGCGCCGCGGTCCGGGCCGCGCCGCCGCCCGGCTCCGCGTCATCTCCCGGCGCGCGGGCCCGGTCCGGCGGGCGTCAGGGGGCCGGACGCCCGTGGTCGAGGTAGGCGAGCACCGCCAGCACCCGGCGGTTGTCGTCCCCCGAGACCTCCAGGCCCAGCTTGGCGAAGATGTTCGCGGTGTGCTTCGCGACCGCCCGTTCGGTGATCACCAGCCGCCCCGCGACGGCCGTGTTGGTCCTGCCCTGCGCCATCAGCTCCAGCACCTCCCGCTCCCGGGGCGTCAGCCGCTCCAGCGGCCGGTCCGCCGCCGCCCGCCGGGCGAGGAGCTGCTGGATCACCTGCGGGTCCATCGCCGTACCGCCCGCCGCCACCCGCCGCACCGCGTCCACGAACTGCCCGGCGTCGAACACCCGGTCCTTGAGCAGGTACCCCACCCCGCCGTCGCCGTCGGCGAGCAGTTCCCGCGCGTACAGCTGCTCCACGTGCTGGGAGAGGACCAGCACCGGCAGTCCGGGCCGCAGCCGCCGGGCCTCCAGCGCGCACTGGAGGCCCTCGTCGGTGTGCGTGGGCGGCAGCCGCACGTCCACCAGGGCGACGTCCGGCCGGTGTTCGGCCAGCGCCCGGGTCAGTTCGGGGCCCGACTCCACGGCCGCCGCGATCTCGAAGCCGTGGGCCTCCAGGAGCCGTACCAGCCCGTCGCGCAGCAGGAACAGGTCTTCGGCTAGGACAACGCGCAAGGGATCTCCATGGTGACCATGGTGGGACCGCCCACGGGGGAGCTGACGGCCAGGACGCCGTCGAATGTACCGAGCCGCCGCTCCACCCCCGCCAGGCCCGAACCCGGCCCGGCCACCGCCCCGCCCCTGCCGTCGTCGGTGACGATGAGCCGCAGCATGTCCCCGGTGTGGTGGGCGTCGACCCGGATCCGGGCGGCGCCGGAGTGCTTCACCGCGTTGGTGAGGACCTCCCCGACCGCGAAGTACGCCGCCGACTCCACGGGTGCCTCCGCCCGGCCCGGCAGCTCCACCGTGACCTCGACCGGCACCGGCAGCCGCAGCGCCAACGCCCGCACCGCGTCCCCGAGTCCGCGTTCGGCGAGGACCGGCGGATGGATGCCCCGGACCAGTTCGCGCAGCTCGGTCAGGGCGTCGGCGGACGACTGCCGGGCCTGCGCCAGCAGCGTCCGGGCCCGCGCCGGGTCCGTCTCGATCAGCGTCTCGACGGTCCCCAGGTCCATGCCCATCGCGACCAGCCGGGCCTGCGCCCCGTCGTGCAGGTCCCGTTCGATGCGGCGCAGTTCGGCGGCCGAGGTGTCCACGGCGTCGCGCCGGGTCTCGGTCAGCACCCGCACCCGCTCGGCCAGTTCGCCCCGCCCCGAGCCCAGCAGGGCGGCGGTGAGCAGGAAGTGGGCGCGCAGCACCCGGGGGGCGAGCGGGAGCGCCAGCGATAGCAGCGCGGCGGCCAGGGCGGCGGCGCCCAGCGCGGACGCCTGGCCGGTGACCCGGACGAAGCCGTACCAGTAGCCGTCGGGCATCACCCGCCAGAGGCCGGCGGCGAGGGCGAAGCCCTCCAGCGGATAGAGGGGCAGCGCGAGGGCGAGCAGCGCGGTGACGAACCCGGCGGTCGCGTCGGCCGGCAGCCACCGCAGGTCCCGCCAGGTCGCCGGGTCCCCGAGCATCCCGAAGGTGCGGGCCCACGGGTTGGCGCCCGGCGGCAGCGGCCGGTAGGCCCTCGGGATCCGCACCCCGCCCCACGACGCGGCCAGCAGCCGCCGCCGGTCCGCGAAGGCACGCACCCCGGTCAGCACCCAGGGGGTGGTGACGATGCCGACGCCGACCGGGACGAGCGCGATCGACACCACCGCCAGGCAGAGGCACAGCACCGCCCCCGGCAGGCAGATCAGGGACAGGGCGAGTCCGCGCACGGACGCCGTCGCCGCCCGCCGCACCGCGCCGTACCTCGTGTCGTGGAGATCCATGGCCCCAGTCTCGACGGGCCCCGTGTCCCGCGTCACTGGTCCCCGCCCCCGGACCGGGGGTGGTGCCGGCTACACCCCCGGGACGCCCGCGGCCCCCAGGACCCGGGCCTCCGTCTCCGGGTCCAGGCCCACCGCCGGGCGGTCCGGCCGCAGCGGGGCCACGCCGCCGAGGGAGAGGAGCCAGTCCCAGGTGTCGGCGACGGTGTCGGCGACGGGTCGGCAGACCAGACCGGCGGCCAGGGCGCGGGAGACGTCCGCGCCGTGCAGCGCGTCGTGCATCGCGCCCGGCGGCACCCACACCGGCAGCCCGGTCCACGGCTCGATCCCGGCACCGGTGATCACCTCCGGTGCGGTCCAGCGGAGTCGGGCCGTGCCGCCGGTGACCCGGGCGCAGGCGTCCAGCAGGGTGCCCGTCGTGGCGTGGCCGCGGGGCGAGACGAGGGTGTACGGCCCGCTCAGCTCGCGGGTCACCGCCCCCAGCACCCAGTCGGCCAGGTCGCGGACGTCGATGTACTGCAACGGCAGATCGCGGGGGCCGGGCGCCAGGACCGGGCCGCCGCGGGCCATCCGGCCCAGCCACCAGGGCAGCCGTCCGACGTTCTCGTACGGCCCGAGGACCAGCCCCGCGCGGACCAGCACCGAGCGGTCCGCGCCGAAGGCGTCCGCGGCGGCCAGTTCGCCGCCCCGCTTGTCCCGCGCGTAGTCGAGCCGCTCCGCGTCCGCCGAGGCGCCCTCGACCAGCGGGGCGTCCTCGGTGTGACCGGCGGGCGGCGCCCAGGCGTACACCGAGCGGCTCGACACGTACACGTACCGTCCGGCGCGCCCCCGCAGCAGCCGGGCCGCGTCGCGCACCGCGCGGGGCGCCCCCGCCCAGGTGTCGACGACCGCGTCCCAGCCGCCGCCGTCGGCGGCGAGGGCGGCGAGCCCGTCCGGCCCGGTCCGGTCACCGTGCAGCGGGCGGGCGCCGGGCGGTGCCGGGTGCCGTCCGCGGTGCAGCACGGTCACCTCCCAGCCGCGCCCGAGTGCCGCCTCCACCACGGCCCGCCCCACGAACTCCGTACCGCCCAGCACCAGTAGTCGCATGCCGGACACTCTGCCGGGCCGCGGCGGCCCGGGGAACGGTGCTCTGCCGAGGGCAGAGCCGGGGCGCGGGGCCGGCGGTCCGGCGTGGGTGGCCCCGGGGTCCGGCGGGGCGAGTGGTCCGGGGGACCGGCGGTCCGGGCCGGACGCCGGGACCGTCAGCCGGGGCCGGTCCCGACTGACGGGCGGTCCGGGCGACCCGACGGCCCGGGCGACCCTCACGGTCCGGCCGGCCCGGGTGAGCCCGGCGGCCCGGACGGTCCCGTGGGGTCGACGGCTCACCGGGGGTGTTGACCCCACGGAGTCAACGGCTCACCGGAGGCGTGTACTTGTAGCCGACCCGGCGCACGGTCTGGATGGTCCGCCGGTGCTCCGCGCCCAGCTTCCGGCGCAGCCGCGCCACGTGCACGTCCACGGTGCGGCCGTCGCCGACGTGCCCGTAGCCCCACACGGTGGTGACCAGGTGGTCGCGGGTGTGCACCCGGTGGGGGTGCGCGACGAGATGGGCGAGCAGCTCGAACTCCAGGTAGGTCAGGTCGAGTTCGCGTCCGTCGACGGCGGCGGTGCGCCGCGCGGGGTCGATCCGCACCAGCGGGTCCGCCGCCCCGGTGGCGGTGGCCTCCGGCGCCGGGGTGCCCGGCAGTGTCCGGTCCCGGTCGGCGGGGACCAGCACGAGGTAGCCGACCATCGGCGGGCGCCCCGGCAGGGAGGGCAGGGTGTGCGGGGGAGCGGGCAGCCAGGTGGCGCCCGGCGGGATGAGGTCGGCCATGTCCACCACGTCGTCCCGGCCGACGGCGCGCAGCCGGTGCCGTGCGCCGGGGGAGGGGGGGCCGGGTGCGGCGGCGGAGGGATCGAGGGTGACGGTGGTCAGGGAACGGTGGGTCGCCATGGGACGTCAGCTCTTTCGCGCGAGATGTTCGTCGAGGAGGGCGACGGCCGCGAGAGGGTGGTCGGGGCGTCGCGGGGACGTACGTCGTGCGCGCCGGGCCGGGGGCCGGGGTGTGCGGCTCTAGCCGGCTCGCGCGATCGTCGCGCGGCAACACACCCGGTCGAAGTCGTGGTGCTGACGGGAAGGCCAGAAGGGCTCGAGGTCATGGCGACCCGTCGCTGCGTACTTCCGGAAGCTGGCCATGTCCTCATTGAAGCAGACGGCGGCACCGGGCAGTAGCCGCCTTCTCACTGCGTGGACAGCGCACCGGACCACTCCGTGGACACCTCGCTGTGTCAACGGCCCCTTCGGGCAGCCCTGTTGACGGTTCCCTGGCCGGTCGGGGGCCGGACGCGGGCCGGAGCGGGGCCCGGCGACGGCGCGAAGGGGCACCCTCCGGCGTGACGGAGAGCACCCCTTCGGACGGGACGCGGCGGGACGGACCCGGGAGGGGCGGCGGGAGGGCCCCGGCGGGGTATCAGACCTGGCCGGCCTTCTCCAGGGCGGCGCAGCAGGTGTCGACGATCAGCCGGGTCACCACGTACGGGTCGACGTTGGCGTTGGGGCGGCGGTCCTCGATGTACCCCTTGCCGTCCCGCTCGACCTGCCACGGGATGCGGACCGAGGCACCGCGGTCCGCGACGCCGTACGAGTACTCGTTCCACGGAGCGGTCTCGTGCAGGCCGGTGAGGCGGTCGTCGATGCCCGCGCCGTAGTTCTTGACGTGGTCCATGGGCTTGGAGCCCTCGCCGAGCGACTCGCAGGCGGTGATGATCGCCGCGTAGCCCTCGCGCATCGCCCGGGTGGAGAAGTTGGTGTGCGCGCCGGCGCCGTTCCAGTCGCCCTTGACCGGCTTGGGGTCGAGGGTGGCGGAGACGCCGAAGTCCTCGGCGGTGCGGTAGAGCAGCCAGCGGGCCACCCAGAGCTGGTCGGAGACCTCCAGCGGCGACAGCGGGCCGACCTGGAACTCCCACTGGCCGGGCATGACCTCGGCGTTGATGCCGGAGATGCCGAGACCGGCCCGCAGACAGTTGTCCAGGTGGGCCTCGACGACGTCGCGGCCGAAGATCTCGTCCGAGCCGACCCCGCAGTAGTAGCCGCCCTGCGCGGCCGGGAAGCCGCCCTCGGGGAAGCCGAGCGGGCGGGAGCCCTTGAAGAAGGTGTACTCCTGCTCGATGCCGAAGACCGGGTCCTGACCGGCGAACCGCTCGCTCACCGCGGCCAGTTCGGTGCGGGTGTTGCTCGGGTGCGGGGTGAGGTCGGTGTCCAGCACCTCGCAGAGCACCAGGAGGTCCTCGCCGCCGCGGATCGGGTCGGGGCAGGCGAAGACCGGCCGCAGCACGCAGTCCGAGGTGCGCCCGGCGGCCTGGTTGGTGGAGGACCCGTCGAAGCCCCAGAGCGGGAGGGCCTCCAGGCCGGCCGGGGAGCCCGTGATGACCTTCGTCTTGGAACGGAGCTTGGCCGTCGGCTCGGTACCGTCGATCCAGATGTACTCGGCCTTGAAGGTCACGGGGGCCACTTCCTTCGGGGGGTCTGCGGGTCGGGCGCGCTCCGCGCCCGCCGCGGCGCCGGTCGCCGCGTCCACTGCTCCGCAGCCTGCCAACGCGCGATTTCCCGGCCGTTGCCCGAATGTGAACCCCGTGTTACCCGGGCCGTGGTGTGACCGGCCTCACGACCCCCCCGGGCCGGGGACGCGCCCGGGGGGAGCCCGGGGAAGCCCCGGGAAGGACATGGAGGGGCGTGGTCCCCGTGGGTCGAGGTGCGCCCTACGGGGACCGGGCGTGCCCCTGCGGGCGCGCCCGGGCGTCCCTGACGGGGTGCGGCGCCCTTACGAGGGGAGACCGGCCCTTACGGGGTGGCTCTCCCCTACGGGGTGGGCGTCCCTCACGGGGTCGGACGTCCCTTACGGGGCGGGAGCGTCCCCTGCGGGGCGGGAGCGTCCCCTACGGGGTCGGGCGTCCCTTACGGGTCGGGCACCCCCTACGGGGCGGGAGCGTCCCCTACGGGGTCGGGCGTCCCTCACGGGTCGGGCAACCCCTCTGGGGCGGGTCGCCCATGGGCCGGGCATCCCCCACAGGGTGTGATGCCGTACGGGTCGCAGTTCCCGCCCCGCTCGGCAGGACGCACCTCCCGGTCGGGCGCGCGCCCTGCGGGGCGGGTGCCCGCTGTGCCGGGTACCCGCTGACGCAGGGCGTCCCTGCCGGGGGAGCGGCGTCCCTACCGGGACAGGGCGTCCCGTACCGCCTCGTCCGTGCGGGCGACGACGGCCGTCCCGTCCTCAGCCGTGATGATCGGCCGCTGGATCAGCCGGGGGTGCTCGCTCAGCGCGGTGACCCAGCGGTCGCGCGCCGCCTCGTCGCGGGGCCAGTCCCCCATCTCCAGTTCCTTGGCCACCGCCTCGCCCGTACGGGTGATGTGCCACGGTTCGAGCCCGAGCCGGCCGAGCACCGCGCGGATCTCGTCGGCGGTCGGCACGTCCTCCAGATAGCGGCGCACGGTGTAGTCGGCGCCCTCGGCGTCGAGCAGGCTCAGCGCGCTGCGGCACTTCGAACAGGCCGGATTGATCCAGATCTCCATGCCCATACCGTAGCCAACGGGCCCGAACGCCCACCCGGCTCCGTGCCCCGGCTCCGCGCCCCGGGGCCCCGTCCCGGAGCCCGCGCCCGGGCGGCCCGCGCCCCGTCCCCACCCCCGTCCTCACCCTGGCCCCGGACCTGCCCCGGACCTTCCCCCCGGAAGGCGCCCCGCCGCGCCTCCGGGCTCCCTCCGCGTGGCGCGCCCGCCCAGCGATGTTCGAATTATCGCGATCCCGCGCGCCCCGGGCTCGCCCTTGCGCGAGGGTGTGCCAACAGCCTTTCCTGCCAGGCCATTTGATGGTGCCGAGGGCTTCATGGATGTCAGTGGCAGGACGTAAAATATGAGGAGTGTTCGAGGGTGGCGCCGGGGTGGCCGACGGCACCCGACCGCGACAGGAGGATGCCGTGCCCGCTGCCGCACCGAAGCAGACGACGACACCCGCGCCGAAGCCCCTGCCCACCCGGTCGACCGCCCAGCGCCCCGTCCCGCTCGACCTGCCCTACCGGCCCGTGGCCAAGCACGCCCTGCCCGCCGGGCGGCCCCGCGAGTGGTACGTCACGCACAACCGACGGCTCAAGGCGATGCGCCTGGCCATCGCCCTGCTGGACTCCGGCGTCTACCTGCCCCAGCAGGCCCGCGACGCGAGGATCCGCAGCACCGCGGCGACCATCGGGGTCCACCCGCCGTCGGCCACCACCTGCCGGATGGTGCGCGTCCTCATGCGCGACCCCCGCTGAACCGGCCCGCCGGGCCGCCCGCACCCCGGGCCCCGGCGGGCCCCGCGGAGGAACCGCGCGCACCGCGCCACACCAGCCCGGCGGCCCCTTCCCCGGGTATCGGCCGGGGCCGCCGGGCACGCCGTACCCCGCCCCGGCGGCCCCGGCCGCGCGCCCGGCCCCGCCCTACGCCGACAGCTCCCGCTCCAGCGGGGTGCGGAAGCGCGGGGTGACCCGGGCGCCGCCCACCCAGGCGGCGAGCCGCTCCGCCTCCGCCGCGATCGCGGCGCGGGCCTCGCGGCCGACGCCGTCCTCGTCCAGCAGCCGCCAGACGACCTCGCCGTCGGCCCGCTGGGCCCAGCCGCCGACCACCCGGCCGTCCCACCACACCGTCGGCCCCGCGTTGCCGCTGCGGTCGAACAGCGCGGGGCGCAGCCCGGGGGCGAGGAACCAGTCCCGGTCCCGCCAGCCCATCACCGTGGGGTCCAGCGCGGGCAGCAGGGCGGCCCAGGGCGCGCCGTCCCCCTCGGCGGGGACGTCGTCACCGTCCACGACGTGTCCCGTGCCCCCGTCCAGCGACACCGGCCGCGCGGCGATCGCCGCCAGCGCCCGCCGCACCTCGGTCACCCGCCACCCCGTCCACCACTTCAGGTCGTCCTCGGTGGCCGGGCCGCAGGCCGCCAGCCACCGGCGCAGCAGCTCCGCCCGCGCGCCGTCCGGGTCCAGCCCGGGGTGCGGGGGTGCGGGGGCCCAGCGGAACTGGCCGGACGTCCACGAGCCCAGGGGCCGCCCCCGGACGACCCGGCCCTCCGCGCCCAGCACCTTCAGCAGCCTGCCGGACACGGTGTGCACGCCCTCGTAGCGCTTGCCCGCCGCGTACACGAACCGCTCCTTCAGGCGCGGCTCGTCCCGGGCCAGCTCGACGGCCGTGGCCTGGCCGCGCCGGGCCAGCGCGGCGAGCGCCGACTCCTCCACCTCCGCCAGCCAGGCCGCGTCCGGCGCCCCGGCCGCCGCCATGTCCCTGAGCAGCGCGGCCCGCTCCCGCGCGGCGACCGTGACACCGGTGGAGGCGTGCACCACGGCGGTCAGAGCGGCCGGGAACACGAACACGGTGTGCCGCATGCCGTGCATCCGCACCAGGGTGCGGTCCTCGTAGAGGGCCCGTTCCGTCTCCCCGACCGCCGTCGACGGGTCCGCCAGCCGCGCGCCGACGGCCAGGTGGACCGTCGCCGGATCGGTGCCGTGCAGCGCGACCAGCGAGGCGGCGACCTCCTCCGGGCCCCCCGCCCGAGCCGCCCCCGCCAGCCGGTGCCGCACCGCCAGCCGAGCCCGCCGCTCGGCCGTCCCGACGTACCGCAGCGTGTCACCCATCCCGGCCTCCGCCCGTCGTGCCCGCAGTGCGCCCATCCTGCCGCGCCCCACTGACAACGGGGCGCGACGGCGGCCCGGGGCCGACCAGGGACGGTAAGGGGGCCGGACGGGGGGCCGGACGGGAGGGGGCGGAGGCCGGACGGGAGGGGCGGTGGGGGCCGGACGGGGGCGGGTCACATGCCGGGCGCGCCCCAGACCGGGAACCAGCGGCCGAGGTCCTTCTCCACCGGCAGGTCGTCCCCGAGGGCCGCCCGTACGCGCAGCTCCAGCGGGTTGTCCCGCCGTTCCCGGGCCCCGGGCAGCGGGGCGAACGGATAGAAGGTGCCGCGCTTGTAGAGGTAGACCAGGGCCAGCGCCCGCCCGCCCGCGCCCCCGTCCCCGGCGGCATCCGTGCCCTCGCCGGCGCCCCCGGCCTCCCCGAGACCCTCCGGAGTCCCCACGCCGCCCGTGTCGCCCGTGTCGCGGAATCCCGCCAGGGAGCAGAGCAGCTGCGGCCCGAATCCGTTCGCCTCCAGGGTGCTGTTGACCGCGTGCAGGTCGTTGACCAGCTCCGGGAGCTCGTCGGGGGAGCGGCGGGAGACCAGCCAGGAGTAGCCGTAGGCGTCGCGGCTCAGCCCGACCGGTGTGCGGCCCGCGTCCGCGTCGAGCAGGGCGCGGACCTCGCGGTGGGTCTGCTCGAAGGCCGCGCCCTCCACCGTCGCGAAGCACACCGCTCCCTGACCGGTGGGCCGGAAGCCGGTCGCCGCCTCCAGCGTCACCGCCGCCGAGGGCAGGGCGAAGAGCCGGTCGAGATCGGGCCGTACGGGCCTGGTCCGGCCGAGCAGGACGTCCAGCAGCCCCACGGCGCTCAGTCCTCCCCGGGCTCGGCCGGACCGCCCAGTTCGGCGGAGATCCGGCCGAGCTGGTCGAGGCGCTGCTCCAGGCTCGGGTGGGTGGAGAAGAACCGGCCGACACCCGGGTCCGCGCCGAGCGCGGGGGTGAAGTAGAAGGCGTTGAACGCCTGTGCCGTGCGCAGGTCCTTGGTCGGGATGCGGGAGATCTCCCCGCTCACCTTGGTGAGCGCCGCCGCCAGGGCCGAGGGGCGGCCGGTGAGGAAGGCCGCCGCCCGGTCCGCCGCCAGCTCCCGGTACCGGGACAGGGCCCGGATCAGCAGGAAGCTGATCGCGTAGACGGCGACCGAGACGCCCATCACGGCCGCGAGGATGACCACGGTGTTCTGGTCCCGCCGCCCGAAGAGCTGGGAGTAGAAGGCGAACCGCACCATCAGCCCGGCGATCACCCCCAGGAACGACGCGACGGTGATCACGGCGACGTCCTTGTGGGCCACGTGGGACAGCTCGTGCGCGAGCACCCCCTCCAGTTCCTCGGGCTCCAGCCGCCGCAGCAGTCCGGTGGTGACGCAGACCACCGCCTTGTCCGGGTTGCGCCCGGTCGCGAACGCGTTCGGCATGTCCATGTCGGACACGGCGACCACCGGCTTCGGCATGTCCGCCATCGCCGCCAGCCGGTCGACCACGCCGTGCAGCCCGGGATACTCGTCCCGCTCCACGACCCGGCCGCGCATGGCGAAGAGGGCGATCCGGTCGGAGAACCAGAACTGCGCCGCGAACAGCAGCGCCACGATCACCACGACCAGCACCCAGGACTTCAGCAGCGCGATCAGCGCCGCGACGAACCCCACGTACAGCAGGCCGAGCAGGAACATGGTGATCCCCATGCGCACGGTCAGCCTGCGGTCGCTCCGGAAGCGGCTCGGCATCTCATCACCCCGCAGTCAGGCACTCGTCCCGCTGTCCAGTGTGCACCCGGGAGGGCTCAGTGGGGCGACCGGAGGTTCACGTACCCCAGGAGCACGACCACGGCGGCCACGCAGCCCAGCACCACGGCCGTGGACACCCACGAGGACCGCCGCCGCCCGCCCCGGTACTCCGGGTCGGCCCGGAAGGGCACGGGCTCGGGCGGGTTCTCCTTCCAGCGGGCGGCCAGCATCCGCGCCCGTGCGGAGGGCTCCTTGTGCGCGGCGCCCTCCGCCCACCTCAGATCGAACTCGGGTTCCTCGTCCCGTTCGGCCATCCCCGTGCCCTCTCCCCGTGTGATCCGATCGAACAACCGTGCAAGTAAACACGATCGTTCCCGCCGCCACCGCCTTCCGCGGCGCTTTTCGGGCGGACATCCCGCGCCCCCGTCCGCCGGGTGACGACGCCCGGCGGACGGGCACCCGGCGCGCGAACGGCGTCGAGGGCCGCTTCCCCCTCCGGCGACCGGAGGGGCACGCGGCCCTCGATGGGCGGGCCCGTGCGCGGCCCGGGGACCCGCAGGGGGCACCCGGCCCGCGTCCTACACGTCGAAGTACAGCTCGAACTCGTGGGGGTGCGGACGGAGCTGGAGGGGGGCGATCTCGGTGGTGCGCTTGAGGTCGATCCAGGTCTCGATCAGGTCCGGCGTGAAGACGTCGCCCTGGAGGAGGAACTCGTGGTCGGCCTCCAGGCGGTTGAGGACCGCGTCCAGGGAGGTCGGGACCTGGGCCACGTTCGCGTGCTCCTCGGGAGCCAGCTCGTAGAGGTCCTTGTCGATCGGCTCGGCCGGCTCGATCTTGTTCTTGATGCCGTCCAGACCGGCCAGCAGCAGCGCCGAGAAGGCCAGGTACGGGTTGCCCGAGGCGTCCGGGGCGCGGAACTCGACGCGCTTGGCCTTCGGGTTGGAGCCCGTGATCGGGATGCGCATCGCGGCGGAGCGGTTGCGCTGCGAGTACACCAGGTTCACCGGCGCCTCGAAGCCCGGCACCAGGCGGTGGTAGGAGTTCACCGTCGGGTTGGTGAACGCCAGCAGCGACGGGGCGTGCTTGAGGATGCCGCCGATGTAGTAGCGGGCGGTGTCGGACAGCCCGGCGTAGCCCTGCTCGTCGTAGAAGAGCGGCTCGCCGTTGGTCCACAGCGACTGGTGGACGTGCATGCCCGAACCGTTGTCACCGAAGATCGGCTTCGGCATGAAGGTCGCCGTCTTGCCGTTCTTCCACGCCACGTTCTTGATGATGTACTTGAAGAGCTGGAGGTCGTCGGCGGCGGCCAGCAGCGTGTTGAACCGGTAGTTGATCTCGGCCTGGCCGGCGGTGCCCACCTCGTGGTGCAGGCGCTCCATCTTCAGGCCGGAGCGCTCCAGCTCCAGCGCCATCTCGGCGCGCAGGTCCGCGAAGTGGTCGACCGGCGGGACGGGGAAGTAGCCGCCCTTGTAGCGGACCTTGTACCCCCGGTTGTCCTCCAGGGCGCCGGTGTTCCAGGCGCCGGCCTCGGAGTCGATGTGGTAGAAGGACTCGTTCTCGGCCGTCTTGAAGCGCACGCTGTCGAAGACGTAGAACTCGGCCTCCGGGCCGAAGAACGCGGTGTCCGCGATGCCGGTGGAGGCCAGGTACGCCTCCGCCTTCCGCGCCACGTTCCGCGGGTCGCGGGAGTACTGCTCGCCCGTGATCGGGTCGTGGATGAAGAAGTTGATGTTGAGCGTCTTGTCCCGGCGGAACGGGTCGATCCGCGCCGTCGACAGGTCGGGGCGCAGGGACATGTCCGACTCGTGGATGGCCTGGAAGCCGCGGATCGACGATCCGTCGAAGGCCTGCTCCTCGTCGGGGTCGAACGCCTCGGCGGGCAGCGTGAAGTGCTGCATGACGCCCGGCAGGTCGCAGAAGCGGACGTCGACGAACTTGACCTCCTCGTCCGCGATGAACTTCTTGGCCTCGTCGGCGTTCTGGAACATCCAGCTCCTCCTACTCCCGACCGTCCCGCCGGGGTGGTAGATCCTTCGTGCGGCCAGTGCGGGCGGGCCCGCGCTGCCCCGACCCTAGGGACGGGGGGTTTCTCGTGCGTGACCCGTTTGTTTCACAGAAGTTAACCGCCGGGATCCGGTCCCGGGGCCGTCCTGCGGTCCCCGACGCCGGACGCGGCATCTCACCGCGCCGTCCGAACGTCCGCATACATCCAGTATGCGGACGCCCCGCCGCCGCGCGACGCACCGCATCCGGCGCCGCGCGCCGGTCCACCGCGGATCGCGGGACGGGTCCTGGGGCGCGGCCGGGTCCCGCACGCCCCGGCCCCGAGCCGCCCGCACCCCGCCCTCCGGGAGCCGTGCGCGGGCGCAGTACCGTGGTCGGGTGGACAACAGGCAAGCAATCGGATCGTGGCTCTCCGGGCCGCGCTCGGCCATCGAGGAGGCCGGCGCCGACCTCGGCTACCGGGGCGAGCAGCTCGGCCTGCCGGAGGAGGGGCCCGGTTCCCTCGCCCGTCCGGGGCGCCGGCTCGGGGCACTGGCGGTCGACTGGGGGCTGTGCCTCCTGATCGCCCACGGCCTGATCACCGACGGCTACGGGCAGACGACCTCCAACTGGGCCCTGCTCATCTTCTTCGCCCTGGGCGTCCTCACCGTCGGCACCCTCGGCTTCACCCCGGGCAAGCGCCTCTTCGGGCTGCGGGTGGTGGAACTGGGCACCGGCCGGGTGAATCCGCTGCGCGCGCTGCTGCGGACGGCGCTGCTGTGCGTGGCGGTCCCGGCGCTGATCTGGGACCGCGACGGCCGCGGGCTGCACGACCGGCTGGCCCGCACGGTGGAGGTCCGGATCTGACCTCCGGGTCACCTCCCGTCGGCCCCGTGAGGAAGCGGGCCGACGCCCTGTTCGGGCCAGGCGGGTCCCGCCGGTCCCTGCCCGGCGTCCCGTACGGGTCCCGGGCCGGGCCCTGTCGGCCGTCCCCCTCCCCGTAGGTGCCGCCCGCCCTTCCCCGTAGGGGTGCCGTTCGTCTCTCAGGGCCCGGCTCCGACGGGCGCGGACTCGTGGCCGGTGCTGCGCTTCCCGGCCGGGTTTCCCGGCCCCCTCCCGGGATTGCCCGGCTCCGGCGGGAGCCCTGAGCCCCCTACGGGAACCGGGGCCGCTCCGCGAACGGCGACGGGGCACCCGGAGTAGTGATCCGGGTGCCCCATCGCCGTACCGCCGTCGGAGTGGCGGGCGGTGCGGTCAGCGCTGGCGGGGGTTGCCGCCCTTCGGGAGGCGCATGCCCTTCGGCATCGGGCCCTTGGGGAGCGGCATGTTGCTCATCAGGTCGCCCAGCGCGCGCAGCCGGTCGTTGGTCACGGTGACCTGCGGGCCGGTCAGGACGCGCGGCAGCTTGAGCATGGAGGTGCGCAGCTTCTTCAGCGGCACCTGGCCCTCGTCGGTGCCCACGATCAGGTCGTGCACCGGGACGTCGGCCACGATCCGGTTCATCTTCTTCTTCTCGGCCGCGAGCAGGGACTTCACCCGGTTCGGGTTGCCCTCGGCGACCAGCACGATGCCGGCCTTGCCGACCGCCCGGTGCACCACGTCCTGGCTGCGGTTCATCGCCACCGCCGGGGTCGTCGTCCAGCCCCGGCCGATGTTGTCCAGCACGGCGGCCGCCGCGCCCGGCTGACCCTCCATCTGCCCGAAGGCCGCCCGCTCGGCACGGCGCCCGAAGACGATCGCCGTCGCGAGGAAGGCGAGCAGCAGGCCCAGGATGCCGAGATAGATGGGGTGACCGACCAGGAAACCGATCGCGAGAAGGACACCGAGGACGGTGACACCAACAGCCGCGAGTACAAGACCGATCTTCTTGTCGGCCTTGCGGGTCATCTTGTAGGTCAGGGCGATCTGCTTCAGCCGCCCGGGATTCGCAGCGTCCGCTGCAGGTTCCTTCCTCGCCATGCTGCGAAGTCTACGTGCCCCCGAAAGCGCGGACGACGGCGGCGCCCGGCCGGGGACGACGGCGCCCCGGCGGTGCCGCGACGGCTCCCGGACGGGAGGGCGTGGAGGAGGGCTCGGCGGCGCGCGGCGCGGCCCGCCCTGCGGGGCGGCGGGTCAGCGCTCGGAGGCGACGGCCCGCTCCAGCACCTGCTCGGCCTCGACCCGGTCCCTGGCCCGGCGGCGGTCCTCCAGGACGGAGTTCCAGGCGTTGCGGCGCGCGGTGCGCTGGCCGCCGCTCAGGAGCAGTGATTCGACGGCCCGCAGGGCGCCGGTGAACGACGGGATCGCGGTGGCGCGGACGGACGGCGCGGCCTGCATGGTGGAGGTCCCCCCTCGATACGGCTCCGGCATACGGTGCGCATGGCGTGAAACCAGGGTCACTGACTCGTGTTACCAGGGCGTGACCCACTGGTCAAACGCACATGAAGCACCGGTGCCGGGGCCCGGAACGACGGCGCGGCCCCGGCCGTGCCCCCTGGCTGCGGGAACGGTCGGGGCCGCGTCGTCACGGCTTCTACTGGCCGGTAGCATCCTGTGCCCGACCTCACACGCCCCCGTCCGGCTCCGGGCGGCGGCGCGCGGTGGTGCGTCAGAGGGCCTGCCCGGCGACGACGGTGTCGCGCTTCTCCACGGCCATCCGGTACAGGCGCCCGGCGCGGTAGGAGGACCGGACCAGCGGACCGGACATCACGCCGGAGAAGCCGATCTCCTCGGCCTCCTCCTTCAGCTCCACGAACTCCTGCGGCTTGACCCAGCGCTCCACCGGGTGGTGGCGGACCGAGGGGCGCAGGTACTGGGTGATGGTGATCAGCTCGCAGCCGGCCTCGTGGAGCTGGGCGAGGGCCTCGCTGATCTCCTCGCGGGTCTCACCCATGCCGAGGATCAGGTTGGACTTGGTGACCAGGCCGAAGTCGCGGGCCTCGGTGATGACCCGCAGGGAGCGCTCGTAGCGGAAGCCGGGACGGATGCGCTTGAAGATGCGGGGCACCGTCTCGACGTTGTGCGCGAACACCTCGGGGCGGGACTCGAAGACCTCGCGCAGCAGCTCCGGCACGGCGTTGAAGTCCGGGGCGAGCAGCTCGACCTTGGTCCGGCCCTCCTCGCGCCCCGCCGTCTGCTCGTGGATCTGGCGGACCGTCTCGGCGTAGAGCCAGGCGCCGCCGTCCTCCAGGTCGTCGCGGGCGACGCCGGTGATGGTGGCGTAGTTGAGGTCCATGGTGACCACGGACTCGCCCACCCGGCGCGGCTCGTCGCGGTCGAGCGCCTCGGGCCTGCCGGTGTCGATCTGGCAGAAGTCGCAGCGCCGGGTGCACTGGTCGCCGCCGATGAGGAAGGTCGCCTCGCGGTCCTCCCAGCACTCGTAGATGTTCGGGCAGCCGGCTTCCTGGCAGACCGTGTGCAGGCCCTCGCTCTTCACGAGGTTCTGCATCTTGGTGTACTCGGGACCCATTTTCGCCCGGGTCTTGATCCACTCGGGCTTGCGCTCGATGGGGGTCTGGCTGTTGCGGACCTCAAGGCGCAGCATTTTGCGTCCGTCGGGTGCGACTGCGGACACGACCGGCTCCCTAGCGATTGATTCTTCGGCGACCTTCAGGGTACGCCCGTTGATTTGATGCCCGGTGGGGGCGTCCGCCTTGGTGTGACCGGCCCGGCGGGCCGCTCCGACCCGGCTCCGTCCGGGTCCCGTACGGCCCCGGCGGTTCCCGCCCGGCTCCGGCCGCCCGGCCCCGGTGGTGGCCCGGCCGTCCGGACCCGCCGCGACGGGGCGCGCCGCACGGGAGCGGCCGCGCCGGGGCAGGGCGACCGCTAGGGCCTCTCGTTCGGGTCATGCCGGGCTCGCGGGGTCCGGCCCGGTCCAAACGAAAGACCCTGGGCCGCCGGTACCCGCTCGGCCGGGGGCGCCTGCCCGGCCGTCGACACCTTCTCCGGTGCCGTCGTCCCCTCCCGCGCCGTCTTCCCGTCCTGAGCCGCCCCCGCGACCTCGCGCGGGCGCGGCTCCGCGTTCTCCAATACCTCCCGCAGATGGCGCTCCACCACGGGCAGCACGTCGTCGACGGTCACCTCGCGGCCCAGCTCCGCGGCGAGCGAGGCGACGCCCGCGTCCCGGATGCCGCACGGGATGATCCGGTCGAACCACTTGTTGTCCGGGTTCACGTTCAGCGAGAAGCCGTGCATGGTGACGCCCTTGGCCACCCGGATGCCGATGGCGGCGATCTTCCGGTCCTCGCGGCGCTGGCCCGCGTTGGAGGGGGCGTACTCGGGCCCGTTGAGCCGGGGGTCGAACTCCTCGTCCGCCAGTCGCGGGTCGAGGTCCAGGGAGAGACCGCCGACCGACGGCCGCGAGGCGACCGGGTCGCCCAGCACCCACACCCCGCTGCGGCCCTCGACCCGTGTCGTCTCCAGGCCGAACTCGGCGCAGACGCGGATCAGCGCCTCCTCCAGCCGCCGCACGTGCGCCACCACGTCCACCGGGCGCGGGAGCTTCTGGATCGGGTAGCCCACGAGCTGGCCCGGACCGTGCCAGGTGATCTTGCCGCCGCGGTCCACGTCGATGACGGGGGTGCCGTCGAGGGGCCGCTCGGTGTCCGCCGTGCGCCGCCCCGCCGTGTAGACCGGGGGGTGCTCCACCAGCAGCACGGTGTCGGGGATCTCGTCGGCGAACCGCGCCGCGTGCACCCGGCGCTGCTCGTCCCACGCCTCCCGGTACTCGACGGCCCGTTCACCGAACCCCATGCGGACGAACCGCAGCTCACTCACGGCAGGAGCCTCCCCTGGACGGTCGCAGGGCACGCGACGTGCCCACGCCACTGTACGTCCGGCGTTCATCGGACCACCGCCGTCGGTCCCGTCAGCCGCGAGGGGCAATCCTCACACGATCGGATGAATGCCTGTCGATTTGTGCGAGCGTCCGTTTACCCTCCGCTACATTCACGCCGACCACGAGCCATAAGGGCTGCTCACAGGCGCTCCGGGACGTCGAACGCCCCGGAAGGCAGGAGACCGCACCGCACCATGACGGAACGACCCGCGCAGCGCACCCCCAACCGCCAGCTCGCCGCGCTCATCGCCGAAGCGGGGTTCTCCAACGCGGGTCTCGCGCGACGCGTCGACCAGCTCGGCACCGAACACGGGCTGGACCTCAGATACGACAAGACCTCCGTCACCCGGTGGCTGCGCGGCCAGCAGCCGCGCGGCACCGCCCCCGCCCTGATCGCGGAGGTCTTCGCCCGCCGCCTCGGCCGCCGCCTCACCGCCCAGGACCTCGGCCTGGACGCCTGCGCCCCGGTCTACGCGGGACTGGAGTTCGCCGCGACCCCCGCGGAGGCCGTCGATATCGTCAGCGGGCTCTGGCGCAAGGACTCCGGCAGCCACGCCGAACTGCGCAAGATCGCCTTCACCCCGGCCGGCCTGGTCGTGCCCAGCCGGGACTGGCTGATCGGCCGCCCCGACGACCGGGTCGCCCACACCGAGAAACCCGTCCGCATCCCCGCCCAGGGCGGGCGCCCCGTGCCGCCCCGGGTCCCGGCGCCCGGCGGCCCCGCCCGCCGCCGCCCCGTCGGGGACCGCGGCCCCGGCCAGCGGATCTCCGGCGGCGACCTCGCCGCGCTGCGCTCGGTCGGCGAGCTGTTCCGCAGCATCGACGACCGGTACGGCGGAGGCCACGCCCGCCAGGCCCTGGTGCGCTACCTCGAACACGAGCTGGAGCCCATGCTGCGCGCCACCTACGGCGAGCAGACCGGCCGCCGCCTGTTCGGCGCCGCCGCCGACCTGACCCGGCTGGCCGGCTGGACCTCGTACGACATCGCCGCGCACGGGCTCGCCCAGCGGTACTTCGTGCAGGCGCTGCGGCTGGCCCAGGTCGCCGGGGACCGGGCGTACGGCAGCTATGTGCTGGTCACCATGAGCCGCCAGGCCGTCTACCTCGGCCACGGCCGCGAGGCCGTCCAGCTCACCCGGGTCGCCCAGCAGGGCGTCGGCACCTCCGCGCCGCCCGTGGTGCAGACGCTGCTGCACGCCGCCGAGGCGCGGGCGCACGCGGTGATCGGGGAGGTCCGGGCCTGCACCGCCGCCCTGGTGCGGGCCGAGCGCGCGCTGGAGGCCGCCCGGCCCGGCGACGACGTGCCGCACTGGGCGCGCTTCTTCGACGAGGCCCAGCTCGCGGACGAACTCGGGCACTGCCACCGCGACCTCCAGCAGTTCCGCGCCTCCGCCCAGTACGCGGAGCGCTCGCTGCTGCTGCGGGCCCCCGTCTTCGCCCGCAGCCGGCTGTTCTGCCGGGTCGTCCTCGCCACCGCCCGCCTCGGCCTCGGCGAACTCGACCAGGCGTGCCAACTCGGCGCGGAGGCGGCCGGACAGGCCGTGGAGATGCGGTCGGTGCGGGCGGCGGAGTACGTCCGCGACTTCGAACGGCGGCTGGAGCCCTACCGCGACGCGGCCCCCGTGCGCGGCTACCGCGACAGGGTGGCCGCGCTCCGGTAGCCGCGCCCGGCGGGCTACGCCGCGCGGACCGCGGCGGCGGACTCGGCGGTGTGCATGGGACGGCCCGCGCCCAGGTCCGCCAGCACGGCCGCCGAGGCGCGCCGGGCCGAACGCAGCGCGCCCTCGACGGTGCTGGTGTCACGGTGGTCGCCGCACACGTACAGGCCCGCCAGCAGGCGCACCGGCCGCAGCGGATCGTGCGGCGGCCGCATCGCGGGCACCGCCTCGTCCGTGCGGTGCACGGCGAGCGTCTCCCAGCGCGCGGTCGAGGTGCCGTACAGCCGCCCCAGATGGATGCGGACGGCGGTGTCCACGTCGGCCGGCGGCGGGCCCAGCACCGTGGAGGAGACCAGGGCGCGGCCGGCCGGGGCGCGGGACGGGTCGACCTGGCTGACGACCGCCGTGTGGGCGACGGGCCCGCCGCGGTCGGAGTCCAGCAGGAGGGAGGCGCCGGTCGCCGGGGGGATGTCGGTGGTGTGGTGGACCACCGTCACCGGGTGGAAGTCCGGCACCCGCAGTCCGGGCAGCAGCTCGGCCGCGGCGCGCGCGTCGGTCGCCACCAGGACGGCGCGGCAGCGGAAGACGCCGTGCTCGGCCGTGGTCACGGCGTTGGTGGCCACCGAGGTGACCCGCACCCCCGTGTGCAGGGTGCCCGGCGGCAGCGCCCCGGCCAGCGTCACCGGCAGGGCCTCCGCGCCGCCCTCGGGCAGGCCGAGCCGGCCCCGGGCGAAGGCGTGCAGCGCCAGGTCGGCGCACCGGCTGGAGGTGGTCAGGTCCGGATCGCACAGCAGCGCGGCGAGCAGGGGCCGCAGGAAGCCGTCGACGGTGCGGGCGGGCAGCCCCCGGGCGGCGAGCGCCCGCGCCGCGGGCAGCTCGGGCCGGGCCAGCAGCCGCTCGACCGGGGTGCCCGCGAGGCGGCCGAGCGCCGCCCCGAGCCGGGCCTGGTCCACGGAGGACCCGAGCGGGGCGCCCGCCCGGGTGCGCGGCCCGGGGACCGGCAGGCGCGGCGCCCGGTGCGCGGCGGAGGGCAGCCGGGCCGCCGGACCGGTCCGGGGGGCGCTCGCCAGGGCGCGTACGGCATGCAGTGCGCCCCTCGCGCCTCGCGGCCGGGCGGGGGCGCCGGCGCGGTGGTGGCGCCCCTCGCTGTGCAGCAGCACCCCGGGGGCGAACGGCAGCAGGGCCAGGCCGTCCAGTCCGGGGGTGAGCCGCATTTCGGGGTGTGCGGTGGACAGCAGCTGCCCGATCCGGTCGAGCCGGAAGCCGTCGATCTTCTCCGTCGCCATCCGTCCGCCCACGGTGGGGGCGGCCTCCAGGACCACGGTCGACACTCCTGCGCCGGTCAGCCGGTGGGCCGCGGCGAGACCGGCGACACCGGCCCCCACGACGACGACGTCCACCTGGTACGCGGGCTCAAGCACGTGCCCCTCCTCTGGGGTTGCGCGGCCGCCGGGGGTGGGGAGCCCCCAACCAGCTCGTGGGATACCCGAGTCGCTCCCAGGTTAGGGCCGCTCCTCCACGGCGGGGGTGGCACGGACCGAGGGCACGGTCGCACGACGGTCGCACACGGGTGCCGCGACGGCCCGGGCACCGGCACGGGGTGTCCGCCGGGAGCACCGGCGGCGGCGGGGGGCGGCCGGGACGCCGGGCCGGGGCCGGGGAACCGGCGGCCCGGTGCGGCCCCGGAGACCCGCACGGCACCCCCGGCCCCGCCCGGGACCCCCTTCGGCACCCTCCCCGTACGGGACGGCCCGCACGGCCCGGCGGGCCCCGCGGCGCCCGCCGGTCCCCGGCACCGGGTGCCCCGCCGGGCTGCCGGGGGAGGGGCCCCGCCGGGCCCCGTGTCCGGGACCGCCCCTACAGGGCCGCCCGGATCGCGTCGTCCACCGTGGGGAACGCGTAGCGGAAGTCCGAGGCGAGCAGCCGGGCCGGCAGGACCCGGGCGCTGCCCAGCACGTCCCCGGCCAGCTCGCCCAGGACCGCCCGCAGCACCGGCGCGGGCACCGGGAACGGGGTCGGCCGGCGCAGCACCCGCCCCATCGCCGCGGTGACCTCGCGGTTGGTCACCGGGTGCGGGGCGGTCACGTTGAACGGCCCCGACAGGTCCGCGCGCTCCAGCAGATGCCGCAGCGCGGCCACCTCGTCGTGCAGCGCCACGAAGGACCAGTACTGCGACCCGTCGCCCAGCCGCCCGCCGAGCCCCGCCCGGAACAGCGGGAACAGCCGCCCCCAGGCGCCGCCCCCGCGGGCCACGACGAGCCCCGTCCGCGCGAACACCGTCCGCACCCCCGCCTGCCGCGCGGGCTCCGCCGCCGCCTCCCACTCCACGCAGAGCGCGGGCAGGAAGCCCTCGCCCGGCGGCGCGTCCTCGTCGACCGCCCGGTCGCCGGTCTCGCCGTAGTAGCCGATCGCGCTGCCGTTCAGGAAGACCTCCGGCGGACGCTCCAGCGAGGCGACCGCCTCCGCGAGCGCCGTGGTGCCGTGCACCCGGCTGCTGCGCAGCCGCGTCTTGTACGCGTCGGTCCAGCGACGGTCGCCGATGCCCGCCCCGGCCAGATTGACCACCGCGTCGCACCCGTCCAGCCCGGCCGCGTCCACCCGGCCCGCCTCCGGGTCCCACCGCACCTCGTCCGGGCCGCGCGGATCACGGCGCACCAGCCGCACCACCTCGTGCCCGTCCGCGGCGAGCGACCGCGTCAGGGCGCCGCCGATCAGCCCCGACGCGCCCGCCACCGCGATCCGCCGCCCCCGGCCGCCCGCGCCGCCGCGCCCGCCGTCCATCTCCTCGTCGTCCATGGGGGCATCCTGCCGGTCGGACCGGGGAAAATCCGGGACCGTGCGGCCCGGCACGCGTCGTACAGTGAGCGGCATGCCCGTCCCGTACATACGTCGTGGCAGGTCGGAGGACGAGCAGGCGCTGCGCCTGATCGACCGGGAGACCTGGTCCACACTGCACGCCGTCTCACCCCCGCCCGGACCGGACGACCCGTTCTTCCGCGACCACTCCGGGCCGGACGACCACTTCGTCGCCGAACTCGACGGCCGCGTCGTCGGCTACGTCCGCCTCGGCTTCCCCACCCCGCTGGCCGCCAACCGCCACGTCCGGCAGATCCGCGGCCTCGCCGTCTCGGACGCCGCCCGCGGCCACGGTGCCGGGCGGGCCCTGGTGCGCGCCGCCGTCCAGGACGCCCGGGAGGTCGGCGCCCGCCGCATCACCCTGCGCGTCCTCGGCCCCAACACCGCCGCCCGCAGGCTCTACGAGTCGGAGGGCTTCGTCGTCGAGGGCGTCCAGCCCGGGGAGTTCCACCTCGGCGACGCCTATGTCGACGACGTGCTGATGGGCCTGACCTTCACGGCCCCGGCCTGACCTCCCGGCCCCGGTTCCACCGGGCGGCAGCGCACGCGTCGCGGACGGGCCCGACTCGGCGGACAGTGGGTCCATGCGTGATCCCCGAGGACCGCGCGGGGCCCGCACCCCGCGCCGGGCCCGCCTGCGACGGGCGGGCGTCGTGCTGCTCGGCTGTCTGCCGGGCCTCGCCGCCGTCGCCGCCCTGGGCCTGTGCGCGGCCGGTGTGGAGCGGGCCGCCGGGCGCGACCCCCGCGCCGGGGCCGTCCGCGCCCCCGGCCGCCACACCGCGCCCCGGCCGGACATCGTGCCCCGCTCCGTCTGGCTCGGCGCCGCCGCCCGCCCGCAGCCGGCCCCCCGCTACGACGACGAGGTCCGCGCCGTCTTCGTCCACCACACCGACACCCCCAACCACTACGACTGCGCCGACACACCGGCCATCCTGCGCGGTGTGTACGCCGGCCAGACCGGGGCGCGGGACTGGGACGACATCGGCTACAACTTCGTCGTCGACCGCTGCGGCACCGTCTACGAGGGCCGCGCCGGGGGCATCGACCGCGCGGTCACCGGTGCGCACACCCAGGGCTTCAACCACCGCACGGTCGGCATCGCGGCCCTGGGCACCTTCACCGAGGGGGTCCCGGTGCCCGACGCGCTGGCCGACTCCATCGCCGCCGTCGCCGCGTGGAAGCTCGGCACCACCGACACCGATCCGCGCGGCCGGGTCGGCCTGGTCTCCAGCAACGGACTGAGCCGGTACGCGGCCGGAGCCACCGCCCGGCTGCCCACCGTCGCCGGGCACGACCAGGGCTTCCAGACGAGCTGCCCGGGAGCGGCCCTCACCGCCCGCCTCCCCGGCATCAGGGACCTGGCCGCGAGGCTCCAGGGCCGCGCGACCGCCACTCCGGCCCGCTGAACCGCCACCCCGGCCCGGTGAACCGTCGCCGCGGCCGTCCCGCCGCCGTGCTTGCCCCGCCACCGGGCCCGTCCCGCCGCCGTGCCCGCGTTGCCGTCGCGCGCCGCCGGCCCGTCCCGCCGTCCGGAGCGGGTCGCCGCTCCCGGCGCCCCGGTCGCCCCCGCCGGCACGGGCGCCGCACGGCTCAGTCCGTCCCGAACCGCTCCCAGAGCCTCGGCAGCCGCGCGGCCACCGCCCCCGCGTCCTCCAGGTCCAGCGGGGTGCCCAGCGGCTCCGCGGGCGCCGGGGCGATGCCCAGGTCGGGGGCGACGGTGCCGGTGAGCTGCTCGTACGCCTCGTCGGCGGCGTACCCCAGGTCCTCGCCGTCCCCGTCCAGTTCCTCGTCGAAGTCGTCCAGCAGCTCCGCCAGGGCGTCGGGGTCGTGCACCGCGCCCTCGTACGTCTCGCGGCCCTGGCCGATCAGCCAGCAGCGGAAGTAGTCGAAGGCGTCGTCACTGGCGCCGTCCAGCAGCAGCCAGGCGGCGGCCCACAGGTCCCAGGTGAAGGCCCGGTTGTAACGGGCCTCGAAATGACGGGAGAAGTCCAGCACCAGCTCCGGGTCCTGCTCCAGGAGCCGCTCCAGAAGCAGGTCGGCCTGGTCCTCGGGGTCTCCGTCGGCACCGTGCCGGGTGGTGTCGATCAGCTCCCAGAACTCCGTCTCGTCCATCACGGGTCCAGCATCGTCCCTGCGCGGGAACGACGCACCCCGGGGTGGGGGAGGGCCGGGGCGACGGGGCGCGGCACGCCCGGACCCGGGCCGGGAGGGCCGGGCCCCGCCCCGCTCACCCCCCGTACAGGTCCGCGGTCCGCCGCGCGTCCCGGGCGAGGCGTTCCCGCAGCGACCCGGGTTCCAGCACCTCCGCCTCCGGGCCGAGGCCCCGCACCTGCGCGTGGGCCACCTCCTCGGACTCCACCGGGAGCGTCACCGTCACCCACCCCGCCGCGTCCGGCGGGCCCGCGCCCTCCAGGGCCTCCCGCGCGGCCGGGGCGTCCACCGCGTGCGGCAGGGCGCGCACCCCCCGGGGGGAGAGCCGGAGCACGATCCGCGCCCGCAGCAGCGAGCGCGCGAACTCGGCCGCGCGCTCCGCCCAGAACGCGGGCAGGTCGAACCCCTCGTCCCGGGCGAACCGCCCGCCGCGGCCCGCGCCGCCGCCCGGCCCGCCGTCCTCCCCGGCCGGTCCGACGGCCGCGAACCGGTCGATCCGGTACACCCGGAACCCGCCCCCGGCGCCCGGGGCCCCGGCGCCCGGGAACCTGCCTTCCGAACCCCCGCGGCCCTCCGAACCTCCGCGGCCTTCCGAACCTCCGCGGCCCTCCGAACCCCCGCGGCCCTCCGGTCCGCCGCCCGGTGCTCCGCCACCAGGCACCCCGCCCTCAAAGGCCCCGAGGCCGTCGGACGCTCCGCCCGCCGGGGCACCGACGCCCGGGTCCCCGCCCGGCGGGCCACCGGCACCGGGGGCGCCGCCCGCCGGGGCGCCCGCCTCCGCGCCGCCACCCCCGCCCCCGTCGTCCGCGGCCCGCGCGCACAGGTACCAGACGCCCGCCTTCAGCACGAGCCCGTACGGCTCCAGCTCCCGCACGACCTCACGGTCCCCGCGCCGGTAGCGCGCCGCGATCCGCCGGTCCTCCCACACCGCCTCCGCCACCGCGGGCAGCAGCGGGGGCGTGCGCGGCTCGCGGAACCAGCCCGGCGCGTCCAGATGGAACCGCTGCGCCGCCGTCCGGGGCGCGTCCCGCAGGGACGGCAGCAGCGCCGCCGACACCTTCAGCCGGGCCGCCGACGCGGCGTCCTCCAGGCCCATCTCGCGCAGCGCCCCCGGCACCCCGGAGAGGAACAGCGCCTCCGCCTCGCCGCGCGCCAGCCCCGTCAGCCGGGTCCGGTAGCCGCCGACCAGCCGGTAGCCGCCCGTCCGGCCCCGCTCCGCGTAGACCGGCACCCCGGCCTCCGACAGGGCCTGCGCGTCCCGGGTGACCGTCCGCTCCGACACCTCCAGCTCCCGGGCGAGTTCGGCGGCGGTCATGGACGGGCGGGACTGGAGCAGCAGCACCATTCTGATCAACCGGGCAGCACGCATGGGGACAGCATGAGGCAGGGCCCCCGCCGGAGCGGGGGCCCTGCCACCGGAAACGGTCCGGCACTCCGGGTGCCGGTGCCCGTGCCTACAGGCCGTAGCGCTCGCGCGCCTCCTTCACGGCCGTCGCCTTGACCTCGCCGCGGCGGGTGAGCCGGGCCAGGGCCGCGACCACGATGGACTCGGCGTCCACCCCGAAGTAGCGGCGGGCGTTCTCCCGGGTGTCCGACAGGCCGAAGCCGTCGGTGCCCAGCGACGTCCAGTCCTGCTCGACCCACTGCGCGATCTGGTCGGGGACCTGGCGCATGTAGTCGGAGACCGCCAGCACCGGACCCTCGGCGCCCTGGAGCGCCCGGCGCACGTACGGCACCCGGTCCTCGCCGCGCAGCACCGCCGCGTCGGCCTCCATCGCGTCCCGGCGCAGCTCCGTCCAGGAGGTCGCGGACCACACGTCGGCGGCCACGCCCCACTCCTCGGCGAGGAGCCGCTGCGCCTTCAGCGCCCAGTGGATCGCGGTGCCCGAGCCGAGGAGCTGGATGCGGGGCGCGTTGGCCGCCGGGGACAGCCCCGCCGACTCGGCCGTGTTGAAGCGGTACAGGCCCTTGACGATGCCCTCGTCGATGCCGGGCAGGGACGGCTTGGCGGGCTGCCGGAGCGGCTCGTTGTAGACCGTCAGGTAGTAGAAGACGTCCTGGTCCTCGCCCGGGTGCGGCTCGCCGAACATGCGGCGCATGCCGTCCTTGACGATGGTGGCGATCTCGTACGCGAACGCCGGGTCGTACGTCACCGCCGCCGGGTTGGTCGCCGCGATGGCCGGGGAGTGGCCGTCCGCGTGCTGGAGGCCCTCGCCGGTCAGCGTGGTCCGGCCGGCGGTGGCGCCGACCAGGAAGCCGCGGCCGAGCTGGTCGCCGAGCTGCCACATCTGGTCGCCGGTGCGCTGCCAGCCGAACATCGAGTAGTAGATGTAGAACGGGATCATCATCTCGCCGTGCGTCGCGTACGACGACGTGGCGGCGATGAACTCGGCCATGGCGCCGGCCTCGGTGATCCCCTCGTTGAAGATCTGGCCGTTCTTCGCCTCCTTGTAGTACATCAGCTGGTCGCGGTCGACCGGCTCGTACGTCTGGCCGAGGGGCGAGTAGATGCCGAGGGAGGGGAAGAGGCTCTCCATGCCGAAGGTGCGGGCCTCGTCGGGGACGATCGGGACCCAGCGCCTGCCGGTCTCCTTGTCCCGGACCAGGTCCTTGACCAGGCGGACGAAGGCCATGGTGGTGGCCACGTTCTGGGTGCCGGAGCCCTTGTCGAAGGCGGTGAACGCCTTGTCCGCGGGCATCGGCAGCGGGGCGACCGGGTGGACGCGGCGGGCCGGGGAGGGGCCGCCGAGGGCCGCGCGGCGCTCCTGGAGGTAGCGGACCTCGGGGGAGTCGGCGCCCGGGTGGCCGTAGGGGACCACGCCGTCGACGAAGGCGCTGTCCTGGATCGGCAGGCCGAGGCGGTCGCGCATCGCCTTGAACTCGTCCACCGAGAGCTTCTTCATCTGGTGGTTGGCGTTCTTGGAGGCGAAGCCGTCACCGAGGGTGTGGCCCTTGACGGTCTGCGCCAGGATCACGGTCGGCGCGCCCTTGTGGGCGAGCGCGGCCCGGTAGGCGGCGTAGACCTTGCGGGCCTCGTGGCCGCCGCGCGAGAGGTGGAAGCACTCGAGGATCTTGTCGTCGCTCAGCAGCTTCGCCATCTCGACGAGCGCCGGGTCCTTGCCGAAGAAGTCCTGGCGGATGTAGGCGGCGTCGCGCGTCTGGTACGTCTGCACCTGGGCGTCGGGCACCTGGCGCAGCCGGCGGACCAGGGCGCCCGTGGTGTCGAGCTGGAACAGCTCGTCCCAGGCGGTGCCCCACAGGGTCTTGACGACGTTCCACCCGGCGCCGCGGAACTGGGCCTCCAGCTCCTGCACGATCTTGAAGTTGGCGCGGACCGGACCGTCGAGGCGCTGCAGGTTGCAGTTGATGACGAAGGTCAGGTTGTCCAGGCCCTCGCGGGCGGCGAGGGTGAGCGCGGTGGTCGACTCCGGCTCGTCCATCTCGCCGTCGCCGAGGAACGCCCAGACGTGGGACTGGGAGACGTCCTTGATGCCGCGGCTGGTCAGGTAGCGGTTGAACCGCGCCTGGTAGATCGAGGAGATCGGGCCGAGGCCCATGGAGACCGTCGGGAACTCCCACAGCCAGGGCAGCCGCCGCGGGTGCGGGTAGGACGGCAGGCCGTCGCCGGCGGCCTCGCGGCGGAAGTTGTCGAGCTGCGCCTCGGAGAGGCGGCCGTCGAGGAAGGCGCGGGCGTAGATGCCGGGAGAGGCGTGGCCCTGGATGTAGAGCTGGTCGCCGGAGCCGTCACCCTCCTTGCCCTTGAAGAAGTGGTTGAAGCCGGTCTCGTACAGCCAGGCGGCGGAGGCGAAGGTGGCGATGTGGCCGCCCACGCCGTACTTGCTGCCGCGGGTCACCATGGCCGCCGCGTTCCAGCGGTTCCAGGCGGTGATCCTGGCCTCCATCTCCTCGTCGCCGTCCACGGTGGGCTCGGCGGCGGTGGGGATGGAGTTGACGTAGTCGGTCTCCAGGAGCTTCGGCAGGGGGATGCCGGCGCCCTCGGCGCGCTCCAGTGTGCGGCGCATCAGATACGCGGCACGGTGCGGCCCGGCCGCCTTGGTGACGGCGTCCAGGGAGGCCTGCCATTCGGCGGTCTCCTCCGGGTCGCGGTCCGGGAGCTGGTCGAGCTCGCTCGGCTGGATGGCCTTGGGGTCGGTCATGTCGCCGCCTTCCTCAGTCGAAGGGGGTTCCCTCATCGGTAAGGGTTCAGGGGTGCCCTTGGTCTTTGGCAGGACAGGGCTGGAGCTCTGGTGGAAGCCCATCGGTGACTGTAACGCGCTGATCGATGATCGATCAAAGGGTTGAGGGGGAAAACCTCTCGATATGGAGAAAGTCGGCACGGGGTGCCTTCGCCAGTGGCACGGAGTGACGGTGCCGGACGGGGATTTTCGCAGGTGAGCGGGGGTGTCCGCACGACTGCGGAGGTGTCCCGGACGGGGCCGCGCGGGGGGTGTTCGCGCGCTCTTCACGTCCCTGATGGGGAGATTCCGGGCGGTATGACCGGCATGGGTGCGTCGGTGATGGTTCCGCATCGTTCGTCGCGCCGCCGGGAGCCGGTTCCGGGGGTGCGCGGGGGTGCCCGGTGGGGCGGGGCCGGGTGCTCGGGGCCCGGCGGTGGTCAGGGACGGGGGGCGCAGCCCAGGACGTGGGACTTGACCAGATCGGCGATGAGGGGGTCGCGGCGCCGGAAGGCGGCCACCAGCTCCTCGTGCTCCTCGGCGTAGGACTGCTGCACGGTGCCCAGCCACCGTATCGACAGGGCCGTGAAGACCTCGATGCCCAGCCCCTCCCAGGTGTGCAGCAGCACCGCGTTGCCCGCCGCCCGCACCATCTCCCGGTGGAAGCCCACCGTGTGCCGGACCTGGCCGGTCCCGTCGGAGACCCGGTCGGCCTCGTACAGCGCGGCCACGTGCGGTTCCAGTGCCGAGCAGTCCCGGGCCAGCCGGTCCGCCGCCAGCTCCGCCGCGATGGCCTCCAGGCCCGCCCGCACGGGGTAGCTCTCCTCCAGGTCGGCGGCGGTCAGGTTGCGCACCCGGACGCCCTTGTTCGGCGCCGACTCGATCAGCCGCAGCGACTCCAGCTCGCGCAGGGCCTCCCGCACCGGCGTCTGGCTGACCTCCAGCTCGGTGGCGATCCGCCGCTCCACGATCCGCTCGCCCGGCTTCCAGCGCCCGCTGATGATCCCTTCCAGGATGTGCTCGCGGATCTGTTCGCGCAGCGAGTGGACGACGGGCGCGGTCATGAGGGCTCCTTAGGAGGGGGCCCCTTCGGCCCCCGGGGGGCGTTGACGTTTAGACAATACGGCCGTCACGGCGCGTGCGAGGAGCGCGCGACGGCGCTTTCACGCAGGTGAGACGAGGCTTACACGGCGCACATGGGCCGCGACACAACGGTGCCCCCGCCCGGAAGCTTCCGGACGGGGGCACCGTGCAGGCCCTCTGGCAGGGGGTTCTACAGGCCCAGCTCGACCTCGAACTCGCCCGCCTCCAGGATCGCCTTGACCGCCGTCAGGTAACGGGCGGCGTCGGCGCCGTCCACCAGACGGTGGTCGTACGACAGGGTCAGGTACGTCATGTCGCGGACGCCGATGACCGTGCCCTCCTCCGTCTCGATGACGGCCGGACGCTTGACCGTGGCACCGATGCCGAGGATGGCGACCTGGCCCGGCGGCACGATGATCGTGTCGAACAGCGCGCCGCGCGAGCCGGTGTTGCTGATGGTGAAGGTCGCGCCGGACAGCTCGTCCGGGGTGATCCGGCTCGCCCGCACCTTGCCCGCCAGGTCGGCGGTGGCCTTGGCGATGCCGGCCAGGTTGAGGTCGCCCGAGTTCTTGATGACCGGGGTCATCAGGCCCTTCTCGGAGTCCACCGCGATACCGATGTGCTCGGTGTCGAAGTAGGTGATGGTCCCCTCGGCCTCGTTGATCCGGGCGTTGACGGCCGGGTGGGCCTTCAGCGCCTGGGCGGCGGCCTTGACGTAGAACGGCATCGGGGAGAGCTTGACGCCCTCGCGGGCCGCGAACGCGTCCTTGGCCCGGGCGCGCAGCTTCATCAGACGCGTGACGTCGACCTCGACGACCGACGAGAGCTGGGCCTGCTCACGCAGGGCCTTGACCATGTTGTCGCCGATGACCTTGCGGATGCGGGGCATCTTGACGGTCTGCCCGCGCAGCGGCGAGGCCTCCAGCGAGGGGGCCTTCCGCGCGGCGGGGGCCGCGGCGGCGGGGGCGGCCGGGGCCGGGGCGGCCTTGGCGGCCTCCGCGGCGGCGGTCACGTCCTGCTTGCGGATGCGTCCGCCGATGCCGGTGCCCTTGACGGTGGACAGGTCGACGCCGTGCTCGGCGGCGAGCTTGCGCACCAGCGGGGTGACGTACGCGCCGTCGTCCGCGGGCTGGGCGGCGGCGGGGGCGGCCGGGGCGGCGGGAGCCGCGACCGGGGCCGGGGCCGCGGGGGCCGGCGCGGGGGCCGCGACCGGGGCGGGGGCGGGGGCGGCCGGAGCCGGGGCGGGCGCGGCGGGCGCCTGCGGGGCAGCGGCGGCGGGGGCCGGAGCCGGGGCGGCGGGAGCCGGAGCCGCGGGGGCGGCCGGGGCCGGAGCGGCCGCCGGGGCGGCGGGAGCGGCCGGGGCGGCGGCGGGCGCGGCACCGGCGGCGCCGATGACGGCCAGCTTGGCGCCGACCTCGGCGGTCTCGTCCTCGCCGACCACGATCTCCAGCAGAGTGCCGGAGGCGGGCGCCGGGATCTCGGTGTCGACCTTGTCGGTGGACACCTCCAGCAGCGGCTCGTCGGCCTCGACGCTGTCGCCGACCGACTTCAGCCAGCGGGTGACGGTGCCCTCGGTGACGGACTCGCCGAGCGCGGGCAGGACCACGTCCGTGCCCTCGGCGGAGCCGCCGCCGGCGGCGGCCTCGGCGGTCGGAGCCGGCGCCGGGGCGGCCTGCTCGGTGGAGGGGGCGGCCGGGGCGGGCTCGGGAGCCGCCTCGGCGACCGGCTGGGCCTCGGCGGCGGGCTGGGCCGCCGGGGCGCCGGAGCCGTCGTCGATGACGGCCAGCTCGGCGCCGACCTCGACCGTCTCGTCCTCGGCGACCTTGATGGAGGACAGCACGCCGGAGGCGGGCGCCGGGATCTCGGTGTCGACCTTGTCGGTCGAGACCTCGAGCAACGGCTCGTCGGCCTCGACGCGCTCACCCTCGGCCTTCAGCCAGCGGGTGACGGTGCCCTCGGTGACGCTCTCACCGAGCGCGGGAAGGGTTACGGAAACCGCCATGGTTTCGGTTGCTCCTTACGAATTGCGGAAGTCTGTGTCGTCGCGCCCAGTGCCCGAGGGTCAGTCGTGGACGTGCAGCGGCTTGCCGGCCAGGGCCAGGTGCGCCTCGCCCAGCGCCTCGTTCTGCGTCGGGTGGGGGTGGATGAACTGGGCCACCTCGGCGGGCAGCGCCTCCCAGTTGTAGATGAGCTGGGCCTCGCCGACCTGCTCACCCATGCGGTCGCCCACCATGTGGATGCCGACCACGGCGCCGTCCTTGACCTGGACGAGCTTGATCTCGCCGGAGGTCTTCAGGATCTTGCTCCTGCCGTTGCCCGCCAGGTTGTACTTCAGGGCGACGACCTTGTCCGCGCCGTAGATCTCCTTGGCCTTGGCCTCGGTGAGACCGACGGAGGCGACCTCGGGGTGGCAGTACGTCACCCGGGGCACACCGTCGTAGTCGACCGGGACGGCCTTGACGCCGGCGAGCCGCTCCGCCACCAGGATGCCCTCGGCGAAGCCGACGTGGGCGAGCTGGAGGGTCGGGACGAGGTCGCCGACGGCGGAGATCGTCGGGACGTTGGTGCGCATGTACTCGTCGACGAGGACGTAGCCGCGGTCCATGGCGACCCCGGCCTCCTCGTAGCCGAGCCCCTGCGAGACCGGGCCGCGGCCGATGGCGACCAGCAGGACCTCGGCCTCGAACTCCTTGCCGTCGGCGAGGGTGACCTTGACCCCGTCCTGGGTGTACTCGGCCTTCTGGAAGAAGGTGCCCAGGTTGAACTTGATGCCCCGCTTGCGGAAGGCGCGCTCCAGCAGCTTGGAGCTGTTCTCGTCCTCGGCCGGCACCAGGTGCTTGAGGCCCTCGACGATGGTCACGTCGGTGCCGAAGGACTTCCACGCGGAGGCGAACTCGACGCCGATGACGCCGCCGCCCAGGATGATCGCGGACTTCGGCACGCGGTCCAGGACGAGGGCGTGGTCGGAGGAGATGATCCGGTTGCCGTCGATGTCCAGGCCCGGCAGCGACTTCGGCACGGAGCCGGTCGCCAGCAGGACGTGGCGGCCCTCGATCCGCCGCCCGTTCACGTCGACGGAGGTCGGGGAGGACAGCCGGCCCTCACCCTCGATGTAGTTCACCTTGCGCAGGGCGACCAGGCCCTGCAGGCCCTTGTACAGGCCCGCGACCACGTCGTCCTTGTACTTGTGGACGGCCGGTACGTCGATGCCCTCGAAGGTGGCCCTGACACCGAACTGCTCGCTCTCGCGAGCCTGGTCAGCGATCTCGCCCGCGTGCAGCAGGGCCTTGGTGGGGATGCAGCCCCGGTGCAGGCAGGTACCGCCGACCTTGTCCTTCTCGATCAGGGCGACGTCCAGGCCCAGCTGCGCCCCGCGCAGCGCCGCGGCGTAACCACCGCTGCCGCCGCCGAGGATCACTAGGTCGAAAACGGTGCTGGCGTCGTTCGCCACGTCACGTCCTCCATGCATTGCGCCACGCCGGTCTCCAGTGACCGGTCGGCGGCTGGTGTCCGGCCGCTCATTGTTCTCGGCCCTTAGGTGGGGCCCTGTCCTGCCGAGCCCCATCTTCGCACTTGTGGGGGCCGAACGAGACGCGGGGCCGGGGTGTGAGACACCCCACGTTCGCTGGGCGCGGACACCGGCGCGGCGCCGCCGGGCGCCGCGGTCCGGGCCGCGGCGGGCTCCCGGAGCCCCGCGCGGTCCGGACGCGGACGGCGGGATCCGTCCCGTCCTCCCCGGTGGGCGGGCGCACGGGCCGGACGCGGAGCGTCGCACGGAGGGGGTGTGTCCGTATATCGGACACTCTCGGACGTACCTGGATGTTCCGGCGGACGACGCGGGGTCCCCGGCGGGCGCACACGCCCGCCGGGGACCCCGGGACCGGCTCGGTGGGGCCTGAGGCCCGTCCGGCGGTTCCCGTCCGCCGCCCCACGGGCGACGGCGGCGATCGCGCCGCAGCCCCCAGGGCCTCTCGTCTGGATCATGCCGGGCTCGCGGGGTCCGGCCTGATCCAGACGAAAGCCCCCAGTGACCTGAGTCAGAGATTCTTCGTCAGATCGCGGCCATCAGCCGGATGCCGTGCGGCCGACAGGGTTCCGGCCCGGCCTGCTGACATCCGGCCTCCGGCACGCAGGGCAGCTCGCGAGAACCACCCGAACATCTCTGACTCAGGTCACTAGCCCAGCTCGCCCTCGGCGGCCAGCTCCGCGATCCGCACCAGGGTCCGCACCGCGCTGCCCGTCCCGCCCTTCGGCGTGTACCCGAACGGGGCGCCCTCGTTGTACGCCGGGCCCGCGATGTCCAGGTGGGCCCAGGCGATGCCCTCGCCGACGAACTCGCGCAGGAACAGGCCCGCGATCAGTCCGCCGCCCATCCGCTCGCCCATGTTGGCGATGTCGGCGGTGGGGGAGTCCATGCTCTTGCGCAGGTGCTCCGGCAGCGGCATCGGCCAGGCCGGCTCGCCGACCTCCTCGGCCGCCTCGTGCACCGCGGCGCGCAGCGCGTCGTCGTTGGCCATGATCCCGTAGGTCCGGTTGCCCAGCGCCAGCATCATGGCGCCGGTCAGCGTCGCCACGTCGATGATCGCGTCCGGCTCCTCCAGCGACGCCGCCCACAGCGCGTCGGCGAGCACCAGGCGGCCCTCGGCGTCGGTGTTGAGCACCTCCACCGTCGTGCCGCTGAACATGTGCAGCACGTCGCCCGGCCGGGTCGCGGAGCCCGAGGGCATGTTCTCGGCCAGCGCCAGCCAGCCGGTGACGTTGACCTCCAGCTTGAGGCGGGCGGCGGCGACGACCGCGGCGAACACGGCGGCGGCACCGCTCATGTCGCACTTCATCGTCTCGTTGTGCCCGGCCGGCTTCAGCGAGATGCCGCCCGAGTCGTAGGTGATGCCCTTGCCCACGAAGGCCAGCGTCCGCGTCGCCCTGGACGACGTGTACGACAGCTTGACCAGCCGCGGGGCCGCCGCCGAACCGGCGCCGACGCCGAGGATGCCGCCGTAGCCGCCCTTGGCGAGCGCCTTCTCGTCGAGCACCTGCACCTTGATGCCGTGCTCCTTCGCGGCGGCCTGCGCGACCGCCGCGAACGCCTCCGGGTCCAGGTCGTTCGGCGGGGTGTTGATCAGGTCGCGGGCGCGGTTCAGCTCCTGCGCCACGGCCGTGGCGCGCTCGACCGCCGCCTTGAACGCCTTGTCGCGGGGCCTGCCGCCGAGCAGCGCGGCCTCGCCCAGCGGGGCCTTGGCCCGCGCGGCCTTCGCGTTCCTGCCCTCGGCCTTGTAGGCGTCGAAGGAGTACGCGCCGAGCAGCACGCCCTCGCCGATGGCGCCGGCGTCGGCGGCCCCGGTGAGCGGCAGCGCGAACGCGGCCTTCTTCGCGCCGGTCAGGACGCGCGCGGCGGCACCGGCGGCACGGCGCAGCGCCTCGGCGTCGAAGTCCTCGCCCTCCTCGGGCTCGGCGCCCAGGCCCACCGCCACCACGAGGGGGGCCTTGAAGCCGGGGGGCGCGGGCAGTTTCGTCACCTCGCCCTCGGAGCCGGAGGCGCCGAGGGTCTCCAGGACGTCGGCCAGCGTGCCGTCGTACGCCGTGTCCACGGCCTCGGCGCCCGGCGCGACGACGGGGCCGCGCGCGCCCTTGGCGACACCGATCACGATGGCGTCGGCCCGCAGGCCGGCCGCCGCTGCGGTGGAGAGAGTGAGAGCAGTCACGGTGGTGAATTCTCGCTTCCGTATGAAGTCCGATGTGGCCGAAAGTGGGTGGGTCGACCTGCCCCGGCCACCGACCCTAGATCCCTCCCACGACGCGGTGCCCACCGGGAGGGCGGAACACCCGGGACGAGCCTACGCTCGCGCGCCCGCGCACTTCCCGCCACGCCCGCGGATTCCGGTCCGGCGCCCCGCCCGCGGGATCATCCTCCGGTACGCCGTCCCCGGCCCTGGAGCCCGCCCGAATGCGCCGTCCGGTCCTGCTGACAGTCCTCCTCCTGCTCCTCGCGGGCTGCGTCGCCGCCCCCTCCGGCGACGCGCCCCCCGACGGCGCCCCGCCGGGCGGCCACTGGCGGCCCCGGCCCGGTACCGCCTGGCAGTGGCAGCTCGGCGGACGCCTCGACACCTCCGTCGACGTCCCCGTCTACGACATCGACGGCTTCGAGAACCCGGTGTCCGCCGTCACCGCGCTGCACCGAGCCGGGCGCAAGGTGATCTGCTACCTCTCCACCGGCGCCTGGGAGGAGTTCCGGCCCGACGCCGGGGACTTCCCCGCGTCCGTGCTCGGCCGGGGCAACGGCTGGGAGGGCGAGCGCTGGCTCGACATCCGCGCCACCGACGTCCTGGAGCCCCTGATGGCCGCCCGCCTCGACATGTGCCGGGACAAGGGCTTCGACGCCGTCGAACCGGACAACATGGACGGCTACCGCAACGGCACCGGCTTCCCGCTCACCGACGCCGACCAGCTCCGCTACAACCGGCTGATCGCGCGCCTCGCCCACGAACGGGGACTGGCCGTCGGCCTCAAGAACGACCTCGACCAGATCCCCCGGCTCGTCGGGGACTTCGACTTCGCGGTCAACGAGCAGTGCGCCCAGTACGGCGAGTGCGACGACCTCACGCCGTTCATCGACGCGGACAAGGCGGTCTTCCACGCCGAGTA
Organism: Streptomyces sp. NPDC107521; assembly: GCF_055598485.1. Classification (NCBI taxonomy): domain Bacteria; kingdom Bacillati; phylum Actinomycetota; class Actinomycetes; order Kitasatosporales; family Streptomycetaceae; genus Streptomyces; species Streptomyces sp. NPDC107521. The sequence continues at coordinate 374,644 of NZ_JBVKAT010000001.1, forward strand.
CGAACTGCCCACCGACCGCTTCTGCCCCGACTCCCGCAGGCTGCGGCTCAGTTCGGTCCTGAAGAAGTACGACCTCGGGCCGTGGCGCCGGGCCTGCTGAGCCGCGCCCCGGTCACCGTCGTGCCCGCCGCCCGGTCCGCCAGCGAACGCCGGCCGGGCGCCAGCACGAACAGGGCGTCGAGCAGCAGCAGCGCCACCGCCGCCGCCCAGACCAGCACCGACAGCACGACCCGGCCCTCCACCAGCAGCACGCACGCCACCGCGAACAGGGCGAGGTCCACCGCGGTCGCCGCCGCCGCCCGCCGCGCCGCCCGGCGCGGCGGCACCGGGCCCACCCGCAGCCCCACCAGGCCCTTGCCGAGGGTCCGCCCCAGCAGCGCCACGCACCCCCACTGGTACAGGAACGCGGCCAGGAGCAGCAGTACCAGGCCCTGTTCCACGTAGAGCACCGACCTGTCCCACAGCGACCCCCCGAAGGAGCGCGAGGCGTTCAGCACGTCACCGCGCGAGGCCAGCAGGTCCAGCGCGCCCCGGGTGGCGAGGCCGGGCACCTCGGTGAAGAGCGCGGAGATCCGGTGGAAGGTCAGTACGGCCAGCCCCGACGCCACGGCCGCGACCAGCCCCGCGTCGATGAACCAGGCCGTGGCCCGGCGTGTCCTCTCCATGAACGTCCCCCGCCCGCTCGTGGGTCACGGCCCGTCACCGAGCGGCCCACCGCCCGGCCGCCCCTTTGGGGAGCGCCGTCCCGGCGGGATCGTCTCAGGTCAGCGACCAGACCACGAGGGCCGCGGTCGCCGCCGTCTCCGCCACCCCGCCGAATACGTCCCCGGTCACCCCGCCGAAGCGGCGGACACAGCGCCGCAGCAGCAGCTCGGCCGCGGCCAGCGCGGCCACCACCGCGGCCGCCGCCGACACGGCGCCGCGCGGCCCGGCGAGCCCGCCCGCCGCTGCCGCCGCCACCGCCACGGCCGCGGCCACCGCTCCGAGCGCCGCCGGGACCGGGACCACGCCCGCCACCGCCGCGCCCAGGCCCTCCGGACGGGCCGCCGGAACGCCGGCGCGCGCCGCCAGCGTCAGCGCCAGCCGCGCCGCCGTCGCCGACACCACGGCGGCGAGCGCGCCGCCCGTCCAGGACGCCGCGTACGCCTGGGCCAGTGCCGCCACCTGGGCGAGGAGCACCAGCACCAGCGTCACGACGCCGAACGGGCCGATGTCCGACCGCTTCATCACCCGCAGCGCGTCCTCGGCCGGCCTGCCGCTGCCGAGGCCGTCCGCGGTGTCGGCCAGACCGTCCAGGTGCAGCCCCCGGGTGAGCACGGCCGGCACGGCGGCCGTGGCGACGGCGGCCAGCAGCGGCGACCCGCCCGGCAGCAGGAACAGCAGCCCCGCCGCGGCCGAGGCGGCACCCACCACCAGGCCCGCGAGCGGCGCGCACAGCATGCCGGAGCGCGCGGCCACCCTGTCCCAGCGGGTCACCGCCACCGGGAGCACCGTGAGGGTGCCGAAGGCGAACCGGAGGCCGTCGGGGAAGGGGGTCCTGAGCACCGGCGCAGACTATCCGCCGGTCGGGAGGGGAGCGCCGACGGGTGGGGATAAAGTGCGCATATGGGAGATTGGTGGCACCGGAACATCGTCGAACCCGGCAAGCTCCCGCTCCTCCTCGCCCTGAGCGCCTTCGTGCTGACGTTCGTGATCACCCGGACCATCACCCGCCTGATCCGGGCCGGGAGGGGACCCTTCGGCAACGTGCGCGCGGGCGGGCTGCACATCCACCACGTGGTCCCCGGCGTCGTCCTCACCGTGATCGGCGGCTTCGGCGCCGTCGCCGGGGGACGCCACGGCTTCGGCTCCGCCGCGGCGGCGGTGCTCTTCGGGACCGGAGTGGGGCTGGTGCTCGACGAGTTCGCGCTGATCCTCTATCTGGACGACGTCTACTGGACCGAGGCCGGGCGCAAGAGCGTGGAGGCGGTGGTGCTGACGGCGGCGCTGGTCGCGCTGGTGCTGGCCGGGTTCTCGCCGTTCGGCGTCGACAACGTCTCCCAGGACGAACTGCAGGACCGGGCGAACGTCATCACCACCGTCGCCGGGAACTTCCTGTTCGCCCTGGTCGCGCTCAGCAAGGGCAAGGCGCGGCTGGCGGTCCTCGGAGCCATCGTCCCGGTGGTGGCGCTGGTGGGCGCGGTACGGCTGGCCCGGCCGGACTCACCGTGGGCCCGTCGGTTCTACTCCCGGCGCCCGCGCGCCCGGGCACGCGCGCGACTGCGGGCCTACCACCACGACCGACGCTGGTCGGGCCCGCGCAGGGCCTTCCAGGACTGGATCGCGGGCCGCCCGGACCCGGAATGACGACGCCGACCCGAGAGACGCCCGCCCGAGCCCCACCCCCGCACCCAGCCGGAAGCCGAATCCGAACAGCGGACCCCCTCAGCACCCGCACCCGCGCACAACGGAAGCCGACCGAGGCCGAGCGGACCCGCACCCGCGCACGGCGGGAGTCGGAGGAAGAGGACGTGCGGCCCTCCACCCGCGCACGGCGGGCGCCGAAAGCTGAGAGTGGGCGTGGCCCCCGCACCCGCGCACGGCGAGGGTGGGAAGGGAAGGCTGGGCGAGAGCCCGCACCCACGCACGGCGAGAACCGGTAGGGAAGGGTGGGCGAGAGCCCGCATCCGCGCACGGCGAGAGGCGGAAGGGAAGGGTGGGCGTGGCCCCGCAGTCGCGTACGGCGGGAAGGGGACGGGGCGGGGGTGGTCGCCCGCAGAGGTTGGCGCGTCAACAGAGTGCGCCTCGTCGCCACCCGATTCCGCGCCGTTCCGAGGACGACCACCCCCGTCCCGGCCCCGACCCACACCGCACAAAGAGGCGCAACACGCACCCCCACCAACCGAAAGATGCGCCGCAGGCACCCCCACCCACCCACGGAAAGAGACCGCCCCGAAGCACCCTGGACAGCCCCGCCCCGGCGCGACCTCCCGGCAGACGCGGCCACGGGCTCCACTATCGGGCCCGCACCACGGCAGGACGGCCGGTGCGGCGGGCCCGATGCCCGAGCCCCGAGCCCCGAGCCCGCGCCCCTCAGCTACGCCTCCGTGGGAACCGTCTCCGGGAGTTCGGCGGGAAGGGACGCCGCGGCCTGGATCAGGGGCAGGGCCAGGAGGCCACCGGTGCCCTCGCCCACCCGGACGCCGAGGGACAGCAGCGGCTCCAGCGCCATCCGGTCCAGCGCCTTCGCCAGCGCGGGCTCGCCGCTGTCGTGCGCCGCCAGCCACCAGTCCGGCCCGCGGAACGCCGCCCGCTGGCCCACCAGCGCACACGCCGCCGCGACCACGCCGTCCAGGATCACCGGGGTCTTCCGCACCGCGCTCTGCAACAGGAAGCCCGTCATCGCCGTGAGGTCCGCCCCGCCCACCGTCGCCAGCAGCCGCAGATGGTCGCCGAGCACCGGCCGCGCCCGGCGCAGCGCGTCACGGATCGCCGCGCACTTGCGCATCCACGCGAGGTCGTCGACGGCCACCCCGCCCCGCCCGGTCACGACCGACGCGTCCGTGCCGCACAGCGCCGCGATCAGCGTCGCCGCCGCCGTGGTGCCGCCGACGCTCAGATCGCCCAGCACCACCAGATCCGTACCGGAGTCGGCCTCCTCGTCGGCCAGCGCGACCCCCGCACGGAAGGCCGCCTCCGCCTCCTCCAGGGTCAGCGCGTCCTCCAGGTCGATCCGGCCGCTGCCGCGCCGCACCCGGTGCCCCGAGACCCCGCCCGGCAGCGACTCCGGGTCGCAGTCCAGCGCCATGTCGACCACCCGCACCGGCACGCCCATCCGCCGCGCCAGCACGGACACCGGGCGGGCGCCCTCCAGCACCTCGCGCACCAGCTCCCCGGCACCGCCCGCGGGCCGCGCCGAGACGTTCAGCTCCGCGATCCCGTGATCGCCGGCGAAGAGCACCACCCGGGGATGCTCGATGGGCCGCACCGGCACGGACGCCTGCGCCGTGGCCAGCCATTCACCCAGGTCGTCAAGACGGCCCAGCGCACCGGGCGGCACGTCCTGACGCTCCCGGCGCGCCTCGGCGTCGCGACGCACCCCGCCGTCGGGGCGCTCGATCAGGTCGGAGAAGTCGTCGAGATTCAGCGAGCTCATTCGTCGAACAGTACCGGCCCGGCGGGGCGGCCCGGGGGGCCACATCCGGACCGTGTCCCCCGGGCGTCGCTCCACCCGACGCGGGTATCCCCTACGTACCGTTTCGGCACGGGTTGTCCTACGTTCCGCACCCTCCCGGGAGCCGCCCCATGTCCGCCCCCTCCGTCCCCCCGCCACCCCCCGTCAGCCGGATGCCGCAGCCGCCGCCCCCGCCCCGGCACCTCCCGCGCCGCGCCGACTGCCCCTGGTGCGGCTCGCCCCGGCTGCGCGGCCCCCGCGCCGGGTACGACGCCTGCCGGGACTGCCGCCACGCCTTCCGCAACCCGGCCCGCCCCGACGGCCCGCCGCCCGGCCCCCTGTCGCGCGCCGGGGCGCGGCGCGGGCACCGCCGCGCCGCCCGCGCGCTGTTCCCGCACAGCCCCGGGCCGGAGAGCTGGCTGGACGTGGGCACCGGCGAGGGCGCCTTCCCGGCGGCGGCCCGGGAACTGTTCCCGTACACGTCCTTCGACGGGACCGACCCCGGCCACCGCGTGCTCCGCGCCCGCGCGGCGGAACACGTCGAGGAGGCGTACGTCGGCCGCCTGACGGACCCGCACCTCGCCGCCCGGCTGCGCGCCCGCTACGACGTGGTCAGCCTCCTGCACCAGCTCGCCGACGCCGCCGACCCCCGCGCCGAACTCCGCGCCGCCGTGGACGCCCTGCGCCCCGGCGGCCACCTGCTCGTGGAGGTCCTGGACCCGCGCCGCCCGCTCGCCCCGCCCCCGGAGGGCCTCCGCGCCGAACTGCGGGACCACGGCTGCGCGGTGCTCACCGGCGAGCGCTCCCGCCGGGTCGTCGCCCGCAAGGGGGCGTCAGCCGCGTAGCACCAGGGCCTGCCCGGCCACCACCAGCACCACCTGCTCGCACTCGCCCGCGAACGCCGCGTTCAGCCGCCCCAGTTCGTCCCGGTAGCGGCGGCCCGACGCGGTGGCCGGCACGATCCCCGAACCCACCTCGTTGGAGACCGCCACCACGGTGCGCCGCGTCCCGCGCACCGCCTCCGTCAGCTCCCGGGTCCGCTCGCGCAGCGCCCGCTCGCCGCCGTCCGCCCACTGGGCGTCGTCCCACGCGCCGACCGCGTCCATCGCGTCCGTCAGCCACAGCGACAGGCAGTCGACGAGGAGTGGCGGCCCCTGGTCGGTCAGCAGCGGCACCAGGTCGCAGGTCTCGGCGGTCCGCCAGGAGCCCGGCCGCCGCTCCCGGTGCGCGCGCACCCGCTCCCCCCACTCGGTGTCCCCGCTCCGCGAGCCGCCCGTCGCCACGTACAGCACGTCGGGGAAGGACTCCAGCCTCCGCTCGGCCTCCACCGACTTGCCCGACCGGGCGCCGCCCAGCACCAGGGTCCGGCGCGGCACGTCCGGCACGTCCTCGTACGCCCCCACCACCAGCGTCGTTCCGTCCGGCACCGCCCGCGCGCCCGCCGCCGCGAGCCGCCGGGCCAGCTCGCGGCCCGGCGGCACCCCGTGGTCCAGGTGGACGGCGACCACGTCGGTCGTCGGGCCCGCCGCCCCGGCCGCCCGCAGCCGGGCCAGCGCGTCCGGCCGCCCCACCACGTCGGCCAGCACCAGGTCGTAGGGCTGGGCCGGCTCCTCCAGACCGGCCGGCGCCCCGCCCGGCGGGAGGTACAGCAGCCGCTGCCCGTCCAGGCCGGTCACCTCGTACCCGGTGCCCGGCGCGTCCAGCGCCACCGCCCGCACCCGGTGCCCGGTCAGCAGCGCCAGCCGCCGCCCGTCGGGCACCCGCCCCGGCTGCGGCAGCCCCGCCGGGACCTCCACGGCGGGGCCGTCGTGCGGATGGGAGAGCAGCACCTGGCGCACCCCGGCCAGGGAGTGCCCGGCGCGGGCGGCGGCGAACGCGGCCCCGGGCAGCAGGTCGAGCAGCAGCGCCCCGTCCACCAGCAGCGCGGTCGCCCCGCGCGCGTCCTCGCCCTGGGCGACGGCACAGGCCGCGCAGGGACAGTCGGGGCGGGGGAGTCCCGCGGGGGCACCGGTGCCGAGAAGAGTCACGTCCACGCAGACGATTTTCGCCGGTGCCCCCGCCCGACGCGCGCCCGCGCCCCCGCCGCCGCACCCGGGCCTTCTACGAAGCGCCCCGTTCAGCGCATAGGCTGCGACCGGAGGCCGGACGACGCGCCGGTCCCCGCACCGCAGCGGGTGCTCACATCTGGGAGGCGTACATGGCGGCATGGGCGTGGCGGTTCGAGACGGCCGACGGGACGGAGGTCCAGCCCTCGGTGCGGCCCGAGGAGTTCACCACGCAGGGGGACGCCGAGTCCTGGATCGGCGAGCACTGGAAGGAACTCAAGGACGGCGGCGCGGACCAGGTGCGGCTGTTCGAGGACACCACCGAGATCTACGGACCGATGAGCCTGCACGCCGAGGGCACCGAGGGTGCCGAGGGTGCCGAGGCGGGCGGCGGGACCGGGTCCGCCGACGCCGCGGAGAGCGCCGCCGCCCCGGGGAGTGCCGAGGGCTGACGGGTTCCGGCGGGGCCGGGCGGGTTCCGGCGGCGCGGTCCGGCGGGCCCCGCCCGGCCGGCGTCCCGCCCCGGGAGGTCCGGCGGGGGCGCCACGGCGTCGCCCGCCGCCGCCCCGGCCCCCGCCCGCTCACCGCTCACCCGCTCACGGCTCCCCGCTCACTGCTCGCCGAGCGTCACCTCGGCGGAGCGCTCGTCACCGCCCCGGGTGTACGTCACCTTCGTCCGGTCGCCCGGCTTCAGCGGCGCCAGGGCCTCGGCGAGCGACGTCACCGTGGTGATCCGCGCGTCACCCACACCGGTGATGACGTCCCCCGGCCGCAGCCCCGCCTTCTTCGCCGCCCCGTCGTCGCTCACCTCGACGACGGCCGCCCCGGCGGGCTGGTAGGAGTCGTTCACCACCGTCCGCACGGTGATCCCGAGCGCCGCCCGGCCGGAGTCGGTGACCCGGCCCTTGGCGATGATCTGGTCGGCCACCGTGCGCACCATCGACGCGGGGATCGCGAACCCGATGCCGGGCGCCGCGCTGTCCGGGAGGCCGGGGTCGGTCGCCGCGAGCGTGGGGATGCCGATGACCCGGCTGTCGAGGCCCACCAGGGCGCCGCCGCTGTTTCCCGGGTTGATCGCCGCCGAGGTCTGCACCATGTTGCCGATGGTCGCGCCCGTGCCGCCGCCGCTGCGGCCCTCCGTGACGGTCCGCCCGGTCGCGGAGACGATGCCCTGCGTCACGCTGGACGACAGCCCCAGCGGCGAGCCCATCGCCAGCACGATCTGCCCGACCTCCACCTTCGAGGAGTCGCCGAAGGAGGCCGCCTTCACCCCCCGGGGCACCTGGTCGAGCTTGATCACGGCGAGGTCCTGCTGCGGGTAGGAGGAGACCAGCGTGGCGTCGAGCGGCTCCTCGCTGTGCGCGGTCGTCACCCGGAAGGACTTGTCGTTGCCGACGACGTGCGCGTTGGTGACCACGTGCCCCTTGCCGTCGTAGACCACGCCCGAGCCCAGCGAGTCCCCGGCCTGGATCTGCACCACCGAGGGCAGTACGTCCTTGATCACCCGCTGGTAGTCGGACTGGAGACCGTCGGCCGCGCGCGGGGCCGCGGCCCGCGCCGCGACGCCCTCCGCCGCGCCCCGGGCGCCGCCGGAACCCGCCGCGGAGCACCCGGCGATCAGGAGGGCGGAGCAGGCCAGCGCGGTCGCCGGGGCGGCGGCGCGGAACACACGAGTACGGGAAGCGTCCATGCCCCGAGTCTCACCGCGCCCCGGTGGCCCGGCCCCCGGTGCACACCCGAACGGGCGCCCCGGGCGGAGCCGCGCGCCCGTGCCGCGACCGGAAGGGCCCACCGGCGAACCCCTCCGTCACCGTGCCAGGGTCTTTCGTTCGGACCGGGGCCGGATCAGGGGGCGGGGTCCGGCGCCGTGCGTCGCGAGGCGGAGGAGGAAGTGAGGGCGGAGCCCCGGCGGCCGACGGCAACGCGGCGAGGTGCGGCGCCAGGGCCCGCGAGCCCGGCATGATCCAAACGAGAGGCCCTAGCGGCCGCGCACCCCGCACAGGTGGAGCAGCCCCGCGACGCCCCGGTAGGGGTCCGTCCGTCCGGCCCGCTCCTCGGCGGCCAGCAGGGCCGTCAGGTCCTCCGGGGGCGCCGTGCCGTCGGCGGCCGAGTCCGTGAGGACCCGCACGCCGTACCAGGAGTGCAGGGGCGCGCCGATGCCCGCGAGCTTGGCGGTCAGGGTGGCCAGCCGGTCCGCGCGGACCTCCAGGCCCTCGCGGTCGCGGCAGGAGGCGCTGTCGAAGGCGGCCAGCGCGCCGGACCAGTCACCGGCCAGGCCGGGACGCATCGCGAGCGCGTCGCCGTTGCGCACCAGCAGCGACAGCAGCCCGCCCTGGGCGAGCATCCGGGCCAGCCCCGCCAGCAGCGGGTCGGGCTCCTCGGTGTACATCAGGACGCCGTGGCAGAGCACCACGTCGAAGCTGCCGGGCAGGAAGTGCACCCCGGTGTCCCGGCCGTCGCCCTCGATGATCCGCATCCGCTCCCGGATGCCCTCGGGCTCGCCCGCCAGGGCCCGGCGCGCCGCGGCGGTCAGAGCCGCGTCCCGCTCCAGGCCGGTCACCCGGTGCCCGGCCCGCGCCAGCCGCAGCGCCCGGGTGCCGCGGCCCATGCCCACGTCGAGCACGCGCAGCCGTCGGCCGACCGGGAACCGGCCGGCTATCTGCTCGTCGAGCTGGCGGGCCACCAGCTCCTGGCGCACGATGCCGCGCAGATCGGCGCCCGTCACGGGCCGGGTGTCCGCGGCGCCGTCGGGCAGGGGTGGCGCGCTCAGGGCCTCTCTCCGCGCTTGACCTGCGGCTTCGGCAGACGGAGCCGGCGCATCTGGAGCGAGCGCATCAGGCCGTAGGCGACCGCGCCGCGGCGGGAGGTGTCGGGGAAGCGCTCGGTGAGGCGCTTGCGCAGCCGGAACCCGGTGCTGATCGAGTCGAGCACGATCAGCACGATCACGACCATCCACAGCAGCAGCGCCGCGTTCTGCAGGGCCGGCACCCGGATCACGCTCAGGATCAGGATGATCACGGCCATCGGCAGGAAGTACTCGGCGATGTTGAACCGGGAGTCGATGAAGTCGCGGGCGTACTTGCGCACCGGGCCCTTGTCCCGGGCGGGCATGTACCGCTCGTCGCCGTTGGCCAGCGCCTGGCGCTGGCGCTCCAGCACGCTGCGGCGCTCCTCGCGCTGGCGCTTCGAGGCCTCCTTGCGCGTCATCGGCGTGTTGGCGACGCTGCGGCGCTGGGACTGGGCCTGGCTGCGCTTGGGCGTGGGCCTGCCCTTGGGGGCCTGCGGGTCACGGGGCTGCTTGGAGGCGTCCACCGCGTTGGCGGCGGAGGCCTTCTCTTCCTTGGCACGGCTACGGAACACAACACCCAAGGGTACGGGGTGGGGGAGGGCGGCCCGCCGCCCGGTCGGGAACGATCCGGCAACGCCACGCGTCTCCAAGGGGGACAGAGCGGACACGGCTCCTCCTTCCGCGGGAGGAGACGGGGTGCGCAGTCGTCCTCGGGGAGGAGCGCATCGGGTCCCGGACAGTGCGGTAATGGAGACATGGCCCGTACTGTGGGTTCTGATGCAGTCGGTGCAGCCGGAGTCGGTCAGAAGGGGGCGCGCGAAGCCCATGAGCGGTGTCATGAAGCGTATGGGGATGATCTTCCGCGCAAAGGCCAACAAGGCCCTTGACCGGGCCGAGGACCCGCGCGAGACCCTCGATTACTCGTACCAGAAGCAGCTTGAGCTGCTGCAGAAGGTGCGCCGCGGCGTGGCCGACGTGGCCACCAGCCGCAAGCGTCTGGAGCTCCAGCTCAACCAGCTCCAGTCGCAGTCCTCCAAGCTGGAGGACCAGGGCCGCAAGGCGCTCGCGCTGGGCCGGGAGGACCTGGCCCGCGAGGCGCTCTCGCGCCGCGCCGCGCTCCAGCAGCAGGTGACGGACCTGGAGACGCAGCACGCCACGCTCCAGGGCGAGGAGGAGAAGCTCACCCTCGCGGCCCAGCGGCTCCAGGCCAAGGTGGACGCCTTCCGCACCAAGAAGGAGACCATCAAGGCCACCTACACCGCCGCCCAGGCGCAGACCCGCATCGGCGAGGCGTTCTCCGGCATCTCCGAGGAGATGGGCGACGTGGGCCTGGCCATCCAGCGGGCCGAGGACAAGACCGCCCAGCTCCAGGCCCGGGCCGGCGCCATCGACGAACTGCTCGCCTCCGGTGCCCTCGACGACCAGTCCGGCATGCACAAGGACGACATCCAGGCCGAGCTGGACCGGCTCTCCGGTGGTACGGATGTGGAGCTGGAACTGCAGCGGATGAAGGCCGAACTGGCCGGGGGCTCCAGCGCCGACCGCCAGGCCATCGAGGGAGGCCAGGGCGAGGCGCGCCCCCAGCAGCAGCCGCAGGACACCCCGCGCTTCGACAAGCAGTAGGCCACGCCGAGGAGGGCGACATGATCGTACGGATCATGGGGGAGGGGCAGGTGTCGCTGGCCGACGGCCGCCTCACCGAGCTGAACGAGCTGGACGACGAGCTTCTGGCCGAGGTGGAGAAGGGCGACGGCCCGGCCTTCCGGGCCACCCTCCAGGCGCTCCTGTCCAAGGTCCGCGACCTGGGCGAACCCGTGCCGGACGACTCCCTCCAGCCGTCCGACCTCATCCTCCCGGCCGCCGACGCCACCCTGGAGGAGGTCCGCGCCCTCCTCAGTGACGACGGCCTGATCCCGGGCGGGGCCTGACCCTCCGGGACACGGCGGCACGGGACGCGACGCCGCGGCGCGGCGCCCGGGGGCGCGCTCCCGGGCGGACGCGGTGGCCCCGGGCGGCCCGCCCGGGCACGGGGGCGTGCGAGCCGCGCCGCGTGGTGCCGTGCCGCAGGGCTCCCGACGGAGCCGTACCGCCGGGACACCCGCCCGGGCCGCCGAGGGCCGCGCCCCGCCCGGCCCCATGGGCCGGGCGACCGGATCGCGGGCCCGCCCGCCGCGTAGGGCCGTCATGCCGTCCCAGGCCCGTGAGCGGGTCCGTCGAGCCCCGGGCCGTGGGCGCGCCGCCCCGTTGCCGGCGCTCCCGGCCGCCCCCCGGCGGTGCCCCGCACGGTGCCCGGCACCGACGGGTGCTCCGGGCCGCCGCCCCGCCCCGGCGGGGGAGCCGGCCGCGGTCCGGCCCCGGCGGGCCCCGCGCCCCGCTACCGTAGGCCCGTGTGAGCACCCTCGCGCGCGCCCGCCGCCGGCTGGGCGCGCACCCCCTGGCCCTGGACACCGCCCTCGCGGCGGCCGTCCTGCTCTGCATGGTGGCCGGCTCCTTCGTCGACGCCCACGGGTCCGACGGCGTCAACTGGAGCCTGCGCACCCCCGACGCGTTCAGCCTGGCCCTGATGACGGCCGGGGCGGCGGCCCTGGTGCTCCGCCGCCGGGCCCCGCTCGCCGTCCTCGCCGTCACCGGCTGCGTCTCCGTCGCCGAGAGCGTCACCGGCGGGCCCCGCGCCCCCGTGGTGATGGCGGCCGTCGTCGCGCTGTTCACCGTCGCCACCCGCACCGACCGCACCACCACCCTGCGGGTCGGCCTGCTCACCATGACCGTGCTCACCGGCGCCGCCATGCTCGCCGGGCCGCTGCCCTGGTACGCCCAGGAGAACCTCGCCGTCTTCGCCTGGACCGGCATCGGCGCCACCGCCGGGGACGCCGTCCGCAGCCGCCGGGCCTTCGTGCAGGCCATCCGGGACCGCGCCGAGAAGGCCGAGCGCACCCGGGAGGAGGAGGCCCGCCGCAGGGTCGCCGAGGAGCGGCTGCGCATCGCCCGCGACCTGCACGACGTGGTCGCCCACCACATCGCCCTGGTCAACGTGCAGGCCGGGGTCGCCGCCCACGTCATGGACAAGCGGCCCGACCAGGCCAAGGAGGCCCTCGCCCATGTGCGCGAGGCCAGCCGCTCGGCGCTCAACGAACTGCGCGCCACCGTCGGCCTGCTGCGCCAGTCCGGCGACCCCGAGGCCCCCACCGAACCCGCGCCGGGCCTGGACCGGCTCGGCGAACTGGTCGCCACCTTCCACCACGCCGGACTGAGCGTCCAGGTGGCCCGCACCGACCAGGGCACCGCCCTGCCCACCGCCGTCGGCCTGGCCGCCTACCGGGTCATCCAGGAGGCCCTGACCAACGTCCAGAAGCACGCCGGGCAGGGCGCCAGGGCCGAGGTCAGCGTCATCCGGGTGGGGCCCGCCGTGGAGATCACCGTCATCGACGACGGCGCCCGCGCCGCCGCCGCGGCCCCCGACGCCCCCGCGCCCCCGCCCGCCGCCTCCGGCCAGGAGCCGGCCTCCGCCGCCGGGCCGGGCGCCGGGCCGGGCGAGGGCCCCGGCGGCGGGCACGGCCTCCTCGGCATGCGCGAGCGGGTCACCGCCGTCCGCGGCACCCTCGCCACCGGCCCCCGCTACGGGGGCGGCTTCCGGGTCCATGCGATCCTGCCCGTCACACACCGCACCGACGCCGCGGAGGACCCCGCATGACCATCCGTGTCCTGCTCGCCGACGACCAGGCGCTGCTGCGCAGCGCCTTCCGGGTGCTCGTCGACTCCGAGCCCGACATGGAGGTGGTGGGGGAGGCGTCCGACGGCGCGGAGGCGGCCCGGCTGGCCGCCGAGCGGCGCCCCGACGTGGTCCTCATGGACATCCGGATGCCCGGCACCGACGGCCTCGCCGCGACCCGTCTGATCAGCGCCGACCCGGAGCTGGCCCGGGTCCGCGTGGTCATCCTGACCACCTTCGAGGTCGACGACTACGTGGTGCGCTCGCTGCGCGCCGGGGCCTCCGGCTTCCTCGGCAAGGGCTCCGAGCCCGAGGAACTGCTGAACGCCATCCGGGTCGCCGCCGCCGGGGACGCGCTGCTCTCCCCGGCCGCCACCAAGGGCCTGATCGCCCGGTTCCTCGCCCAGGAGGGCACCGCGGACGACCCCGACCGCGACCCGGCCCGCGCCGAACGGCTGGACTCGCTGACCGTGCGCGAGCGCGAGGTGCTGGTGCAGGTGGCGGGCGGGCTCTCCAACGACGAGATCGCCGAGCGGCTGGAGGTCAGCCCGCTGACCGTCAAGACGCACGTCAACCGGGCCATGGCCAAGCTCGGCGCCCGCGACCGGGCCCAACTCGTCGTCACGGCGTACGAGTCCGGGCTGGTACGTCCAAGGGTGGAGTGATCCCGCTCCGGGCGTACTGCGCCCGGAGTAGGTCCCAGGTAAGGAAATTGCACCTGCGGTCTAGGGAACGGGCACCGGGCATGGACCAGGGTGGTGGAATGGGCGCGCCCGCTGTGTGCCCCGTCCTCCGCTCGGCCACAGAAGAGAGACCCTGATCCATGTCCTGGCTGTCGAGATTCAGTCTGGCGCAACGGGCCCTGATCGGGCTGATGTCGGTCATAGCCCTGTTCTTCGGGGCGATCGCCATACCCCAGCTCAAGCAGCAGTTGCTCCCCACCATCGAACTGCCCATGGTGTCGGTGCTGGCGCCGTACCAGGGCGCCTCGCCCGACGTGGTCGAGAAGCAGGTCGTCCAGCCCCTCGAGGACATGCTCGAAGCCGTCGACGGCATCTCCGGCATCACCTCCACGGCCAGCGAGGGCAACGCCGTCATCATGGCGTCCTTCGACTACGGCAACGGCACCCAGCAGCTCGTGGCGGACGTCCAGCAGGCCGTCAACCGGGCCCGCCCGATGCTGCCGGACGGGGTGGACCCGCAGGTCATCTCCGGCTCGACGGACGACATCCCGACCGTGGTCCTCGCCGTCACCTCCGCCAAGGACCAGCAGGCCCTCGCGGACCAGCTCGACCGCACGGTCGTCCCCGAGCTGAAGGGCATCGACGGCGTCGGCCAAGTCGTCATCGACGGGGTCCGCGACCTCCAGGTCGGCGTCACCCCCGACCGGGCGAAGCTCGCCAAGGCCGGGCTCGGCCCCCAGTCCCTCGCCCAGGCCCTCCAGGCCGGCGGCGCCACCGTCCCGGCCGGCTCCTTCGACGAGGACGGCGCCAACCGCACCGTCCGGGTCGGCGGCGGCTTCACCTCGCTGCGCCAGATCCAGGACCTGATGATCCCGGGCGAGGGCGGCCGCAAGCCGGTGCGCCTCGGTGACGTGGCCACCGTCGAGCAGCGCGAGGCCAGGGCCGACTCGCTCACCCGCACCGACGGCAGGCCGAGCCTGGCCGTCGCCGTGACCATGGACCACGACGGCAGCGCGGTCGCCATCTCGGAGGCCGTCCAGGACAAGCTCCCCGACCTGCGCAAGCAACTCGGCTCCGGCGCGGAACTGACCGTCGTCAGCGACCAGGGCCCCGCCGTCTCCGAGGCGATCAGCGGGCTGACCACGGAGGGCGCCCTCGGCCTGGTCTTCGCGGTCCTCGTCATCCTGGTCTTCCTCGCCTCCATCCGCTCCACCCTGGTCACCGCCGTCTCCATCCCGCTGTCGGTGGTGCTGGCGCTGATCGTGCTGTGGACCCGCGACCTGTCGCTGAACATGCTGACGCTGGGCGCGCTGACCATCGCCATCGGCCGCGTCGTCGACGACTCGATCGTGGTCCTGGAGAACATCAAGCGGCACCTCGGCTACGGCGAGGAGCGCCAGGAGGCCATCCTCAAGGCCGTCCGCGAGGTGGCCGGCGCGGTCACCTCCTCCACGCTCACCACCGTCGCCGTCTTCCTGCCCATCGGCCTGACCGGCGGCATGGTCGGGGCGCTGTTCGGCTCCTTCAGCCTCACCGTCACCGCCGCGCTGCTGGCCTCCCTGCTGGTGTCGCTGACGGTGGTCCCGGTGCTGTCGTACTGGTTCCTGCGCCCGCCCAAGGGCACCCCCGAGGACGCGGCCGAGGCCCGCCGCCTCGCGGAGGAGAAGGAGGCCCGCAGCCGCCTCCAGCGCCTCTACGTCCCCATCCTGCGCTTCGCCACCCGGCGCCGGCTGACCAGCCTGGCCATCGCGGTCGTCGTCCTCCTCGGCACCTTCGGCATGGTGCCGCTGCTGAAGACGAACTTCTTCGACCCGGGCGAGCAGAAGGTCCTGAGCATCAAGCAGGAGCTGGAGCCGGGCGCCAGTCTGGCCGCGACCGACGAACAGGCCAAGAAGGTCGAGAAGCTGCTGGCCGGCACCGACGGCGTCAAGGACTACCAGGTCACCGTCGGCTCCTCCGGCTTCATGGCGGCCTTCGGCGGCGGCACCGACACCAACCAGGCCTCGTACCAGGTGATGCTGGAGGACTCGGCCTCCTCCGGCGACGTGCGGGACCGCATCGAGGCAGGGCTCGCGAAGCTCGACGGCATCGGCACCACCACGGTCGCCTCCGGCGACGGCTTCGGCGGCCAGGACCTCAGCGTCGTCGTGAAGGCGGCCGACGCCGAGGTGCTCCGCAAGGCCGCCGAGCAGGTCCGCGAGGCGGTCGCCGGGCTCGACGACGTCACCGACGTCAGCAGCGACCTGTCCCGCAGCGTGCCCCGGATCTCCGTCCGGACCAACGAGAAGGCCGCCGCGGCCGGGTTCACCGACCAGACGCTCGGCGCGGCCGTCGCCCAGGCGGTGCGCGGCACCCCGGTCGCCAAGGCGATGCTGGGCGACGCCGAGCGCGACGTCGTCATCGGCTCGGACCGCCCGGCCCGCACCATGGCCGAGCTGAAGGCCCTGGACCTGGGCCCGGTCAGGCTCGGTGACATCGCCACCGTCGAGCTGGTGGACGGACCCGTCTCGATGACCCGGATCGACGGCCAGCGCGCGGCGACCGTCACCGCCCGCCCGACCGGCGACAACACCGGCGCGGTCAGCGCCGACCTCCAGTCGAGGATCGACGGGCTGGACCTGCCGGCCGGTGCCACCGCCGAGATCGGCGGCGTCAGCGCCGACCAGGACGACGCGTTCAAGAAGCTCGGCCTGGCCATGCTCGCCGCCATCGCCATCGTGTTCATGCTGCTGGTCGGCACCTTCCGGTCGCTGGCCCAGCCGCTGATCCTGCTGGTCTCCGTCCCGTTCGCGGCGACCGGCGCCATCGGCCTGCTGATCGTCACCGGCACCCCGATGGGCGTCCCGGCGATGATCGGCATGCTGATGCTGATCGGCATCGTGGTCACCAACGCCATCGTGCTGATCGACCTGATCAACCAGTACCGGGCGCGGGGACACGGCATCGTCGAGGCGGTGATCGAGGGCGGCCGGCACCGGCTGCGGCCCATCCTGATGACGGCCCTGGCGACCATCTTCGCCCTGCTCCCGATGGCGCTCGGCGTCACCGGCGAGGGCGGCTTCATCGCGCAGCCGCTCGCCGTGGTGGTGATCGGCGGTCTGGTCACCTCGACGCTGCTGACGCTGCTGCTGGTCCCGACGCTCTACGCGATGCTGGAGCTGCGCAAGGAACGCCGCCGCGACAAGCGCGCGGCCAAGCGGGAGGCGGCCGGGGGGAGGACCGGCCCGAGCCGGTCCGAGTCCTCGGACGACCCGGAGCCCGCGCAGGTCTGACGGGCGGCACGGGTACGGCGGGTCCCGCGGGTCACGCGGCCCGCCGGACCCGGCCGGACCGGTCACCGGACCACCCGGCACATGGAGAGGGCCCCCGCCCGGTACACCTCGCGGTGTGCCGGGCGGGGGCCCTCTCCGCCGTCCGGCGGCCCTCTCCTCCGGGGGGCCGGGGGAGGTCGTCCGGCTGACGACGGAGGAAAGAGGCCGTGCCCCGCCGGGCCCGGTGCCCCGCCCGGCCGCGCGGGCCCGGGACCGCACACGCGCCCGGCGGGGGCCGCCCGCTACGGCAGCGCCAGCATCCGCTCCAGCGCCAGCTTGGCGAACGCCTCGGTCTCCTTGTCGACCTCGATGCGGTTGACCGTGTTGCCGTCGGCCAGCGACTCCAGGGCCCATACGAGGTGCGGCAGGTCGATGCGGTTCATGGTCGAGCAGAAGCAGACCGTCCGGTCGAGGAAGACGACCTCCTTGCCCTCGGGAGCGAAACGGTTCGCCAGCCGCCGGACGAGGTTCAGCTCGGTGCCGATGGCCCACTTGGACCCGGCGGGGGCCGCCTCCAGCGCCTTGATGATGTACTCCGTGGAGCCCACCTCGTCCGCCGCCGCGACGACCTCGTGCCGGCACTCGGGGTGGACCAGCACCCTGACGCCGGGTATGCGCTCGCGCACGTCCCTGACCGAGTCGAGGCTGAAGCGGCCGTGCACCGAGCAGTGGCCGCGCCACAGGATCATCCGGGCGTCGCGCAGTTCCCCGGTGGTGAGCCCGCCGTTCGGCTTGTGCGGGTTGTAGACGACGCAGTCCTCCGGCGACATGCCCATGTCCCGCACCGCGGTGTTGCGGCCGAGGTGCTGGTCGGGCAGGAAGAGCACCTTCTCGCCCTGCTGGAAGGCCCATTCCAGGGCCCGCTCGGCGTTCGAGGAGGTGCAGATGGTGCCCCCGTGCCGGCCCGTGAACGCCTTGATGTCCGCGGAGGAGTTCATGTACGAGACGGGCACGACCCGCTCGGCGACCCCCGCCTCGGTCAGCACGTCCCAGCACTCCGCGACCTGCTCGGCGGTGGCCATGTCGGCCATCGAACAGCCGGCGGCCAGGTCGGGCAGGACCACCTTCTGGTCGTCGGAGGTCAGGATGTCGGCCGACTCCGCCATGAAGTGGACACCGCAGAAGACGATGTACTCCGCCTCCGGGCGCGCGGCCGCCTCCCGGGCCAGCTTGAAGGAGTCGCCCGTGACGTCCGCGAACTGGATGACCTCGTCGCGCTGGTAGTGGTGGCCGAGGACGAAGACCCTGTCCCCGAGCCTCTCCTTGGCCGCCCGGGCGCGCGCGACCAGATCCGGGTCGGAGGGCGAGGGAAGGTCGCCGGGGCACTCCACGCCGCGCTCGCTCCTCGGGTCGGCCTCCCGGCCGAGCAGCAGCAGGGCGAGGGGCGTCGGCTGTACGTCGAGCTCCTGGGTTTGGGCGGTGGTCACGACACGCACCCTTTCTACTTTTCGTCGAACTGACGCTATATATCATATCCGGTTCACGTCACTTTGACGATGCCCATCGTGTCGATGTGACGTGAATCCCGGCGCCGGAGCGGCTGTCCGCCTCCGGAGGCATGTGCGAGCATGAGGGAGAGGGCCGTGGGGAAGGACCCGGAGAACCCGGGGGCCGACCCGGAATGAATCCGGGACCCCGCCGGTTGAAACGTCGGCAAGCAGTCTCCGTACAACCCGGGAGAGATGTAGATGTCCGTATCGGACGAGACCACCACCGTCACCGACGGCATCATCCTGACCGACGCCGCCGCGGCCAAGGTCAGGGCCCTGCTCGACCAGGAAGGCCGTGACGACCTCGCGCTGCGCGTCGCCGTCCAGCCCGGTGGCTGCTCCGGCCTCCGCTACCAGCTCTTCTTCGACGAGCGCTCGCTCGACGGCGACGTGGTGAAGGACTTCGACGGGGTCAAGGTCGTCACCGACCGTATGAGCGCCCCGTACCTGGGCGGCGCCACCGTCGACTTCGTCGACACCATCGAGAAGCAGGGCTTCACCATCGACAACCCGAACGCGACGGGCTCCTGCGCCTGCGGCGACTCGTTCAGCTAGCCGGTCCCGGCGGCCGGCCCGGGCCACGGACACCGTCCGCCGGTCCGCGCCGCGCACCGGACCCGCACCCGAGGGCGGCGGTCCCGGAGGAATCCGATTCCTCCCGGGGCCGCCGCCCTCGTGCCGTCCGGGCGGTCAGCGGGCCTCCCCCGGGAGCCGCGCCCCCGGCTCGTGCCGCGGCACGGGAGCGCCGTCGGAGCCCACCACGGCGCGGTCGCCCAGCGGCCGGTCCAGCGTCACCGTCCGCGTGTACTCCCTGGCGACCAGGACGCACGTCCGGCCCGGCTGCGGGGTCTCGGTCACGGTGACCGTCACCCGCCGGTCGTCGGCCCGCGCCGCCGCCGCGTAGTCCGAGCACACCCCGCCGATGAAGCGCACCGTCAGTTCGCTGCCCGCGGCGGTGTAACCGGTCACCCGCACCCCGTGCGGTGCCGCGGGCTCCGCCGGGGTCGTCTCCGGTTCCCCGGAGGGCGCCGTCCCGGCACCGGCGGGGGGCGCCAGGTGCGAGGGCTCGACCGCCGGGTACGTCACGGTGAACGTGTTCTCCGTGCCCGCCGTCCGCACCTCGTACAGCCAGGACGGCACCAGGGCCTGCCGTCCCCGCACCGAGTGCGCGGCCAGCCCGAACACCGCGTCCTCCACGGTGACCGTCCGCTCGTCCGGCCCCTCCGCCGGGGACGCGCACGGCCGCCCCGTCCCCTCCCGCAGCGGCACCGGTTCCGCGCAGCCACCGGAGTCCGGGGCGGTGGCGCCCTGCGCGTTCAGCAGCTCCAGCGTCCGCTCGGCGTCCAGCACCGGGTAGGTGTCGGCCTCGGCCGGCGCCTTCAGCCGTCCGCTGCCGCCGACCACCTCGCCCAGGGGGCCGACGACGACGCCGGTCGTCCAGCCGTACGTGGGCAGCCCGCCCACCTCGGGCTCGGCGTTCACCACCCGCCGGGCGCCCATGAGCTGGCTCGCGTCCAGCGCGGCGCCGTCCTGGCCCACCGCCTTGAGCACCGGGTCCGCCGCCCGCACCGCCGCCGCCTCGCCCACCGGGGTCCCACCGGCCGAGGGCGCCTTGCAGACGGGGCCCGTGCCGCAGTCGTCAGTGCCGGGGGCGTGGCGCTGGAAGGTCCAGAAGCCGGGCGCCTCCACGTTCACGGTGAGCAGGGGGCCGAAGCCGTCCCCGGAGGTGCCCACCTTCCACGCCCCGCCCTGCACCCGGGGGGTGCCCTCCACCCCGAGGGCCCCGGCCAGCCGGGCCACCTCGGCCGCGGTGACGTCCTCCCGCGCCGCGTACACCGGGGCCGAGCGGGGTCCGCCGGGGAGCGGGCGGGCCGCGCGGTAGACGACGCCGCGCGGGTCGGGCTCGCCGGGCGCGATACCGGGACCGCTGCCGCCGCCGCCGTCGGTCGAGGAGGTGCCGTCCGCGGGGGCGGCGAGGTCGTCCAGGGCCAGGGGTTCGGGGGCGCCCCGGGAGGTGCCGGGGGCCCTGCCGCCGTCCGGCCCGCCGCCGGAGGACGTCGCGGCCAGGACCGCGCCGCCGCCCCCGATCAGCAGGACGGCGGCGGCGACGGAGACGGCGGCGACCCCGGGGGAGCGCCGTCGCGCGGCACGTCCGGTGCCGGACCCGGTGCCCCGGGTGGCGTCGTCGTTGTCGGGTCGCTCGCTGTTCACCGCATCGCTCCTTCGGCCGGTGCTGGGACAGCCATGGGACGTGGCCCGGAGCCGTACGGTTCCCGCCACCCGGCCCGCGCCACCCGAACGGCCCAGCGATCCACCCCGTCAGGGGGACGACCCCGTGCCGACCGCCCGCACCCCCGCGGTGCCCAACAGCCACATGCGCAACACCCGGGAACCCGAGGCCCACGGCACCCGAGGCCCACGGCACCTCGACGCCCGCGCGCCCGGCGCCCACGGCACCCGGCGCCCACGGCGCTCAGGTCCCGCGGCCCTCCACGCCCCCGGCCCCGGCGCACCCCGCCGGGTCCCCGCGCCCGGCGGTCCCGGGGCGCCCCGCGTCACCGGCCGGCTGCCCCGGGGCCCCGGCGGGACGGCGCCCCGGCCGCCGCCGCCTCAGTCCCCGTACTCCGACATCGCGTCCAGCAGCCGCGCCGACCTGCCCGGTACCGTCACCCCGTGCGGCAGCCCCGGCGGGACGGCGCGGCCGGCGGTGCTCGTGGGAGGGGTCCAGCGCGGTGCCATCAGGGCGCAGTCGCCGCGCAGTTCCGCCAGGCCGGGGTCGAGGTCCGGCCGAGCGGTGGTCGAGTCGGTCTTCCGGTTCGTCATAACGGCACCGTAGGCACGTTCCGAAGCGCGGAGAAAGTGGTACTACCGGGTAGTTTCGTACGCTTCGGCGTGGGCGCGTCCCCGGGTAGCGTGAACCGTCCACCCAACCTCCCCTCAGGAGTCCACGCCGTGCGCATCGCTGTCACCGGCTCCATCGCCACCGACCACCTCATGACCTTCCCCGGACGCTTCTCCGACCAGCTCGTCGCGGATCAGCTCCACACGGTCTCGCTGTCCTTCCTGGTCGACCAGCTCGATGTGCGCCGGGGCGGTGTCGCCGCCAACATCGCCTTCGGCATGGGGCAGCTCGGCACCCGCCCGGTCCTGGTCGGCGCCGCCGGCTCGGACTTCGACGAGTACCGGGCCTGGCTGGAGCGGCACGGCGTCGACACCGACTCGGTGCGCATCTCCGAGACGCTGCACACCGCCCGCTTCGTGTGCACCACCGACTCCGACCACAACCAGATCGGCTCCTTCTACACCGGGGCGATGAGCGAGGCCCGCCTGATCGAGCTGAAGACGGTCGCGGACCGGATCGGCGGCCTGGACCTCGTCTCCATCGGCGCGGACGACCCGGAGGCGATGCTCCGGCACACCGAGGAGTGCCGCACTCGGTCCATCCCCTTCGCCGCCGACTTCTCCCAGCAGATCGCCCGGATGAACGGCGACGAGATCCGGATCCTGCTCGACGGCGCCACCTACCTCTTCTCCAACGAGTACGAGAAGGGCCTGATCGAGACCAAGACGGGCTGGAGCGACGAGGAGATCCTCTCCCGCGTCGGCCACCGCGTCACCACCCTCGGCGCGCGCGGGGTGCGGATCGAGCGGCGGGGCGGGGAGACGATCGAGGTCGGCGTGCCGGACGAGGAGCGCCGGGCCGACCCGACCGGTGTGGGCGACGCCTTCCGCGCCGGGTTCCTCTCCGGCCTCGCCTGGGGCGTCTCCCTGGAGCGCGCCGCCCAGATCGGCTGCATGCTCGCCACCCTCGTCATCGAGACGGTCGGCACCCAGGAGTACCAGCTCCAGCGCGTCCACTTCATGGAGCGCTTCACCAAGACCTACGGCGACGACGCGGCCACCGAGGTCCGCGCCCACCTGGGCTGACCCGGGCCCGCCCGTGCCGCCCGGCCCGGTCCGCCTCGTTCCGCGGGGCGGGCCGGACCGGCCGGGGCGACCCCGCCGGTCCGCCCGCCATCCCGGTCCGCCCGCCACCCCGGTTTGCCCGTCAGACCAGCCGGCGGACCAGGTACGCCGTGCCCCGGTCCGCCGGCTCCTCGCCCGCGTACTCCTGGCCCCGCATCTCGCACCAGGCGGGGATGTCCAGCCGGGCCGCCTCGTCGTCCGACAGGACCCGCACCGTGCCCCCCACCGGCACCCTCCCGATGACCTTGGCCAGCTCGATCACCGGAACGGGGCAGCGCCGGCCCAGCGCGTCCACCACCAGCGCGTCCACCGTCCCCCCGGCGGCGTCCGCCGCCTCCGGCGCCCCGAGACGGGCCCGCACCCCGGCCACCGCCCCGGGCAGCACCGCCAGGAACCGCTCGACGTCCCCGGCCGGGGTGCCCGGCGGCAGCGACACCCGGATGTTGCCCTCGCTGAGCACGCCCATCGCCCGGAGCACATGGCTCGGCGTCAGCGTGCTGCTCGTGCAGGACGATCCGGACGAGACGGAGAAGCCGGCCCGGTCCAGCTCGTGCAGCAGGGCCTCCCCGTCGACATAGAGACAGGAGAAGGTGACGACGCCGGGCAGCCGCCGGACCGGGTCGCCGACCACCTCCACGTCCGGCACCAGCGCCGGGACCCGCTCCCGGACGCGCTCCGTCAGCTCCCGCAGCCGGTCCGCCTCCCGGGCCGCCTCCGCCCGCACCGCCCGCAGCGAGGCCGCGGCCGCCACCACCGCCGGAAGGTTCCCGAAGCCGGGGGAGCGCCCCGACTCCCGCTCGTCCACCGGGCCCCGGGGGGCGAACCGGGTGCCCTTGCGGACCACCAGCAGCCCCACCCCGGGCGGGCCGCCCCACTTGTGCGCGCTGGCCGCCAGCAGCGACCAGCCGCCCGGCACCGGCCCCCAGCCGAGCGACTGCGCCGCGTCCACCAGCAGCGGCACCCCGGCCGCCCGGCAGACCTCGGCCGCCTCCGCCACCGGCTGCTCGGTGCCCACCTCGTGGTTGGCCGACTGGAGGCAGGCCAGCGCCGTGTCCGGGCGCAGCGCCGCCGCGTACGCCGCCGGGTCCACCGCGCCCGCCCGGTCCACGGCGACCCGGGTCAGGGAGCCCCCGGCGGCCTCGTGCGCCTCCGCCGCATGGAGTACGGAGGAGTGTTCGACCGATGACACGATCAGATGACCTCCGGTGCGCCGCCGCCCCGCCAGCGCGCCCGCGATCCCGCCGTGCACCGCGTGTGTCCCGGAGGGGGTGAAGACCAGCTCGTCCGGGCGGCACCCCACCGCCTCGGCGGCCGCCTCCCGCGCCGCGTCCAGCAGCAGCCGGGCCCGCCTCCCCTCCTGGTGGAGCCGTACGGGATCGGCCCAGCCCTCGTCCAGGGAGGCCAGCAGGGCCTGGCGGGCGACGGGGTGCAGAGGGGCGGCGGAAGCGGCGTCGAAGTAGGGCACACGGCCACGCTAACCCGTGCCGCGGAAGGGGTGTCAGAACCACCCCTGGGCAGGTGATTCCACCCCTTCGGGGTGACCGGCGGCGCGTTGGGCACCCTCCCCGCGCGACCCCAAATGGCGTCCAGTAGGGTTTGGTCCGCATAAACATCAAACCCCTGCCCGACGCAGGGCGGCGACCGACCAGCGAGAAGGCCGCAGCCAACCAGCGCGGGCGAGACTCTCGGGAAGGCGCTACGTGAGTCCCAACGGCTCCGACCGCTCGCCGCGGCGCCCGATGCGGCGGAAGCTGCTGCAGGCACTGACCGCGGGCCTGGTCCTGGCGACCGCCACCGGTTGCACATACAAGGACTTCCCCCGCCTTGGCATGCCCACCCCGACCACGGAGGAGGCTCCCCGGATCCTCTCCCTGTGGCAGGGCTCGTGGGCCGCCGCGCTCGCCGTGGGCGTGCTGGTGTGGGGCCTGATCCTGTGGAGTGCTTTCTTCCACCGGCGCTCGCGCACCAAGGTCGAAATCCCTCCGCAGAACCGGTACAACATGCCCATCGAGGCGCTGTACACGGTGGTTCCGCTCGTCATCGTCTCGGTGCTCTTCTACTTCACCGCTCGCGACCAGTCCGAGCTCCTGAAGCTGGAGAAGAAGCCCGACGTCACGGTCAACGTGGTCGGCTTCCAGTGGAGCTGGTGCTTCAACTACGTCGCGGACGTCCCGGGTTCCACCGGTGACGCCAAGACCTCGAAGGACCTGGACGCCGTTCCGCAGCGGTTCAAGGACGCCTTCCCGGCCAACGCCGGCGGCGTCTACGACTGCGGTGTCCCCGGCACCCGGAACCCGCAGACCAACAACCCCGGCCCGACCCTGTGGCTTCCCGAGGGCAAGCGGGTCCGCTTCGTCCTCACCTCGCGGGACGTCATCCACTCCTTCTGGGTGGTGCCGTTCCTCATGAAGCAGGACGTCATCCCGGGCCACACCAACGCCTTCGAGGTGACCCCCAACAAGGAGGGCACGTTCCTGGGCAAGTGCGCCGAGCTGTGCGGCGTGGACCACTCCCGGATGCTGTTCAACGTGAAGGTCGTCTCCCCGGAGCGCTATGAGCAGCACCTCCAGGACCTCGTGAAGAAGGGGCAGACCGGTTACGTTCCCGCAGGCATCGCCCAGACGAGCCACGAGAAGGACCGGAAGGCGAACATCCTGTGAGCATCCTCAATGAACCCCAGGGTGCGGCGGCAGCGGAGGACTCGTACGAGAACGAGCTGCCGGTGCGGCGCAAGCGACCCGGCAATGTCGTGGTCAAGTGGCTGACGACCACCGACCACAAGACGATCGGCACGCTCTATCTGGTGACGTCGTTCGCGTTCTTCTGCATCGGTGGCGTGATGGCGCTCGTCATGCGCGCCGAGCTGGCCCGTCCGGGCCTGCAGATCATGTCGAACGAGCAGTTCAACCAGGCGTTCACGATGCACGGCACGGTCATGCTGCTGATGTTCGCGACGCCGCTGTTCGCGGGCTTCGCGAACTGGATCATGCCGCTCCAGATCGGTGCTCCGGACGTCGCCTTCCCGCGGCTGAACATGTTCGCCTACTGGCTCTACCTGTTCGGCTCGCTGATCGCGGTGGCCGGTTTCCTCACCCCCCAGGGCGCGGCCGACTTCGGCTGGTTCGCCTACGCGCCGCTGTCCGACGCGGTCCACTCGCCGGGCATCGGCGGTGACCTGTGGATCATGGGTCTGGCCTTCTCCGGCTTCGGCACGATCCTCGGCTCGGTCAACTTCATCACCACGATCATCTGCATGCGCGCGCCCGGCATGACGATGTTCCGCATGCCGATCTTCACCTGGAACGTGCTGCTGACCGCGCTCCTCGCGATCATGGTGTTCCCGGTCCTCGCCGCGGCCCTGTTCGCGCTGGAGGCGGACCGCAAGTTCGGCGCCCACATCTTCGACCCGGCCAACGGCGGGGCGCTGCTCTGGCAGCACCTCTTCTGGTTCTTCGGCCACCCCGAGGTGTACATCATCGCGCTGCCGTTCTTCGGCATCGTCTCGGAGATCATCCCGGTCTTCTCCCGCAAGCCGATGTTCGGCTACATGGGCCTGATCGCGGCCACGATCTCCATCGCGGGCCTGTCGGTGACCGTGTGGGCGCACCACATGTACGCCACAGGCGGCGTGCTGCTGCCGTTCTTCTCGTTCATGACCTTCCTGATCGCGGTCCCGACCGGGGTGAAGTTCTTCAACTGGATCGGCACCATGTGGAAGGGCAGTCTCTCCTTCGAGACGCCGATGCTCTGGACGCTGGGCTTCCTGATCACCTTCGTCTTCGGTGGTCTGACCGGTGTCATCCTGGCCTCGCCGCCGCTGGACTTCCACGTGACGGACTCGTACTTCGTGGTGGCGCACTTCCACTACGTGGTGTTCGGCACCGTGGTGTTCGCGATGTTCGCCGGCTTCCACTTCTGGTGGCCGAAGTTCACCGGCAAGATGCTGGACGAGCGCCTGGGCAAGATCACCTTCTGGACGCTGTTCGTCGGCTTCCACGGCACCTTCCTGGTCCAGCACTGGCTGGGTGTCGAGGGCATGCCGCGCCGGTACGCCGACTACCTGGCGGCCGACGGGTTCACCGCCCTGAACACGGTCTCGACCATCGCCTCGTTCCTGCTCGGCATGTCGCTGCTGCCGTTCTTCTACAACATCTGGA
The DNA here is from genome assembly GCF_055598485.1 of Streptomyces sp. NPDC107521. Lineage (NCBI taxonomy): Bacteria > Bacillati > Actinomycetota > Actinomycetes > Kitasatosporales > Streptomycetaceae > Streptomyces > Streptomyces sp. NPDC107521. Next base: position 400,946 of record NZ_JBVKAT010000001.1, read on the forward strand.
AGACCGCCAAGTACGGCAAGCCGGTCGGCGTGGACGACCCGTGGGGCTACGGCCGCTCGCTGGAGTGGGCGACCTCCTGCCCGCCGCCGCGGCACAACTTCCTCACCCTGCCGCGCATCCGCAGCGAATCCCCGGCCTTCGACCTGCACCACCCCGAGATCGCCGCCATCGACCAGCTCGAGAACGCCGACCTCCACGAGAAGGCCCTCGCCGGCGGCAAGGAGGACGGCAAGTGAAGATCCAGGGCAAGTTGTTCCTCTGGCTGGCCGTATTCCTCCTGATCATGGCCGTCGTGTACGGCGTCTGGTCGAAGGAGCCGGTCGGCACCACCGCGCTGTTCCTGGCCTTCGGCCTGGCCATCATGATCGGCTTCTACCTGGCCTTCACGGCCCGGCGGGTCGACACCGGTGCGCAGGACCGCAAGGACGCGGACGTCGCGGACGACTCCGGCGAGGTCGGTTTCTTCAGCCCGCACAGCTGGCAGCCCCTCGGGCTCGCCATCGGCGGCGCGCTGGCCTTCCTGAGCATCGCGGTCGGCTGGTGGATCATGTACTTCGCACTCCCGGTCATCCTGACCTCCATCTGGGGCTGGGTGTTCGAGTACTACCGCGGTGAGAACCGCACCCAGTAGCACGCGCCGAGCGCCGAGGGGCCCGGACACTCCGAGAGGGGGGTCCGGGCCCCTTCGCGTGCCCCGGCCCGCTCACCCGTACGGCTGACCCACCGCGCCGCGCCGGGGGACCCTCCTTAGCGTGAACCCATGAGGAACACGCATCACAACCCGACGCGGGGGCGTGCCGCCATCGGCCGCACCCTGCTGGTGATCGCCCTCGGTGCCGGCGTGACCGCGTGCGGCGGCGACGCCAACCCCCTGGCCTCCGCCCCCTACGACGCGGCCGACCGGATCTCCTTCAGCGGGCCCGCGGACGCCGGGAAGAAGGCGGACCCGGACAAGCCCCTGGAAGTCGTCGCCGAGGGCGCCGACGGACGCATCACGGACGTCACCGCCGAGGACGCCTCGGGGCGCTACGTGGCGGGCGAGCTGTCCGCCGACGGCAGCCGCTGGCACAGCACCTCCCCGCTGGCCGCCTCGGCCCGCTACACGGTGCGGGTCAGCACCGAGGACGGGGACGGCGCGCCCGGCCGCAAGGTCCTCAGCTTCGAGACCGGCAAGCCCGGTGAGAAGAAGACCCTGGACGTCGCCTTCGGGCCCGCCGCGGGCTCCTACGGCGTCGGCCAGCCCGTCACCGCCGAGCTGAGCCGCCCCGTCTCCGACCCGGCCCAGCGGGCCGTGGTGGAACGGGCGCTGAAGGTGGACTCCACCCCGGCCGTGGAGGGCGCCTGGCACTGGGTGGACGACCGCAAGCTGCACTACCGGCCCAAGGAGTTCTGGCCGGCCCACGCCACCGTCCAGGTGCGCAGCAACCTCGACGGCATCAAGATCGGCGACCGGATGTGGGGCGGTGCCGCCAAGCCGCTGAAGATCACCACGGACGACCGGGTGGTCGCCGTCACCGACGCCGCGGCCCACACCCTGACCGTCTACCGGGACGGCGAGGAGGTCCGGGAGATCCCGGTGACCACCGGTAAGCCCGGCTTCGAGACCCGCAACGGCGTCAAGGTCGTGCTGGGCAAGGAACGCTTCGTACGCATGCGCAGCACCTCCATCGGCATCGCGGAGGGCTCCTCGGAGTCGTACGACCTGCCGGTGTACTTCGCGACCCGGGTCACCTGGAGCGGGGAGTACGTGCACGCCGCCCCGTGGTCCGTCGGGTCCCAGGGCTCGGCCAACGTCAGCCACGGCTGCGTCGGGATGAGCACCGAGGACGCCGAGTGGTTCTTCGACGCCGTCCAGGAGGGCGACGTCGTCCAGGTCGTCAACTCCGACGGCGAGACGATGGAGACCTTCGACAACGGCTTCGGCGACTGGAACCTGGACTGGGCCGCCTGGCGCCGGGGCAGCGCCCTGACGTCCGGCGGGGCCGACGGCACGGGAGCCCAGGAGGCGGCGCGGCTGCGCCCGGCGGCGGTGTGAGCCGCGGGGCGGTCCTCCCGGGGCGCCCCGGAAGGACCGCCCTTCCGGGCGCGCCCCGGAGACGGCCGCGGGCGCCCCGGAGGCCCCAGGGACCTCCGGGGCGCCCGCGCGGGCACCGGGGTGCCGTCGCGTCACCCCCGTCCGTCCCAGGGGCGCACAGGGCGTCGCCGGGTGGACGGGGCGGTGACGGCGGGGGCCCAGGGCCTGTCCGACAGTCGCCGTCGTCGCCCGTAGGGCGGTCGTGCGGCGTCAGGTGCGTGCTCTCGGCGCGCCGGCCCCGGGCCTTCGTACGGAACCTTGGGGCCGGGGCCGACGCGCCGAGAGTGCCGTGCATGGCGTCGTGAGGCAGAAGGGATGCGTCGGACAGGCCCTAGACCCCCTGGAGCCTCTTCCGGCGCAGCAGGGCGGCCAGGGAGCCCGCGAACTCCACCGGTTCCACCGGCAGGGTCACCGCGGCCTCGGCACGGCTCCAGGTGGCCAGCCACGCGTCCTGCGGGCGGCCGATGAGGAGGAGCACCGGCGGGCAGTCGAAGACCTCGTCCTTGATCTGCCGGCACAGGCCCATGCCGCCCATGGGCGCGGACTCACCGTCCAGGACGCAGACGTCGATGCCGCCCCGGTCCAGCTCCTTGACGACGGCGGCCGGGGTGGCGCACTCCACGAACTCGACCACCGGCACGTCCGGGGCAGGCCGCCGGCCCGTCGCGAGCCGCACCTGTTCGCGGGTGTTGGAGTTGTCGCTGTAGACCAGCACCGTGACGGTCGGCTGCATGCTTCCTCCGATACGCAGTGATACGCATGAGGCTGTCGTAGCCCGTTCCGCCGGATGCTACTCCCTCGGGCATGCCCCCAACACCGGTTCGCCGCACGGCTTCGCGGGGCCGTTCGATGGGCCATCCGGGCAGTCCAGACGGGGCGGACACTCCGAACAGCACCCCCCGGGGTGAGGGCGGGATAAGCGACCGACATAATGTCGGCGTGGCGACAGCAACGACAGTAGATACCGGGCACGCGCACCCGTCGGTCAACCGACCGAACCTCACCAGCGTCGGAACCATCATCTGGCTGAGTTCCGAGCTGATGTTCTTCGCGGCCCTCTTCGCGATGTACTTCACCCTGCGATCGGTGACCGGCCCGGATTTCTGGGCCGAGAAGGCCGACGCGCTGAACTTCCCGTTCTCCGCGACGAACACCACGATCCTGGTGCTCTCCTCCTTCACCTGCCAGCTCGGCGTCTTCGCCGCCGAGCGCGGTGACGTGAAGAAGCTCCGGATGTGGTTCATCGTCACCTTCGTGATGGGTTCGATCTTCATCGGTGGTCAGGTGTTCGAGTACACCGAGCTGGTCAAGCACGAGGGCCTCTCGCTCTCGTCCGACCCGTACGGCTCGGTGTTCTACATGACCACCGGCTTCCACGGACTGCACGTGACGGGCGGCCTCATCGCCTTCCTGCTGGTCCTCGGCCGCACCTACGCGGCCCGGAGGTTCACCCACGAGCAGGCGACCGCCGCCATCGTCGTGTCCTATTACTGGCACTTCGTCGATGTCGTCTGGATCGGCCTCTTCGCCACGATCTACATGATCAAGTAGTCGCGGCACGCTCCCGCGCAATCCAGAAGCATCGACGCAGAAGATCCTGACACCGGGGTAATCCGTGAAAAAGCTCTCCGCACGACGACGCCATCCGCTGGCGGCGCTCGTCGTCCTACTCCTCGCGCTGGCATGCACCGGGGGGCTGTACGCCGTGTTCGCACCCGCGGACAAGGCGCAGGCCGATGACACCGCCCAGTCCCTCGCCATCGAAGAGGGCAAGAAGCTCTACGCCGTCGGCTGCGCGAGCTGCCACGGCACCGGAGGCCAGGGCAGCTCCGACGGCCCCAGCCTCGTGGGCGTGGGTGCCGCCGCCGTGGACTTCCAGGTGGGCACCGGCCGTATGCCGGCCCAGCAGCCCGGCGCACAGGTCCCGCGCAAGAAGGTGATCTACAGCCAGGCCGAGATCGACCAGCTCGCGGCCTACGTCGCCTCGCTCGGCGCCGGTCCGGCCGTCCCCGCCGGGGACAAGTACAGCCCGGAGGGCGCGGACTCCGCCCGCGGCGGTGAGCTGTTCCGCAACAACTGCGCGCAGTGCCACAACTTCACCGGCAAGGGCGGTGCGCTGACGCGCGGCAAGTACGCCCCGGGCCTCGAGGGTGTCGACCCCAAGCACATCTACGAGGCCATGCAGACGGGTCCGCAGAACATGCCCTCCTTCCCCGACACCACCCTGTCGGAGCAGAACAAGAAGGACATCATCGCGTACCTGGAAGCGGTCAACGGTGACAAGACCGTGAACCCCGGCGGTCTTTCGCTCGGCGGCCTCGGGCCGGTCAGCGAGGGCCTCTTCGGCTGGATCTTCGGTCTCGGCACCTGCATCGCCGTCGCCGTGTGGGTCGCCGCTCGGACCGCAAAGGCCAGGAAGTCATGAGTAGCCAAGACATCCCAGAAGAGAACCTGCCCGCAGCGCAGGACGCCTCCCACGACGTGGAGGGCATCGCGGACGAGGAGCACCCGTTCGCGGACCCGGGGCTGCCGCCCCACGAGCACCGTGTGCAGGACATCGACGAGCAGGCCGCCCGGCGGTCCGAGCGCGTCGTCGCCCTGCTGTTCACGATCTCGATGCTGGCCACGGCGGGCTTCATCGCCTCGTTCGTGGCGATCCCGCACGACAAGTCCATCTTCGTCTTCCCGATCGGTCACATCCGGGCGCAGAACTTCGCGCTCGGCCTGACCCTCGGCGCCGCCCTGTTCACCATCGGCGCGGGCGCGGTCCACTGGGCCCGCACCCTGATGTCCGACGTGGAGATCACGGACGAGCGCCACCCGATCGCGGCCGACCCGGAACTGCGCGCGAAGGTCCACGCGGACTTCAAGCAGGGTGCCAAGGAGTCCGTCATCGGACGCCGCAAGCTGATCCGCGGCACGATGTTCGGCGCGTTCGCGCTGGTGCCGCTCTCGGGCGTCGTGCTGCTGCGCGAACTCGGTCCGCTGCCGGGCACCAAGCTCCGCCACACCCGCTGGTCCCAGGGCAAGCTGCTCGTCAACATGAACACCAACGAGCCGATGCGCCCCTCGGACATCACCGTCGGTTCGCTCACCTTCGCCAGGCCCGAGGGCCTGGAGGAGCACGACGAGGATTTCCAGAGCGAGATCGCCAAGGCCGCCCTGATGCTCATCCGTATCCAGCCGGAGAACATCAAGGACAAGCGCGAACTCGAATGGTCGCACGAGGGCATCGTCGCGTACTCGAAGATCTGCACCCACGTCGGCTGCCCGATCTCCCTGTACGAGCAGCAGACGCATCACGCGCTGTGCCCGTGCCACCAGTCCACCTTCGACCTCTCCGACGGCGCCCGGGTGATCTTCGGTCCCGCCGGTCACGCTCTGCCTCAGCTTCGCATCGGCGTGAACGACGAGGGCTATCTGGAGGCGCTCAGCGACTTCGAGGAGCCCGTCGGTCCTGCATTCTGGGAGCGCGGATGAGTACCGCAGCGAGCAACCCGAATCCGTCCTCCGGATCCCCGGCGGAACGCGGGCGCAAGGCTCCGGCCGGCGAGCGCGTCGCCGACTGGGCGGACGGCAGGCTGGGCATCTACGCCCTGGCCAAGACCAACATGCGCAAGATCTTCCCGGACCACTGGTCCTTCATGCTCGGTGAGATCTGCCTGTACAGCTTCATCATCATCATCCTCACGGGTGTGTACCTGACGCTGTTCTTCCACCCGTCGATGAACGAGGTGGTCTACAACGGCTCGTACGTCCCGCTCCAGGGACAGCTGATGAGTGAGGCCTACCGGTCGACGCTCGACATCAGCCTGGAGATCCGCGGTGGTCTGCTGATCCGGCAGATCCACCACTGGGCGGCCATCGTCTTCCTGGCCGGCATGTTCGTGCACATGATGCGCGTCTTCTTCACCGGCGCGTTCCGCAAGCCGCGCGAGATCAACTGGCTGTTCGGCTTCCTGCTGTTCGTCCTCGGCATGTTCACCGGTTTCACCGGTTACTCGCTCCCGGACGACCTGCTCTCCGGCACCGGTGTCCGCTTCACGCAGGGCGCGATCCTGTCCGTGCCGATCGTCGGCACGTACATCTCGATGTTCCTGTTCGGCGGGGAGTTCCCCGGCCACGACTTCGTGGCCCGGTTCTACTCGATCCACATCCTGCTGCTGCCGGGCATCATGCTGGGCCTGCTGGTGGCCCACCTGATCCTGGTCTTCTACCACAAGCACACCCAGTTCGCGGGTCCCGGCCGGACCAACAAGAACGTGGTCGGCATGCCGCTGCTGCCGGTGTACATGGCGAAGGCGGGCGGCTTCTTCTTCCTGGTCTTCGGCGTGATCGCGGTGGTCGCGGGCCTGGTGGCGATCAACCCGATCTGGGGCATCGGCCCCTACCGTCCGGACCAGGTCTCCACGGGCGCCCAGCCCGACTGGTACATGGGCTTCGCGGAGGGACTCGTCCGGGCCATGCCCGGCTGGGAGATCAACCTCTGGGGTCACACGCTGGTCCTCGGCGTGTTCGTCCCGCTGGTCCTCTTCGGCGTGTTCCTCGGCATGATCGCCCTGTACCCGTTCATCGAGTCCTGGATCACCGGGGACAAGCGCGAGCACCACATCCTGGACCGCCCGCGCAACGCCCCGACCCGGACGGCGTTCGGCGTGGCCTGGGTGACCGCCTACCTGATCATGCTGATCGGCGGTGGCAACGACATCGTCGCCACGCACTTCCACCTGTCGATCAACGCGGTCACCTGGTTCGTGCGGATCGGGTTCTTCCTCGGCCCGGTCGTCGCGTTCGTCATCACCAAGCGGATCTGCCTCGGCCTCCAGCGCCGGGACAAGGACAAGGTGCTGCACGGCCGCGAGTCGGGCATCATCAAGCGCCTGCCGCACGGTGAGTTCATCGAGGTGCACGAGCCGCTGAGCCAGGACCAGCTCCACACGCTCACCGCGCACGAGCAGTACAAGCCGGCCGAGATCGGCCCCACGGTCGACGCGAACGGTGTCGAGCGCAAGCCGAAGGCCCCGGAGAAGCTGCGCGCCAAGCTCAGCGACGCCTACTTCGGCGAGGACTCGCAGATCCCGAAGCCGACCGCCGAGGAGTACAAGGAGATCACGAGCGGCCACGGCCACCACTGATCCTCCGACGTCGCCACACCACGGCACAGGGCCCCGTCCGTTCCCCGGACGGGGCCCTGTGCCGTGCCCGTGCCTGGATAGGGTGGGGGAGACCATCTCCCGGACTCACACGAAGGCAGGACGGCTCATGAGCGCTGTGGCACCCGCTGGAGGCGACACCGCGGCGGGCCGCTCCTGGCCCGCCCTGCTGAACGGACTGCTCGACGGGCGGGACCTGTCCGCCGACGAGACCGCCTGGGCGCTGGACGTGATCATGCGCGGCGAGGCGACCGACGCGCAGATCGCCGGGTTTGCGGTGGCGCTGCGCGCCAAGGGCGAGACCGTCGAGGAGATCTCCGGGCTGGTCCGCACGATGTACGAGCACGCCAACGTGATCGAGGTGCCGGGCGAGACCGTCGACATCGTCGGGACCGGCGGCGACGGCGCCAAGACCGTCAACATCTCCACCATGTCCGCCATCGTGGTGGCGGGCACCGGGGCGAGGGTCGTCAAGCACGGCAACCGGGCCGCCTCCTCGGCGTCCGGCGCCTCCGACGTCCTGGAGAAGCTCGGCGTCAATCTGGAGCTGACGCCGCAGCGGGTGGCGGAGGTCGCCGAGGAGGCCGGGATCACCTTCTGCTTCGCGGTGAAGTTCCATCCGTCGCTGCGCCATGTCGCCGCCGCCCGGGGCCAGTTGGGCATCCGCACGGTCTTCAACTACCTGGGGCCGCTGACCAACCCGGCCCGGGTGAAGGCGCAGGCGATCGGCGTCGCCCACGCCCGGATGGCGCCGATCATGGCCGGGGTGTTCGCCGAGCGCGGCCACTCCTCCCTGGTCTTCCGGGGCGACGACGGGCTCGACGAGCTGACCACCTGTGCCACCTCCCGGGTCTGGGTCGTCCGGGACGGCGGGGTCACCGAGGAGGCCTTCGACCCCCGCGACGTCGGCATCGACCTCGTGCCCATCGAGGCGCTGCGCGGCGCCGACGCCTCGTACAACGCCGACGTGGCCCGGCGGCTGCTGAGCGGCGAGCGGGGTCCGGTGCGCGACGCGGTGCTGCTGAACTCGGCGGCGGCCCTGGTGGCCCTGCGGCCCGGCGGCGGGACCCTGACGGAGCGGATCCGGGCCGGCATGGACCGGGCCGCCGAGGCGATCGACTCGGGCGCGGCCGCCCGGACCCTGGAGCGCTGGGTGGCCGCCAGCAACGGCTGACGCACCGGCGTCCCTGTGCGAGGCGTCCCGCGATCCGGTACGGGGTTGCGGGACGCCGCCGTTTTCCCGTAGCTTCCTTTCCAGGTCATGAGTGACAGTCATGCGGCCCCGGCCGACTGTCCGGCAACCCTCCGTCCGTGGCGGGGTGCCCCGGGTGAGGACCAGGCAGTGGACAGCAAGGTCCACGGCAAGCGCGGACCCCTCGCGAACACCAGGGGTCCTGGTCGTACGAGGGAGCCTCTTTCCGTGAACCAGCGAATGCGATAGGGCCGCCGAGCCCCGCCTCCGCGTTTCCTGTCACCCTTCCCGCGCCGGTGCCCCCTGTGCCCCCGCGCGGTGAACCCCGCCTGCCTTCACGGGAGTTCCGCCATGTCCGTTTCCGCCGTCCCCGCCTCCGCCACCGCCGCCCACCGGACCGCCGCCCCGGCCTGCGGCCCCGCCGGGGCGGCCCCCGGCACCGACGCCTGCTCCGCCCCGCTGCCCGTGCTGGGCCGGGACGTCACCGTGCCGCTGGTCACCGGCGGCGAGGTCACCTACGCGGCGCTCGACTACGCCGCCAGCACCCCCGCGCTCCAGCGGGTCTGGGACGACGTGGCGGCCTACGCCCCGTACTACGGCAGCGTCCACCGGGGCGCCGGATACCTGTCGCAGCTCTCGACCGACCTGTTCGAGAACGCCCGCGCCACCGTCGCCCGCTTCCTCGGCTGCCGCGAGGACGACCAGGTCGTCTTCACCCGGTCCACCACCGACTCCCTGAACCTGCTGGCCGGGGCGCTGCCCGAGGGCTGCCGGGTGTTCGTCTTCGAGACCGAGCACCACGCCGCCCTGCTGCCCTGGCGGAACGCCGACGTCACCGTCCTGGACGCCCCGCGCTCGCCCGGCCGCGCCGTCGAGATCCTGGAGCACGCCCTCGCCGCCCGCGAACCCCACGGCCCCGCCCTGGTCTGCGTCACCGGCGCCTCCAACGTGACCGGCGAGCTGTGGCCGGTGCGCGAACTGGCCGCCGCCGCCCACGCCCACGGCGCCCGGATCGTGCTCGACGCCGCGCAGCTCGCCCCGCACCACCCCGTCCCGGTCGCCGCGCTCGACGTCGACTGGGTCGCCTTCTCCGGCCACAAGCTCTACGCCCCCTTCGGCTCCGGGGTGCTGGCCGGCCGCGCCGACTGGCTCGGCGGCGCGGAGCCGTACCTGGCCGGGGGCGGCGCCAGCCGCGCGGTCACCCGGCGCGCCGACGGCGGCGTCGACGTGGTCTGGCACGACGGCACCGCCCGGCACGAGGCCGGATCGCCCAACGTCATCGGCGCCTACGCCGTCGCCTCCGCCTGCGAGGCGCTCACCGAGGCCGGTTTCGACAGCCTGGTCGCCCGCGAGCGGCGACTGGTCGAGAGGGTGCGGGAGGGGCTCGCCCGGGTGCCCGGGGTCCGGGTGCTGTCCCTGTTCGGCGACGACGCCCCGCGGGTGGGCGTGCTGTCCTTCGTCGTCGAGGGGTGGAACAGCTCCCACTTCGCCGCCGCCCTCTCCGCCGAGTACGGCATCGGGGTGCGCGACGGCCTGTTCTGCGCCCATCCGCTGGTGCGGCTCCTGCTCGGCGGCGACCCCGGCGGCACCGCGGGCGCCTGCGGCGCGCCGGAGGGCGACGGGGGAGAGCAGCCGCTGAACGCCGTCCGGGTCAGCTTCGGCGCGGGCACCCCGGACGAGCACGTGGAACGGTTCCTGGCCGCGGTCGGGGAACTGGTCGGCGAGGGCGCCCGATGGACGTACCGCGCGGTGGACGGCCGCTGCGTTCCGGACACCTCCGCGGCGCGCTGAGCCCGGCCCGGCTCCGGCTCCGGCGGGCGGTGCCCGCCGGGTTCCCGGCCCACGGGACCGGGTGCCTCCGGCCGGTGGGCCGGGGCGGGTCCGCCGGGGGACCCTAGTTGTCCAGCCCGATCGCGAAGGCCGCCTCCAGGTCGTGCTGGGAGTAGGTGCGGAACGCCACGTGCGTGTCCGTGCCCTCCACCCCCGGGATCTTGCTGATCCGGCCGGGGATCACCTCGGCCAGCTCGTCGTGGCGGCGCACCCGCACCATGGCGATCAGGTCGTAGGTGCCGGTCACCGAGAACACCTCGGTCACGTTCTCCAGCGCGGCGATCCGCTCCGCGATCTCGGGAATCCGGTCCACGCTGGTCTTGATGAGGACGATCGCGCTGATCACGGCTGGTTCTCTCCCTCGGGGGCCGTCGCTGGAACGCTCCTCACTCTAGTCGTACGCCCGGGGCCCACCCAGGCGAAGAGGAAGCCCAGCCCGAAGCCGACCAGATGGGCCAGATAGGCGACCCCCGGCCCGTCGCCCGCCCGTCCGGCGGCCGCCCACTGCAACGCGGCCCAGAACGGCAGCACCACCCAGGCCGGGAAGCGCAGCGGCAGGAAGAAGGCGAACGGCAGCAGACTGGTCACCCGGGCGCGCGGGAACAGGAACAGGAACGCGCCGAGCACCGCCGAGATCGCCCCCGAGGCGCCCACCAGGGACTGCTCCGACCCCGGGTTGTCGGCCGCGTAGCCGAGCAGGGCCAGGGCGCCGCAGCCCAGATAGAACAGCAGGTACCGGACCCCGCCCAGCCGCGCCTCGGTCATCGCCCCGAAGACGTACAGGAACAGCATGTTCCCGAGCAGGTGCACCCAGCTCCCGTGCACGAACAGGGCGGTGACCGGGGTCGCCCAGGAGCCCGGAAGGGGCGCGAACAGGTCGGCCGGGATCACCCCCCAGCGGTGGAAGTGGGCGCGCTGCGCCGCGAGCAGCTCCTCCCCGGTGCCGTAGGCCGGGTTCAGGCCCGCCGCCGGGCTGATCACGAACAGCGCGCAGCACAGGGCGATCAGCGCATGGGTCACCGGGGCGGCCCGGCTCCGCGGCGGGCGGGACCGGCGCGGAGCCCGGACCGTCCGGAGGGCCGCCGAGAACCAGGTGCGGATCATGACTACAGAGCATGACGCAACGGGACGAATCACCCCGGACCGCCTCGCCGCCGCGGACGGGCGGGCGGAGGGTACCCGCCAGGCCGTAGGGTTACGTGCCTACACGCACCGGGCGCGCTCCGGCGCGTCATCGCCAGCGGAAGAGAGCGAACAGCCACGATGACGGTTCCCCTGCCCACGGCCACCACCCGGTGGCGCTGCACCCTCTGCGGAAACCTCACCCGCTTCGACGTCACCCGGGCGTCGAAGGTCGTCGAGTACGTCCACCTGGACCTGGCCGGAGAGCCGAAGGTCGAGGAGCGCGAGGTGCTCAGTGAGACCATCGAGTCGGTGCGGTGCCGCTGGTGCAACGCCGTGGACCAGGTCGAACTCGTGGACAGGCCGGGCGCCGGCTCCTGAGCGGAGCGGACCCGGCAGGTGGTCCCCCTGCGGGACCCTGCTCAGTATTGGGGTGACGGATGGCGGAGACGCGGAGCGGGGAGCCGGACGACGGCGCCGCCGAGGTGCTCGACCGGCCGCTGCCCGACGGCGTGCGCCGCAGGGTCGTCCAGATCGTCTCGGACGGCTTCGGCGGGCTGACCCTCACCGAACTGCCCGCGCAGCTGCGCCAGTACGCCCGCTTCGCCCCGAACCGCCGGACGAAGTTCGCCGGGAACGCCATGGCCGCCGCCGTGGAGAGCGATCCGCTGTTCCGCCAGCGCATCGGGGAGAAGCTCAGGGAGGCCCAGCCCGAGCTGGCCGGCGCCCTGGACTCCGGCTCCCCGCCCCCCGCGGCCGATCCGCTCGACGTGGCCGCCGCGGCCTATGTGCTGCGTCCGCACGGCTGGGTCAAGCTGGTCGCCGCCGCGGGCGAGGAGGCGCAGCGCGCGGACGCCGAGCGGGCCGGCGAGGAGAGCCGCGCCGAGCTGGAGCGGCTGCGCGAGGAGCTGGCCCGGGCCCGGGACCACACCCGGTCCGAGACCGAGCGGCTGCGCGGCGAGCTGGAGGCGGTGCGGAAGGAGGCCGACTCCCTGCACCGCAAGCTGCGTTCGGCGCTCAGCGACGTGAAGCGGGGCGAGGCGGCGCTGCGCAAGGCGCGCGACGAGGCCGAGGCGGTCCGTGCCGAGAGCCACGCCCAGGTCTCCGCCGCCGAGAGCGAGACCCGGCGGCTGCGGACCCGGCTCGGGGAGGCGGAGGCGGCCCTGGAGGCCACCCGCCGGGCGGCGCGCGAGGGCCGCAGCGTCGAGGACATGCGGGTGCGGCTGCTGCTGGACACCGTGCTGGAGTCCGCGCAGGGACTGCGCCGGGAGCTGGCGCTGCCGCCGGTGTCGGTGCGGCCCGCGGAGACGGTGGACGCGGTGGAGCCCGGCCGGATGACGCCGAAGGACATCGCCGCCCGCGCGCTCTCCGAGAACGACCCGGCCATTCTCGACCAGTTGCTCGCGCTGCCCCAGGCCCATCTGGTGGTCGACGGCTACAACGTCACCAAGACCGGCTATCCGCAGATGCCGCTGGAGAAGCAGCGGCTGCGGCTGCTCGGCCAGCTCTCCCAGCTCGCCGCGCAGACCGGCGCCGAGACCACCTGTGTCTTCGACGGCGCGGAGCTGGCGGCGCCGGTGCTGCTGGCGCCGCCGCGCGGGGTGCGGGTGCTGTTCTCCAAGCCGGGGGTCACCGCCGACGAGCTGATCCGCCAGCTGGTGCGCGCCGAGCCGCCCGGACGTCCGGTCATCGTCGCCTCCACCGACCGCGAGGTCGCCGACGGGGTGGCCAGGGCGGGGGCCCGGCCGGTGGCCTCGGTGGTCCTCCTCAAGCGCTTCTCGCGGGGCTGAGCCTCCGCCCCTCCCGGGGTCCCGCCTTCCGCCGCGGCCCCTCGTGCCCTCCCGGGCCCCTCGCGTCCTTCTCCGCGCCGGCCCGTCCGCGCCTCCCGCCGCAGTGAACGGCACGGCCGCCCCGTCGCCGGTGTCCCCGTGCTCCCGCGCTCCTGTGCTCCTGTGAGAGGAGGTCCGGGACCGCTCGGGCCGTCCCCGCCGGACCCTCCGGAGCGTCCGTGTCAACCGCCGTGACCGATCCATCCGTTCAGCTCCTCCATGTTCCGTATGCGACTCACGCGCCGCATGGCCGGATTGGGGTGATATGGGGCGACGGACTGTCAGGGGCGCCTCACCAGCGGTGATTTCACGGCAAAATATGCCTCACCACTCACACTATTTTCGGCTGAGGATTTGAACTCATCACGACTTGGTCACTAGGGTCTGGCTTCGAACCCTCGAACGGGTTGTCCCTCTCAAGAAGGAGCTCGTCTCCGTGGCGTCCCACCGTCGTCCCAAACAGCCGAGCCGCACCCGTGTGACCGTGCTCACCACCGCGGCCGCCGCCGCTGTCGCTCTCAGCTCGCAGGCCGCCAACGCCGCGCCGAGCGAGAAGCCGAACAAGGACGAGGTCAAGTCCAAGGTCGACAAGCTCTACGAAGAGGCGGAGCAGGCCACCGAGAAGTACAACGGGGCCAAGGAGAAGCAGGAGAAGCTCCAGAAGGAGATCTCCACCATCCAGGACAACGTCGCCCGCGGTCAGGAGGAGCTCAACGACCTGCGCGACGGCCTCGGGTCGATGGCGAGCGCCCAGTACCGCTCGGGCGGCATAGACCCGTCCCTGCAGCTCTTCCTGTCGGCCGACCCGGACAGCTATCTGGACAAGGCGTCCACGCTCAACCAGCTCAGCGGCCAGCAGGTCGAGGCGCTGAAGAAGATCCAGGAGAAGCAGCGCACCCTCTCCCAGCAGCGTGCCGAGGCCACGGAGAAGCTCAAGGACCTCTCCGCCACCCGCACCGAACTGGGCAAGAAGAAGAAGGAAGTCCAGGGCAAGCTCTCCTCCGCCCAGAGACTGCTGAACACCCTCACCGCCGCGGAGAAGGCGGCCATCGCCGCCGAGGAGCAGCGCGCCACCCGCGCCAGCGAGCGCCAGGCCCTCTCGGCCAACCCGTCCTCGTCGACGTCCTCCTCGTCCTCGTCCTCCTCCCCGTCGACGGCGACCCCCGCGGCGCCCTCCTCCGGCCGTGCCGGGGCGGCCTTCGGCGCGGCGCAGGGCAAGATCGGCACGCCCTACGTGTACGGCGCCACCGGCCCGTCCTCCTTCGACTGCTCCGGCCTGACGTCCTGGGCCTACGCCCAGGCGGGTGTCGGCATCCCGCGCACCTCCCAGGCGCAGGCCAACTACGGCACCCGGATCTACTCCGCGAGCCAGCTCCAGGTGGGCGACCTCGTCTTCTTCTTCAACGACCTGCACCACGTCGGCCTCTACGCCGGCAACGGCCAGGTGCTGCACGCCCCGCGCACCGGCACCAACGTCCGGTACGAGTCCATGAACACCATCGGCGGCCCCTTCATGTTCGGCGTCCGCGTCTGACACCCGGCGCCGCGCCACCCCGGAACACCCCCCTGCCGTGCCGCCCGTTCGGGCGAATCACGGTACGGCGTTGCCGCCTCCCGCCCCGCCGCTGACCTGCGTCAGCGACGGGGCGTCGGCTTGTTCGAACCGCTCGGTCGTTGGCCGGGGTCCCGTCACGGGGCTACTGTCTGCCGCGTTTCCCCGACAGACAGCGGAAGGAGTGCGGCTTCCCGTGGGCTCCCATCGCCGCCTTGCACCGTCCGGTCCGGACCGCGGCGCCGTCGCCGCCGTCGGCCTGCTCTCCGCGGCGGCCGCCGTGCTCGCCGCCGTACCGGCCGCCGCGGCGCCGCACGACGACTCCCGCCGGGACCGGCGGGCCGAGGTGGACCGCCTGTACACCGAGGCGGAGCGGGCGACCGAGGCGTACAACCGGGCCGGGGAGCGCACCCGCGCCCTGCGCGAGGAGATCGGCACCGCCCAGGACCGGATCGCCCGGGACCAGGAGCGGGTCAACACGCTGCGGGACGGCCTCGGTTCCCTGGCGGGCGCCCAGTACCGCTCCGGCGGCATCGACCCGTCGCTGGAACTGCTGCTCTCCGCGCACCCGGACGACTACCTCGACCGGGCCTCCGTGCTGGACCGGATCGAGGGCCGGTCGGCCGGCCGGCTGACCGAACTGCGGGGCGCCCTGCGGGAGCTGGCCCAGGAACGCGCCGAGGCCGCCCGCAGGCTCACCGAACTGGAGCGGGGGCGGCGGACCGTGGCCGCCCACAAGAAGACCGTGGAGCGCAAGCTGGCCGCCGCCCGGCGGCTGCTCAACTCCCTTCCGGAGGGCGACCGCGCCGGATTCGGCCGGGCCTCCCGCTCCGGCCGCGCCGGACTGGCCGGACCCGACGGCCCCGCCGCCTCCGGCCGCGCCGCGGCGGCCGTCGCCGCCGCCCGCTCCGCCCTCGGCAGGCCCTACGTCTGGGGCGCCAACGGCCCCGGCGGCTTCGACTGCTCGGGCCTGATGCAGTGGTCGTACGCCCGGGCCGGGGTGGGGCTGCCGCGCACCTCGCAGGCGCAGCGGTACGCGGGGCGGCAGGTCCCGCTCTCCGAGGCCAGGCCCGGCGACCTCGTCGCCTACCGGGACGACGCCAGCCACATCGGCATGTACGTCGGCGGCGGCCGGGTCATCCACGCCCCCTACCCCGGAGCCGCCGTGCGCTACGACCCGGTCGGCATGATGCCGGTCTCCTCCGTCACCCGGGTCTGACCGGTCCGTACGGCCGACCCACCGGACTCCGCCGTTCCGCCGCCCGTACGATCGGGCAGGTGGCTGGTCGCGGACGTCGGACATCGGGGCGCGCGGCGGGAGCGGTGCTCCTGCTGCTCGTCTCCCTCGTGGGCTGCGGCGCCCGGGCGCCCGCCGACACCGTGCGGGACGAGGTGCAGCGGACGCTGAACCTGCGCGCGGCGGCGGTCCTGGCCCGCGACCCGGCCGCCCTGGCCCGCTCCGGCGCCGACGCCGGGTCCGCGAACCTGGGCGCGCTGCCCCTGGCCACCTGGTCCTACCGGGTGACCGGCGTGGAGCGGACGGGCGGCTCCGCCACCGCCGCCGTCGACCTGCGCTACCGGGTCGAGGGATACGACCGGGGCGACGTCCTCGCCCGGCGCACCGTCCGGCTCCGCCTCGGGGAGGAGGGGCGCTGGAAGGTCGAGACCGACCGCCCGGCGGCGGGGGCGCCCCAGCAGCCGTGGGACCAGGGCCGTGTCGAGGCCGTCCGGGGCGCGCACAGCCTCGTGCTGGGCGTCGGACGGCCCGCCGGGGAGCTGCGCGGCTTCGCCGCCCTGGCCGACCGGGCGGTGCCCGCCGTGCGGGACGCCTGGGACGGCGACTGGGCCGGGCGGGTCGTCGTCCTCGTCCCGGGGTCCCTCGCGGGCATGGCCGGGCTGCTGGCCGCGCCCGCCTCCTCCTACCGGGGCATCGCCGCGGTCACCACCGGCGAGACCGGCCGCCGCGGGCCCGGCCCCGCCGACCGGATCATCGTCAACCCCGAGGCGTACGAACTCCTCGGCGACCAGGGCAGACAGGTGGTGCTCACCCATGAGACCGCCCATGTCGCCACCCGCCCGCACACCACCGCCGCGACCCCGCTGTGGCTCTCCGAGGGGTACGCCGACTGGGTCGGCTACCGGGGCGGCGAGCGCTCCGTGTCCGGGGCCGCGCCCGAACTGGCCCGCGCGGTCCCGGCGGGGCGGCTGCCCGCCGCGCTGCCCTCGGACGAGGACTTCGGCTTCACCGGCAGCACCGACCGGCTGGCCCGCGCCTACGAGGGCGGCTGGCTGGCCTGCCGGATGATCGCCGACCGGTGGGGCGAGGAGCGGCTCGGCGCCTTCTACCGCGCCGTCGGCTCCCACGACGTCCGTCCGGGCGCCGTGGAGGACGCGATGCGCCGGATCCTCGGCACGACCCCGGACGCCTTCACGGAGCGCTGGCGCGCCTATCTGCGGACGGAGCTGGGCTGACGGGGCGGTGCGTCCGGGGGCGGGGGCGCTCACCCGCGGGGTCGTCCCGGACGCGGCCGGGACCCCCGGGGCCGGTGTCCCGGGGCGCCACGGCCGGCGGGCGCCCGGGTGGTTCGGGTGGTTCGGAAGGACCGGCGGCCCCGCCCGCCGGGGGCGTCCCGTCCCCACGGCAGCCGGGTTCCACGGCGAAGCCGGGTCCCGGGCCGCCGGGGCGGCGTCCCGAGTCGGCCGGGGCCGGGGCCGCCGTACCCCGTCGTGCCGTCGGCCGGGGCCGGGGCACGGTGCGCGTGGTCGTCCGGGTCAGCGCCCCGCCGGAGCGCCCTCGGCGCGGGCCTTGGCGCGCGTCCTGGCGCGGTGCGGGAGCGGGAGGGCGGCGTCGCCGGGGACCGTGTCGCGCCACAGGGCGACGGCGGCGATGACCGCGGCCGCCACCAGGAGCCCGTTGCGCATCACCATCAGCGAGACGCCCAGCGCGTCGCTGGTGACGACATGGCCGAACCAGATCGGGAAGTCCAGCGCGGTCACCGGGCAGGCCATCAGCACCAGCGCGGCGGGCTGCCGCATCCGGGTCGTGCGGAAGCAGCAGCAGACCGCCGCCAGACCGATCAGCCACACCATGTACTGCGGGCTGAGCACCCTGCTGGTCACCGTGAACAGCAGCACCGCCGTGAACGCCGCGTCCGCCGCCGTGTGCGCGGTGAACCGCGACGCCGCCAGCCGCCACAGCAGCAGCCAGCCGAGGACCATCCCGGTCAGCGCCATGGCCGCGGTGCTCACCGTGGCCACATGGGGGCCGAGGAACTCCATCGAGCCGTAGTTCAGCAGCACCCGGCCCTCCCAGCCCGCCTGCCGGGCGAAGTGGAAGACGAGCGCGCCCACCGACTCCACCTCGGTGCCCCGGTCGCGCTGGAACGTCAGGAAGGCGAACGCCCCCGGCATGGCCGCCGCGAACAGCGCCGCCAGCCCCGCCCCGGTCACCGCCGCCGCGGCCCACACCCGGCGCCCGCGCATCCCCAGCAGCACCAGGACCGGCCACACCTTCAGCAGCGCCCCGAACGCCGCCAGCGCCCCCGCGGCCCGGGGGTGCCGCCCGGCGGCCAGCACCGCGGCCACCGCGACGGCGGTCACCATCACGTCGTAGCGGGCGTACACCGTCGTCCCGATCAGCGGCATGCCCACCACCCAGGCCCAGGCCCCGAGCAGGGAGCGCCCCCCGCCCCGGCCGGCGTGGCCGAGCAGGGCGAGGACGGTCAGGTCGGCGACGCAGGCCAGGACGAAGAAGGCCGTCGCGTAGTCCAGGAACGGCAGCAGCGCCGGGGAGAGGACGGGCAGCGCCGCGGCCGGGGGGTACTGCCAGGTGATGTCGTCCAGCGGAAACCTTCCGCCCCGCAGGACGTCGGACCAGCCCTGGTAGGTCACCGACACGTCGCCCGTGACGTCCGAGCCCGGGAAGATCCACACCTTCAGCACGAACAGCAGCAGCGCCAGCCGCGACAGGGCCCACACCGCCATGAGCGCGGCCGCCGCGGGCCGGCCCCGGGACAGTCCGGCCGGCAGCAGCCGGCCCAGCAGCGGCCCCGTCGCTCCGTCCGGCGGCAGCGGGGCCCGGGAGGGCCTCGTGTCCTTCATCTCCACCTGTTGACCACCCGTCCGCGCCTGTCCTGCCGGTCGGGCCATGATGTCCCGGCCACCCGCGCCCGCGCCACCCGTGCCCGCCGCGTCCCCCGGGCCCCTCGCACCCCCCACCCCGCGCCCCCTTCGCCCCGCGCCCCCTTCGCCCCGGGGCCGCTCGCGCGGCCGGGAGCCGCCGTCCCGGGGGGCCGTTCGGTAGGGTCGGCGGCGATGCGCAAGACCTTGATCGTCACCAACGACTTCCCGCCCCGTCCCGGCGGCATCCAGGCGTTCCTGCACAACATGGCGCTGCGCCTGGACCCCGAGCGGCTGGTCGTCTACGCCTCCACCTGGAAGCGGGGCCGGGAGGGCGCCGAGGCCACCGCCGCCTTCGACGCCGAGCAGCCCTTCACCGTCGTGCGCGACCGCACGACCATGCTGCTGCCCACCCCGGGCGCGACCCGCCGGGCGGCCGGGCTGCTGCGCGAACACGGGTGCACGGCGGTGTGGTTCGGGGCGGCGGCGCCCCTCGGGCTGATGGCACCGGCGCTGCGGGCGGCCGGCGCCGAGCGGATCGTCGCCACCACCCACGGCCACGAGGCGGGCTGGGCCCAGCTCCCCGTCGCCCGGCGACTGCTGCGCCGCATCGGCGAGTCGACGGACACGATCACCTACCTGGGCGAGTACACCCGGTCCCGGATCGCCTCCGCGCTGACCCCGCCGGCCGCCGCCCGGATGCGCCGGCTGGCGCCGGGCGTGGACGAGGGGACCTTCCACCCGGGCAGCGGCGGCGACGCGGTGCGGGCCCGGCTGGGGCTCGCCGGGCGGCCGGTCGTGGTGTGCGTCTCCCGGCTGGTGCCCCGCAAGGGCCAGGACACGCTGATCCGGGCCATGCCCCGGGTCCTGGCCGCCCACCCGGAGGCGGTGCTGCTGGTCGTCGGCGGCGGTCCGTACGGCAAGGACCTGCGCCGCCTGGCCCGCGAGACCGGGGTCGCCGACGCGGTCCGCTTCACCGGCTCCGTCCCCTGGGCCGAACTGCCCGCGCACTACGGCGCCGGCGACGTGTTCGCCATGCCCTGCCGGACCCGCCGGGGCGGCCTGGACGTGGAGGGGCTCGGCATCGTCTACCTGGAGGCGTCCGCGACCGGGCTGCCCGTCGTCGCCGGTGACTCCGGCGGCGCCCCGGACGCGGTCCTCGACGGCGAGACCGGCTGGGTGGTGCGCGGCGGCTCCCCGGAGGAGACCGCCGACCGGCTCGTCACCCTGCTCGGAGACCCGGGGCTGCGCCGCAGGATGGGGGAGCGGGGCCGGGCCTGGGTCGAGGAGACCTGGCGGTGGGATCTGCTGGCGGGCAGCCTGAGGGCGCTGCTGTAGCGTGCGGCGGCCCGGCCCGGCCCGGCGCGGCCCGGCCCGGCCCGGCGCGGTGATCCGGGCACGGGACGCGGGGCGGTGGCCCGGCGCCCGGCGTTCCCCGGCCGACGCGCCCGCGCCGCCGTCTACGTGGTGTAGAGCGCCTCGATCTCGGCCGCGTAGTCCCGCGTCACCACGTTCCGCTTCAGCTTCAGCGACGGCGTCAGATGCCCCGACTCCTCGGTGAACTGGGTGGCCAGCACCCGGAACTTGCGCACCGACTCCGCCTTGGACACCGCCGCGTTCCCGTCGTCGACGGCCGTCCGGACCGCCGCCAGCAGGTCCGGGTCGTCCCGCAGCGCCGCCGCCGTCGACCCGGCGGGCTTGCCGTGCTCCGCGCACCAGCGGCCGAGGAACTCCTCGTCCAGGGTGATCAGCGCGGCCACGAACGGGCGCCCGTCGCCGACCACCATGCACTCCGCGACCAGCGCGTGCGCCCGGACCCGGTCCTCGATCACCGCCGGGGCCACGTTCTTGCCGCCCGCGGTGACGATGATCTCCTTCTTGCGGCCGGTGATCCGCAGATAGCCGTCCTCGTCGAGGGTCCCGAGGTCGCCGGTGTGGAACCAGCCGTCCGCCAGCGCCTCCGCCGTCGCCGCCGGGTTGTTCCAGTACTCCTTGAACAGGTGCTCGCCGTGCAGCAGCACCTCCCCGTCGTCCGCGATGCGCACCACCGAGCCGGGCAGCGGCTGGCCCACGGTGCCGATCTTCTGCCGGTCCCAGGGGTTGAAGGCGGTGGCCGCGCACGACTCGGTCAGGCCGTAGCCCTCCAGGACGGTGAAGCCGATGCCGCGGAAGAAGTGGCCGAGCCGCTCGCCCAGCGGGGCGCCGCCGGAGATGGCGTACTCGCCGCGCCCGCCGAGCACCGCGCGGAGCTTGCCGTAGACCAGCCGGTCGAAGACCCGGTGCCTGATCCGCAGCCCCAGGGAGGGGCCGGAGGGGCTGTCCAGCGCCCGGCTGTGGGCGATGGCCGTCTCGGCGGCCCGGTCGAAGATCCGCCCCTTGCCGTCGGCCTGCGCCTTGGCCCGCGCCGCGTTGTAGACCTTCTCGAAGACCCGCGGCACCCCGAGGATCAGGGTCGGCCGGAAGGCGGCCAGCTCGTCGGTGAGGTTGCGGATGTCCGGGACGCAGCCCAGCTTGATCGGCGCCATCATCGGCGCGATCTGCACCAGCCGGCCGAAGACGTGGGCCAGCGGCAGGAACAGCAGCACGGAGCACTCGTCGGTGCGGAACAGCGGGCGCAGCCGCTCGACGACGTTGCCGCACTCCGCGAAGAAGTTGCGGTGGGTGAGCACACAGCCCTTGGGGCGCCCGGTGGTGCCCGAGGTGTAGACGATGGTCGCCGTGTCGTCGGCCTTCGCGATGGAGCTGCGCTCCTCGACCGCCGCGTCGCTGACGTCCTGCCCGAGCCGCCCCAGCTCCGCCACGCCCCCGGCGTCGATCTGCCAGAGGTTCTTCAGCGCCGGGAGGTCCTCGCGCACCGACTCCACGGCGGCGGTGTGCCCGGCCGACTCCACGACGCAGGCCGTCGCGCCCGAGTCGCCGAGGATCCACCGGACCTGCTCCGCCGAGCTGGTCTCGTACACCGGCACGGTGACCGCGCCCGCGCTCCAGATCGCGAAGTCCAGCAGCGTCCACTCGTAGCGGGTCCGCGACATCAGGCCGACCCGGTCGCCCGGCTGGACCCCGGAGGCGATGAGCCCCTTGGCGGCGGAGCGCACCTCGGCGAGGAAGTCGCGGGCGGACACGTCCCGCCAGACCCCGTCCGCCTTCCGGGCGATGACGGCGACCTCGGGATGCTGCGCGGCGTTTCTGCGGACGATGTCGGTGAGGTTTCCGTCCGCGGGGATCTCGTACAGGGCCGGAAGGCTGAACTCGCGCAAGACTGCTGCTCCTCATAGGGCGCCGGCGCCACGACGTTGTGTGATGCGACGGTGTGTCCATGGCTCGGGCACGAGTGGACGGGCCGGACGTTACCCGCCGGTATGGCCTCTCCGACAGGGGGTCTCCGCGAGATGTTCGCCGCGTCACACGGTTGGGGTCTGCTTCGCGCACAGTAGTCGACACTTCGGGAGCCGAGCCAGTAACCGCAGGTCGGAACGGTCTGTTCAGCGGCTCCCGGCTCTGCCTAGGCTTGATCGCCATGGCACCCTCCTCCTCCCCGTCCGGCACCCGCACCACCCGGGTGCACGTGGTCAGCGACGTCCACGGCAACGCCCGTGACCTGGCCCGCGCCGGTGACGGCGCCGACGCCCTGATCTGCCTGGGCGACCTCGTCCTCTTCCTCGACTACGCCGACCACGCGCGCGGCATCTTCCCCGACCTGTTCGGGGTCGAGAACGCCGACCGCATCGTGGCGCTGCGCACCGCCCGCCGCTTCGCCGAGGCACGGGAGTTCGCGAGCGGGCTGTGGGCGGGGGTGGGCGGGGAGCGCGCCGGGCTGATCGAACGGGCGGTGCGCGGACAATACGCCGAGATGTTCGCCGCCTTCCCCACCCCGACGTACGCGACCTACGGCAATGTCGACATGCCGCCCCTGTGGCCGGAGTACGCCCGGCCCGGTACCACCGTGCTCGACGGCGAGCGGGTGGAGATCGGCGGCCGGGTCTTCGGCTTCGTCGGCGGCGGGCTGCGCACCCCGATGCGCACGCCGTACGAGATCGGGGACGAGGAGTACGCCGCGAAGATCGAGGCCGTCGGCGAGGTGGACGTGCTCTGCACCCACATCCCGCCCGAGGTACCGGAGTTGGTCTACGACACGGTGGCGCGCCGCTTCGAGCAGGGCAGCCGGGCCCTGCTGGACGCGATCCGCCGCACCCGGCCGCGCTACGCGCTGTTCGGGCACGTGCACCAGCCGCTGGCGCGGCGCATGCGGATCGGCCGGACCGAGTGCGTCAACGTCGGCCACTTCGCGGCCACGGGGAGGCCGTGGGTGCTGGAGTGGTGACGGCGGCGGCCGGACGGCGGGCGGTGGGAACGGTGACGGGGCGGGTGCCGTTCCCGGCGGGGGCCTCGCGGGGGCGGGGAGCTCCGCCGCATCCGGGGACCGGCGGAGCGGGACGCGGCCCCGGGCGGGTGCGATGCGTCGGGCGGGCGCGGCGCCCCGGGGCCGGGAACGACGCGCCGGGTGCCGCGAGTGCGGGGAACCCGCGGCGGGCCACGGACCGGGCCGTGCGGTCCGGGCCGTGCGGTCCGGGTCGTCGTCCCGGGGGAGCGGGAGCCGGGGCGGGGGCGGGCGGGGGACGCAGGGGCCGGGAGGGCGCCGGGAAGCGCGGCCCGGAGGGACGGCGGAGCGGTCCCGGGAGGGGCACGCGGGCCGGACGGGAGCGGGGCGGCCCGAAGCCCCGGGGCAGGTGGTGACATCCGGGGGGTCCGTGCGCGATAGCCTGCACGCGGCGCGCACGAGCGTCACGGCGGCGTGCGGCGGCGCACCGCGACGCACGGCCACCCCATCACACCCGTCCGCATCCGGAGGAGCCACGACGATGGCGGAACACACCAGTTCGAGCATTACCATCGAGGCGGCACCCGGCGCTGTCATGGCGGTGATCGCCGACTTCGCCCGGTACCCGGACTGGACCGGCGAGGTCAAGGAGGCCGAGGTCCTCGCGACCGACGACCGGGGCCGCGCCGAGCAGGTGCGCCTCGTCATGGACGCCGGGGCGATCAAGGACGACCAGACCCTCGCCTACACCTGGACCGGCGAGCACGAGGTCTCCTGGACGCTGGTCAAGTCCCAGATGCTGCGCTCCCTGGACGGCACCTACCTGCTCACCCCGTCCGGCACCGGCACCGAGGTCACCTACCGGCTGACCGTCGACGTCAAGATCCCGATGCTCGGCATGATCAAGCGCAAGGCCGAGAAGGTCATCATCGACCGCGCCCTCGCCGGGTTGAAGAAGCGCGTGGAGACGACCGCGAAGTAGCGCCCGCCCGCGCGGGTAGCGTTCACCCTCATGCGCACCCTCCTGATCACGGGCCCCGGCGGCAGCGGACGGACGACCGTGGCGGCCGCCACCGCGCTAGCCGCCGCCCGTGCGGGCACCCGCACCCTGCTCCTGGGCGCCGACCGCGACGACACCCTCGGCGCCGTCCTCGGGACGCCCACCGGACCGGCCCCGGCCACCGTCGCCCCCGGGCTGACCGCCTGGCGCCCCGACGCCGCGCAGGGCTTCCGGGACGACCTCGCCGCCCTCCAGGAACGCGCCGCCTCCGCCCTGGAACTGCTCGGCGCCGCCTGCCTCGACCCCGAGGAACTCACCCCCCTGCCCGGCGCCGACGAACTGGCCCTGCTGCGCGCCCTGCGCACCGCCGCCCCCGCCGGGGCCGGACCGGCGTACGACCTCCTCGTGGTCGACCTGCCGCCCGCCGCGCGCGCCCTCGCGCTGCTCGCCCTGCCCGGGGAGCTGCGCCGCTACCTGCGCCGCCTCCTCCCGGCCGAACGGCAGGCGGCCCGCGCCCTGCGCCCCGTCCTCGGGCGGCTCGCCGGGGTGCCGATGCCCACCGAGTCCTTCTACGAGGCCGCCGCCCGCTGGGACCTGGAGCTGGCCGCCACCGAGGCCGTCCTGGCCGACCCGGGCACCGTCGTCCGGCTGGTCGCCGAACCCGGCCCGGCCGGGGCCGACGCCGTGCGCACCGCCGCCCTCGGCCTCGCCCTGCACGGACTGCGCGCCGACCTGCTGGTCGCCAACCGCGTCCTGCCCGGGGACGGCCCGGCCGACGGCTGGCTCGCGGGGCCGGTGGCGCAGCAGCGCAAGGCCCTGGAGGAGTGGCAGGGCACCCACGCCGTGCACCGCGTCGCCCACCTCGGACGCGACCCCCGCGGCGCGGACGACCTCGCCGCGCTCGCCGCCGCCCCCGCCGTCGCGGACGGGGGAACGGGCACGGGCGCCGGCGGGGACGGCGCACCCGGGGCGGGGCGGATCGAGTGGCCGGTCACCGACCGGCTGGCCGGGGACGGCGTCCTGGTCTGGCACATCCCGCTCCCCGGCGCCCTGCGCGAGGAGCTGGACCTGATCCGGCGCGGCGACGAACTCGTCCTCACCGCGGGGCCGTTCCGGCGCATCGTCGCCCTGCCCTCCGCGCTGCGCCGCTGCACCGTCGACGGGGCCGCCCTCAGGGACGGCACCCTCACCGTCCGCTTCGCCCCGGACCCCCGGCTGTGGCCCCGGAGCCGGTGAACGCGGGGCGGCCGTTCGGGTACCGTCGTAAGGGCGAACCGTCATCAGGAGCCCGTCATGAGCGAAGACCTCCCCCCGTCCGAGGCGGACCGCCCGGACGGGACCGACCCGGCCCGGAACCGGCCGTCCGGACCGCCGGAGCCGTCGGGGGCGTCCGAGGGGCCCGGGGCGTCCGGGCCGCGGGAGCCGTCCGGGGCGTCCGGGCCGGCCGCGGCCTCCGCCCGGTCCGCCCGCGCCGACGGCGACGGGGCCCGAGCGACCGACGCCGACGCCTGGGCCACCGCCTGCGCCGAGGACCTGGAGGCCGAGCGGGCCCGCCGCCGGGCCGACCGGGGTGCGCCGCCCGGCTCCGCCGCCGAGGAGCTGCGGCGGCTCGTCGAGACCGTCGCCGACAAGCTCTCCGGCCTCCAGCCGCCGCCGTTCGGCCCGTTCGCCGGGCCCGCCGCCCAGCAGGTGGTCCGGCAGGTCGTCCAGCAGGCCAGGGCCGCCGTGGAGCCCGTCATCGAGCGCAACCCGGACGTCTTCGACCATCTCGCGGCGGCCGGGGGCGAGATCCTCGCCGCCTACCGCTCGGCCGTGCGCGGCCAGGAGGCCCGCTGGACCTCCGGGGAGGACCCCCGCGACACCCGCGACCCGGACGCCCGCGACGGGGACGGACCCGGCGGGGACGGGGACGACGGCGGGGACGACGGCACCGGTCCGGGCCGCCGCATCGACCTGGACTGACGCCCTCCGGCCCGCTCCCGGCCGCCCCGCCGGGGGCCGGCGAGGCGCCGTCCCGGCGTCTCTTCCGGCATGCCTCCGGCCCCCCCCGCCCGAGGTGCGGGGGGCCTGCGGAGGGCGCCCTCCCGGCGGCGGTGGCTCGGGTACGGTTGGCCGTAGCGGGCTCGACCGAACTGAGGGATTCATGGGACTCACCATCGGCGTCGACATCGGCGGCACGAAGATCGCGGCCGGCGTGGTCGACGAGGAAGGCACCATCCTCTCCACCTTCAAGGTGCCGACCCCCGGCACCCCCGAGGCCATCGTGGACGCCATCGCCTCGGCGGTGGAGGGCGCCCGCGCGGGGCACGAGATCGTCGGGGTGGGCATCGGCGCCGCGGGATACGTCGACCGCCAGCGGTCCACGGTCTACTTCGCGCCCAACATCGACTGGCGCCAGGAGCCGCTCAAGGAGAAGGTCGAGGCCCGCGTCGGCCTCCCCGTGGTCGTGGAGAACGACGCCAACGCCGCCGCCTGGGGCGAGTACCGCTTCGGCGCGGGCAAGGGCCACCGCAACGTCATCTGCATCACCCTCGGCACCGGCCTCGGCGGCGGCATCATCATCGGCAACAAGCTGCGGCGCGGGCACTTCGGCGTCGCCGCCGAGTTCGGCCACATCCGCATGGTTCCCGACGGCCTGCTCTGCGGCTGCGGCTCCCAGGGCTGCTGGGAGCAGTACGCCTCCGGCCGCGCCCTGGTGCGCTACGCCAGGCAGCGGGCCCGGGCCACCCCCGAGCGCGCCGAGCTGCTGCTCGGGCTGGGCGACGGCACCCCCGACGGCATCGAGGGCAAGCACATCTCCGTCGCCGCCCGCCAGGGCTGCCCGGTCGCCGTCGACTCCTACCGGGAGCTGGCCCGCTGGGCCGGGGCCGGACTCGCGGACCTGGCCTCGCTGTTCGACCCGTCCGCCTTCATCGTCGGCGGCGGCCTCTCGGACGAGGGCGAGCTGGTCCTCGACCCGATCCGCAAGTCGTACAAGCGCTGGCTGGTCGGCGGCACCTGGCGCCCCGTCGCCGAGGTCATCGCCGCGCGGCTGGGCAACAAGGCGGGGCTGGTCGGCGCGGCCGACCTGGCCCGGGAGCCCGACCCGATCATGTGACGGCCCGGGCCGCGCCCCGGGGCCCGTACCCCCGGGGCCCGCCCGGCCCCTTGCCTCGCGCCGTGCGCACCGGGCCCCCGTTTTCGCGGCCGTGCGCACCCGGCCTCCGGGCTCACGCCGGGGCGTGCCGGTGCCGCTGCGCGTCGGCCGCGTCCGGTCGCCCCGGTGTCCGCCGGGTGTGGCCGTGCCGGTCGGGTCCCGGTCCGGCGTGACCGTGCCGGTTGTCATCGGGTGGGACTGTGCCGGTGCCCGTCGGGTGCCTGGGCCTCCCGGTCTCCGCCGGGTGTGGCTGCCCCGGTGCCCATCGGGTGCACCTGGCCTCCGGGTTCCCGCCGGGGCGTGCCGGTGCCGCTGCGCGTCGGCCGCGTCCGGTCTCCCCGGTGTCCGCCGGGTGCGGCCGTGCCGGTCGGGTCCCGGTCCGGCGTGACCGTCCGGGGCCGTGGGGTGCGCCCGGCTCCGGCCTCCCGCACGGTGTGACCGTGCCGGTGCCCGTCGGACGCATCCGGCCTCGCGGCCTCCACCGGGCGTGGCCATGACTGCCCCCGTCGGGTGTGACCGGTCCCGGCGGTGCCTCGTCCCCGCCACGACCGTCCAGGACGCCCCGGCACCCGTACACCCACGCCCCCCGGCACGGTCCCGGTGCCCGTACCGCACGGCACCCCGCGGCGGCGCGCCGGCGTCCTGCCCGTCCGGAGCCACCGGCGCCGCAACGTCCGTGCCGCCGCCCCCGGGGCGACCCTCGCCGCCCCGCCGAGGAGCCCCCGCGCCTACGGCCGTACCGACCCCCCTGCCGTCGGCGCCGTGCCCGCCCCGGCGTCACCCATGTGCCCCGCGCCCGGCGTCACCGACGTGCCCGGCGTTCGTCCGGCGCCGATGTGACCGGCGTCGCCGCACCCGGCGTGACCAGCGGGTGCGGTGGGTGGACGCGGCGTAGATTGGCGCGCATGGCCATGTCCACGACCCTCCCCCCGCTCCCCAACTCCCGTACCGAGCCCGACGGTTCCGCGGTCGTCCGGGTGCTCAGCTACAACGTCCACTCGCTGCGCGACGACACCGGCGCGCTCGCCCGGGTCGTCGCCGCCTGCGCCCCCGATCTGGTCCTCCTCCAGGAGGCCCCCCGCTTCTTCCGCTGGCGCAAGAAGCTCGCCCGGCTCGCCGCGGCCTCCGGCCTGGTGATCCTCTCCGGGGGCGGCACGGCCGCCGGTCCGGCCCTGCTCTGCTCGCTGCGGGCCACCGTGGAGCGGACCGAGGACCTGCTGCTCCCGCTCGTCCCCGGGCGGCACCGCAGGGGTCTGGCCACGGCCGTGGTCCGGATCGGCGGCGCCCGGCTCGGCGTCGTCGGCTGCCACCTCTCCCTGGACCCGCGGGAGCGCCACGCGCAGGCCGGGCTGGTCCTCGACGCCCTCGCCGGGCTGGACGTGAAGCACGCCGTGGTGGGCGGCGACCTGAACGAGGCCCCCGGCGGCCCGGTCTTCGAGCGGTTCGGCGAGGAGCTGCGGGACTGCCGGACCGTCGCGCCCTGGGGCGGCGAGCACACCTTCACCCCGGCCGACCCCCGGCGGCGCGTGGACGCGGTCTTCGCCACGGAGGGCGTGGAGGTACTGGGCTGCGGGGTGCCGGCGGGGCTGCCCGGGGTGGCGGCGGACGATCTGCGGGCGGCCACGGACCATCTGCCGGTCCTGGCCGCCCTCCGCGTGCCCGCGGCCTGAGGCCGCGCCACCGGCGCCCGCCCGGCGGGAGGACGGGACCGCGCCCGGCTCCGGCCGGACGGCGGCGCGGCGGACCGGGGCCCGGCCCGCCGGGAGCGCGCACCCGACGCCGCCGGACCCGCCCCGCGCGGAGCGGGGGAGGGGGCGACGACAGGCTCTAGACCACGGCCCCGCGCCCCGGGTCCTCGTCGTCCTCGTCCGTGCGCATCCGCGTCACCAGCGTCGCGACGCCGCCGAGGAAGCCGCCGATGCTGAGCGTCGTCAGCCACCAGGTCATGTCCCAGGACAGCAGCACCGCCAGCAGCAGGAGCACCGGACCGCCGAGCACACCCAGCCAGGCGAACCGGTCGGTGGCGTCGCCACCGGCCATCGGGGGCGGCTCGGGCGGCACGAAGTGGCCCTCGTCGTCCTCGTCGAAGTCGTCCTCGGACGCCTCGGCCAGACTGTGGTCGCGCGGGCCGACCCCGGGCGCGAAGGCGATCGAGCTGCCCAGCGGCCGGGCCGCGGGCGACGGCTCCGGGTCGGGGTCCGGCTTCTCGTCGTTGGGCTCCGCCTCCAGCAGTGCCAGGTCCTCCACCGACTTGAAGGGCTTGGCGCCCGGCGGGTCCGGCGGCTCCTGCCCGTACCCGGCGACGATGGCCTGCCAGGCGGCGGCCTCGTCGAACGGCACGCCCTGGCCCGGGGCCGCCCCGTCCCGGCGCTCCCCGCTCTCCCGGTCCTCCCGGTCCTCGCGTTCGGACTCGTACTCAGCCACCTGCTGTCGTCCCTTCCTCACCGAGACCGGGCACCGGTTCCCCCACCGCACCGGGCGCGAGCCGGTCGATGAACGCGACGCTCCGCGCGAAGATCCGGTCCGCGTCATGGTCCAACGTCGCCACGTGGTAGCTCTGTTCCAGCAGGATCTCCGTCACGTCCGCCGACGACACCCGGCCCAGCACGCGCGCCGCGTCGGCCGGCGGCACCACATGGTCCCGCGGGCTGCGCATCAGCAGCAACGGCTGGGTCACCTGCGGCAGTTCGCCGTCGACCAGACGGAAGAACGAGCGCAGCGAGTACGCGGCGTGCAGCGGGACCCGGTCGTACCCCAGCTCCTCGGCCCCCGGCTTCGCGATGTCACTGGCGATGCCCCGCGTCGAGGGCAGCACATGGCGCAGCACCGGCAGTGCGTGCCGGGCCGCCCCGTGCATCCGGTTGGCCGGGTTGACCACCATCACGCCGCTCACCGCGTCCCCGTGCCGCGCGGCCAGCCGCAGCGCCAGGGTGCCGCCCATGGACAGCCCGGCCACGAAGACCCGGGCGCGGCGCTCGCGCAGGGCGCGCAGCTCCCGGTCCACCTCGGCGTACCAGTCCTGCCAGCCGGTGCGCTGCATGTCCTGCCAGCGGGTGCCGTGGCCCGGCAGCAGCGGCAGCGAGACGGTCAGACCGCGCGCCGCCAGGTACCGGGCCCAGGGGCGCAGGGACTGCGGGGAGCCGGTGAAGCCGTGGCAGAGGAGCACGCCGGTGTCACCGCCCTCGTGGCGGTACGGCTCGGCTCCGGGCAGGACCGGCACGGGTCGGTCTCCTGTCGTGGGGGGCCGGCGCAGCCGGCGCGGGGGTGCGGTACGTGCGGGTACTTCACCGTACGCGACGACACCGACACCGACCAGGGCCGTCGGGGCCATTGACGGTCCCCCGGGATAAGGTCGACCCACTCATACGGGAGGCATTCGGTTGTTGTACGGCACGATGAAGCTCACCATCGGGGGTTCGCTGAAGCTCGCCTTCCGCCCCTGGGTGGAGGGCCGCGAGCACATCCCGACCCACGGGCCCGCCATCCTGGCCAGCAACCACCTGTCCTTCTCCGACTCCTTCTTCCTCCCCGCCGTCCTGGACCGCAAGGTCACCTTCATCGCCAAGGCGGAGTACTTCAACACCCCCGGCGTCAAGGGCAGGCTGACGGCGGCGTTCTTCAAGGGCGTCGGCCAGCTCCCGGTGGACCGCTCGGGGGCCCGGGGCGCGGGGGAGGCCGCCATCAGGAGCGGCATCGAGGTCCTGGAGCACGGCGAGCTGTTCGGCATCTACCCGGAGGGCACCCGCTCCCCGGACGGGCGCCTCTACCGGGGCAAGCCCGGCGGCCTCGCCCGGGTGGCGCTCGCGACGGGCGCGCCGGTCATCCCCGTCGCCATGATCGACACCGAGAAGATCCAGCCGCCGGGGAAGGTCGTGCCCAAGCTGATGCGGCCCGGCATCCGCATCGGCCGCCCCCTCGACTTCAGCCGCTACCAGGGCATGGAGCACGACCGCTTCGTCCTGCGGGCGCTGACCGACGAGGTCATGTACGAGATCATGAAGCTCTCCGGCCAGGAGTACGTCGACGTGTACGCGACCGCGATGAAGCGGCAGCTCATGGAGGCGGCGAAGGCCGACAGGGAGGCCGGCCGGGCGGAGAAGGACGCCGGCCGGGGGGCCCGGGCGTCGCTCGCCCGGGAGGAGCGGGACCGGCCCGGGCGGTAGCGCCGGGGCGGGGCACAGCGAGGAGCGGGGACGGGGGGCGGGGCGGATGGCCGGTCGCGCGAAGGTCATGAGGATGTCGGTCGAGCTGCCGCTGTGGCGCGCGCTCGCCGGGTACCGCGTGCTCACCATGCTGTACGCCATCGGCTTCTTCGCCACCGCCCACTCCGGCTTCGCCCGCCCCTGGCCGGCCGTCGGCTACTACGCCGTCCTCCTCGTCTGGACCCTCGCCACCCTGCCCCGCGTCGCCAACGCGGCGAGCTGCACCAAGCGGTTCCTCGCCGCCGACCTGACCGTCGCGCTCACCGGCATCCTCCTGACCCCCTTCACCGACGACCCGGAGCGGGTCATGGGGGGCGGCCCGACCCTGCCGTCGATATGGACCGCCGGTTCGGTGCTGGCCTTCGCCCTCAAGGGCGGCTGGCGCTGGGCGGCCCTGGCCTCCACCCTGGTCGCCGCCGCCAACCTGGCCGAGCGCGGCACCCCCGCCCGCGACACCCTGCACAACGTCCTCCTCGTCTGGATCGCCTCCATCGCCATCGGCTACGTCGTCGAGGTCGCCCGCGCCTCCGAGCGCACCCTCGCCCGCGCCCTGGAGATCGAGGCGGCGACCAGGGAGCGGGAGCGGCTCGCCCGGGACATCCACGACGGGGTGCTCCAGGTGCTGGCGATGGTGCAGCGGCGCGGCGCCGTCATCGGCGGCGAGGCGGCCGAGCTGGGCCGGATGGCGGGGGAGCAGGAGGTCGCGCTGCGCACCCTGGTCTCCGGCGGGCTGGTGCCCGTCTCCCGGGTCTCCGAGGACAGCGCCGACGGCGCGGTGGTCCGCGTGGTGGAGGAGCCGGAGGAGGGCGCCCCGGACGCCCCCGTGGACCTGCGCGCGCTGCTCGCCCCGTACGCCGGTGCCCGGGTGCACCTGGCCGAGCCGGGAGCCCCGGTGCCGATGGCCCCGGCGGCGGCGCGGGAGCTGGCCGCCGCCGTCGGCGCCGCCCTGGACAACGTCCGCCGCCACGTGGGCGCGGACGCCCGCGCCTGGCTGCTGGTCGAGGACGAGCCGGACGGGGTGGTCGTCACCGTCCGGGACGAGGGCCCCGGCATCCCCGAGGGGCGGCTCGCGGAGGCGGAGGGCGAGGGGCGGCTCGGCGTGGCCCAGTCCATCCGGGGGCGGCTGCGGGATCTCGGCGGCACCGCCGAGCTGATCTCGGTGCCCGGCCAGGGCACGGAGGTCGAACTGAGGGTCCCCAGGAGGACCTGAGGGCGCGGCGGCGGCCGGGCCCGCGGCCGGCGGCGGCGCGGGCACACGTGCGGCGCGGGCACGCGGGCGCGCGGAAGGACCGAAGGCATCGACGAACACCGGCGGCATCCCCGTCCGGGGGAAGGCAGCGGACCATGAGTGAAGAGCAGCGGCCGATCAGGGTCATGGTCGTCGACGACCACCCGATGTGGCGCGACGCGGTCGCCCGCGACCTGGCCGAGTCCGGCTTCGAGGTGGTCGCCACGGCGGGCGACGGCGACCAGGCGGTGCGCCGCGCCCTGGCGGCCCGGCCCGAGGTCCTCGTCCTCGACCTCAACCTGCCCGGCAAGCCCGGCGCGCAGGTCTGCAAGGAGGCCGTCGGCGCCGATCCCTCGCTGCGCGTCCTGGTGCTCTCCGCCAGCGGTGAGCACGCCGACGTGCTGGAGGCGGTCAAGTCCGGCGCCACCGGCTACCTCCTGAAGTCGGCCTCCACCGAGGAGCTCCAGGACGCGGTGCGCCGCACGGCCGCCGGGGACCCGGTCTTCACCCCCGGACTGGCCGGGCTGGTCCTCGGCGAGTACCGCCGCCTCGCCTCGGAGCCGGCCCCGGCGTCCGGCACCGGTGAGCCGGGCGCCCCCCGGCTCACCGACCGGGAGACCGAGGTACTGCGGCTGGTCGCCAAGGGCCTGAGCTACAAGCAGATCGCGGAACGCCTGGTGATCTCCCACCGCACCGTGCAGAACCACGTCCAGAACACCCTGGGCAAGCTCCAGCTGCACAACCGGGTGGAGCTGGTCCGCTACGCGATAGAGCGCGGGCTCGACACCGACTGAGCCCGGCCGCCCGCCGCCCCCGGCTGCCGCCCAGGGCACCGCCCACGGCGCAGCCAGGCTCGCCTCGCCCCTGTACACCGGGCACGGCCCCCGGCGGTCCCCGCCCGCGCTCCCGGCCCGGCCGCCGCCCATGGCGCCGCCCGGCCTGCCCCGCCACACCGGGCACCCTCCCCGCGCCGTCCGGCCCGCCCCTGTACACCGGGCACGGCCCCCGGCGGTCCCGGCCGCGCTCCCGCTCCGGCACCGCCCGGCCCCCGTGCGCCGGGCAGGCCCGTCCCGGTACCGCTCGCGCCTGCGCACCGGACACGCCGCTCGGCATTCCGGCGCGCGCCCGTGCCGGGCACACCAGGTGGGTCCGTCCGGCCACGGTCCGTCCGGCCGCGGTCCGTGCCCCGTCCCGCCGGGCGCGCCCGGCGCCCCGGTCCGTCCGGCGGTGGCGGGCCGCGCGCCGTATATTCGGGCCCGGGTCCGGGCGGCCGTCCGGACCGACCGGCGATCCGGGAGTGTCCGTGGAGATCCTCGCCTTCGGCGTGCAGGCCGATGAGAAGCCCCTGATCGAGCGGGCGTTCCTCGGCCTGGAGGAGATCCGCTGCCTGGACGTCTTCCTCACCGAGGACACCGCCCCCATCGCGGCCGGCCACGAGATCGTCTCCTCGTCCGTCAACTCCGTTCTCGGCGCCCCGGTGCTGGAGATGCTCGCGGCCGGGGGTACCCGGCTGATCGCCCAGCGCTCCACCGGCTTCAACAACATCGACCTGGCCGCGGCCGAGCGGCTCGGGCTGACCGTCGCACGGGTCTCGTACTACTCCCCGTTCTCGGTCGCCGAGTTCGCCTGGACCCTCGCGATGGCCGTCAACCGCCGCATCGTGCGGGCCTCCAACCGCACCCGCGACTTCGACTTCCGGCTCGACGGGCTGATGGGGCGCGACCTGTACGGCCGCACCGCCGGGGTGCTCGGCACCGGGAAGATCGGCGAGGCGTTCGCCCGGATCGCCCACGGCTTCGGCATGCGCCTGCTCGGCTGGGACGTCGCCGAGAACCCCGCCTGCGCCGCGCTCGGCATGGAGTACGTCCCGAGGGAGCGGCTGCTCGCCGAGTCCGACCTGATCACCCTGCACGTCCCGCTGACGCCCGAGACCCGGCACCTGATCGACGCCGCCGCGCTGAAGTCGATGAAGGACGACGCCATCCTCATCAACTCCAGCCGCGGCGGACTGGTCGACGCCGCCGCCCTGGTCGGGGAACTGCGCGCGGGCCGCTTCACCGGGGTCGGCCTGGACGTGTACGAGGCGGAGGCGGGCCTGTTCTACCTCGACAGGTCCCTGCAGCCCGTCGAGGACGACACCCTGGCCCGCCTGGTCACCTTCCCCAACGTCCTGGTCACCTCCCACCAGGCGTACTACACCCGGGACGCCGTCGGCCAGATCATCGACGCCACCGTGCGCAACGTCGCGGACTACCGGGCCGGGCGCCGCTCGGAGAACGTGCTGGTGCCGCGCGCCTGACCGGCCAGCTCCCGCACCAGCGCCGCCCCGCCGAGCGTCAGCACCGACTCGGGGTGGAACTGCGTCCCGGCGAACCCGGGCCCGCGCAGCGCGTGCACCTCGTGGCCCGCGCTCCGGCTGACCTCGACGCCCCGCGCGGCCAGCGCGGCGGCCCGCCCGTCGTCGCAGCGGGCCACGAAGCTGTTGTAGAAGCCGACCGTCTCCGGCCGTCCGAACAGGTCGATCTCCGTCTGCGCCCCCTGGTACGGCACCTCCTTGCGGACGATGTCCAGCCCCAGTTCGGCCGCGATCAGCTCGTGCCCGAGGCAGACCCCGAGGAGCCCGTGCCGGTGCTCCCGCAGCGCCTCGGCGGTCAGCGCCCGCAGCAGGCGCATCCTCGGGTCGGCGGCGTCCGCCGGATCGCCGGGTCCGGGCCCGAGCACGAGGAGCCCGTGGTGCCCGCGCACCGCCCCGCGCAGTCCCGGCTCGTCGTGGCGCCGGACGTCCACCGCGTACCCGGCCGAGCGCAGCAGGTGCGCGAGCATCGCCGTGAAGGTGTCCTCCGCGTCCACCACCAGGGCGTGCCCGGCGTCCGCCGGCACCGGCTCCCGCATCCGCAGCCAGAACGGCGCCAGTGCCGCCCGGCGCCCGTCCAGCGCCGCCCGCACCCGGGGGTCGTCGGCCGGCCGGGGCCGGGCCGCCCCGGTCCGGGGCCGCGCGGGGCGCGCCCCCAGCGCCGCCAGCACCCCGGCCGCCTTGGCGTGCGTCTCCGCGACCTCGCCGGCCGGGTCCGAGCCGCGCACCAGGGTCGCGCCGACCGGCACCCGCAGCCGCCCGGCGGCGTCGATGTCGGCGGTGCGGATGAGGATGGGGGAGTCGAGGGTCTGGGCGCCGCCCGCGTCCCGCCCGAGCAGCGCCAGCGCCCCGGCGTAGTAGCCGCGGCCCCCGCTCTCGTGCCGTTCGATGACCCGGCAGGCGTTCTGCACCGGCGAGCCGGTCACCGTCGCCGCGAACAGGGTGCGCCGCAGCACCTCGCGCACGTCCAGCGAGGACCGGCCGCGCAGTTCGTACTCGGTGTGCGCGAGGTGCGCCATCTCCCGCAGCCGCGGCCCGACGACGACCCCGCCCATGTCCCCGACGTCGCACATCATCTTCAGCTCCTCGTCGACCACCATCGAGAGCTCCTCGATCTCCTTGGCGTCGGCGAGGAACTCCAGCAGGTGCTCCGGGGAGGGGTCCGAGGCGGGATAGCGGTAGGTGCCGCTGATGGGGTTCATCACGACCGTCCCGCCGGACATCCGCACGTGCGCCTCGGGGCTCGCCCCCACCAGCGTCCGCTCCCCGGTGTGCACGACGAACGTCCAGTACGCGCCCCGCTCGGTCTCCAGCAGCCGCCGGAACAGGGCCAGCGCGTCGGCCCGCCCGAAGCCCGGGACGGTGCCCCGGTACGTGCGCCGGATCACGAAGTTGGCGCCCTCGCCCCGGCCGATCTCCTCCTCCAGCACCCGGCGCACGATCGCGGCGTACTCCTCGTCGCCGGTGTCGAAGCCGCCGTCCTCGACGCGCACCGCGTGCGCCGGGAGCGCGTCGAGCGCCTCGGCCAGCGGCACCTCGTGCCGTTCCTCGGGGGTGAGCACCAGCAGCGGCGTGCCGTCGTCGCGGACGTCGAAGCCGCGCTCGCGGATCTGCCGGAAGGGGACGAGGGCCAGCCCCTCGTCGGGCAGCGACGCCAGCCGGGCGTGCTCGGTGACCGGGCCGGTCAGCAGCTCCACCACGTCGTGGTCGCGGCCGGGGGAGCGGCGGCGCAGCAGGGCGAACGGCCGGGTGCCGGTCGCGAGGGTGTCGAGCGGGTTCATGTGATCCTGGTCCTTCTCGTCGTGGAGGAGAGGGACGGTCCCGGCCGCGGAAACACCGAAGGCCGCCCCTCGGGGCGGCCTTCGCGAAAGTCGTGCGTACGCGCAGTCAGTGGGCCGCCGGATGAGCGGTCCACCAC
Source organism: Streptomyces sp. NPDC107521 (assembly GCF_055598485.1). NCBI lineage: Bacteria > Bacillati > Actinomycetota > Actinomycetes > Kitasatosporales > Streptomycetaceae > Streptomyces > Streptomyces sp. NPDC107521. The sequence continues at coordinate 437,972 of NZ_JBVKAT010000001.1, forward strand.
CAGGAACGGGTCGAGTGCGCGAACATGGCGGGCAGCGTACACGACCGGGCGGGTGACATGTCGTGACGGGCCGTGCCCGGACGGTGCCGTCTCACGGACTGGGCGGGCGGCGGTGCACCCCCGCCGACCGCGTACTGTTTGGAGGGTGACCGTCAACGCTGATTCCCGAAGTGTCGCCGCCGAGGCGACGTGGCGAAGCCTGCCTGCGGCGCAGCAGCCCGAGTACCCGGACGCCGAGGCCCTGCGCGATGTGATCGCCGAGCTGGGCACCTATCCCCCGCTGGTCTTCGCCGGTGAGTGCGACCAGTTGCGCGGACGGATGGCCGCGGTGGCCCGGGGCGAGGCGTTCCTGCTCCAGGGCGGTGACTGCGCGGAGTCGTTCGACGCGGTGTCGGCCGAGCACATCCGGGCCAAGCTGAAGACGCTGCTCCAGATGGGCGCCGTCCTCACCTACGCCGCGTCCGTGCCCGTGGTGAAGGTCGGCCGGATCGCCGGCCAGTACTCCAAGCCGCGCTCCAAGCCCACCGAGACCCGCGACGGCGTGACCCTGCCGACCTACCGCGGCGACTCGGTCAACGGCTTCGCGTTCACCGAGGCCGAGCGGGTGCCCGACCCGCAGCGGCTCAAGCGGATGTACCACGCCTCGGCCTCGACGCTGAACCTGGTGCGCGCCTTCACCACCGGCGGCTACGCCGACCTGCGCCAGGTGCACGCCTGGAACCAGGACTTCGTGAAGTCCTCCCCGTCCGGCCAGCGCTACGAGCAGCTCGCCCGGGAGATCGACAACGCGCTGCACTTCATGCGGGCCTGCGGCACCGACCCGGAGGAGTTCCGGACCGTCGAGTTCTTCGCCTCCCACGAGGCGCTGCTCCTCGACTACGAGTCCGCGCTGACCCGCGTCGACTCGCGCACCGGGAACCTGTACGACGTCTCCGGGCACATGGTGTGGATCGGTGAGCGCACCCGGCAGCTCGACCACGCGCACATCGAGTTCGCCTCCCGGATCAGCAACCCGATCGGCATCAAGCTCGGCCCCAGCACCACGGCCGAGGAGGCGCTGCAGTACGTCGAGCGCCTCGACCCCGACCGCGAGCCCGGCCGGCTGACCTTCATCGTCCGCATGGGCGCCGACAAGGTCCGCGACAAGCTCCCCGAGCTGGTCGAGAAGGTCACCGCGTCCGGCGCGGTGGTGGCCTGGGTGACGGACCCGATGCACGGCAACACCTTCGAGGCGGCCTCCGGTCACAAGACCCGGCGCTTCGACGACGTGCTCGACGAGGTCAAGGGCTTCTTCGAGGTCCACAAGGGCCTCGGCACCCACCCGGGCGGCATCCACGTGGAGCTGACCGGCGACGACGTCACCGAGTGCGTGGGCGGCGGCGACGAGATCTTCGTCGACGACCTGCACCAGCGCTACGAGACGGCCTGCGACCCGCGGCTCAACCGCAGCCAGTCGCTGGACCTGGCGTTCCTCGTCGCGGAGATGTACCGGGACCAGTGAGGCCCGGCCCGTGCGCGCCCCGTGCGCGGGGCGGCACGGCACGGAGTGGGGCGCGGGTCACAGACGATCCGCGCCCCTTCCCCTGTCGCGCCTCCGCCGGTATGGGTAAGGTTAGGTTTGCCTCACCGATCAGTCGGGACGGCACCACTGATCGATCCCGTCGGGAGGTGAACCGCGTGTTCGTCTGCAGCTGCTTCGGCGTGACCGAGGAACAGGTGAGGAACCACGCGGAAGCGGGCGCCTGCACGCCTCGGCAGATCGCCTCCGCCTGCAAGGCCGGCACCGACTGCGGCGGCTGCGTCCGGCGCATCCAGGCCCTGCTGGGCCGCGGCGCCTGCCCCCGCCGGACCGTCGCCGACCAGGGCGGACCGGTCCTCGCGGAGCTCCCCGGGACCGGCCTCCCCGAAGCCGCCTGAGCGGCCCCCTGCCGGGTCCGGCCCGGCGCCGGCGGCCCGCCCGTCCCGGTCAGTGGGACGAGAAGCCGTCCGTGCCCGGCCCCGAGGAGTCCGGCTGGGACTGCTCGATGACCGTCGACAGGTACAGGGACTCGCCCAGCTTCTCGATCAGGTCGAGCTGGGTCTCCAGGTAGTCGATGTGGTGCTCCTCGTCGGCGAGGATCGCCTCGAAGATGTTGGCCGACGTGATGTCGCTCTTGGCCCGCATGACCTCGACGCCGCGGCGCAGCCGGTCGATCGCCTCGATCTCGATCTCGCGGTCGGCCTGGAACATCTCGGTCACCGACTGGCCCACCCGGACGTGGAACAGCCGCTGGTAGTTCGGCAGCCCGTCCAGCAGCAGGATGCGGTCGGTGAGCAGCTCGGCGTGGCGCATCTCGTCGAAGGACTCGGCGCGGGTGTACTTCGCCAGCTTCGTCCAGCCCTTGTGGTCCTGCAGCTTCGAGTGCAGGAAGTACTGGTTGATCGCGGTCAGCTCGGCGGTGAGCTGTTCGTTGAGGAACTCGATGACCTCGGGGTCGCCCTGCATCGTGTGGGACTCCTTCCAGCGGGAACAGGAGGGTTGCGCCGCATGATTGCACCGGCGGGGAAGATCGTCCAGTAAGTCTTGACTTAGTGAGTACGTACACGCTTGCACGCATTGGTCGTCCTCTGTCCGTGTTCGGGTGACCCCGAGCGGGGGCATCGGTCCCGGTCTGTCAGGATGGAGACATGGGTCAGCCGGTGGAACGCGCGTCGGGAGAAGGCGGTACGGAGGGAGCCCCGCGGTTCGAGCTTCCGCCGGGGCAGCGGCTCCAGCGCGGCTGGCCGGTCACCCACTACGGCCCCGTTCCCAAGTTCCGCCCCGAGCGCTGGGAGTTCCGGGTCTTCGGCGCCACGGCCGACGGCGGGAAGCACTGCTGGAACCACGACGAGTTCACCGCCCTGCCGTACACCACGGTCGTGGCCGACCTGCACTGCGTCACCCGGTTCAGCATGCTCGGCGCCGAGTGGGGCGGCGTCCCGGCCCGCACCATCCTCGGCCTCGCCCCGCCCGCGCCCTCCGTCACCCATGTGATGGTGTGGGCGGAGTACGGCTTCAGCTCCAACCTGCGGCTGGCCGACTTCGCCGCCGAGCGCACCCTCTTCGCCACCCACAAGGACGGTGAGCTGCTCACCGCCGAGCACGGCTTCCCGCTCCGCCTGATCGTCCCCCAGCTCTACGCCTGGAAGGGCCCGAAGTGGGTCCGGGGCGTCGAGTACATGACCGCCGACCGGCGCGGCTTCTGGGAGGAGCGCGGCTACCACAACATCGGCGACCCCTGGCGGGAGCAGCGCTACTCCTACCAGGAGGAGCCCGGGGACGGCCCGGAGCTCTGAGCCTTCCGCGGGACCGCCTCCCGCGGCCCCGCCCCCACCGTCCGCGCGCCCCGCGGCCCCGTGCCCCGTCCGTTCCCCCGTCCGTACGCCCCGCGGCCCCGTGCCCCGGGCTCCGGATCAGCCGTCGCGCAGCTTCTTCAGCCGCTCCACGTCCGCCGCGTGCCCCTCCCGGCCGCCCGGCGTCTCGATCACCAGCGGCACGCCCTCCGTCGCCGGGTGCGTCATCAGCGCCCGGAACGGGTCCTCCCCGATGTGCCCGGCGCCGATGTTCGCGTGGCGGTCCTTGCGCGCCCCGGCGACGTCCTGGGAGTCGTTGGCGTGGATCAGCCGCAGCCGCCCCTCGCCCACCGTCCCCACCAGCAGGTCCAGCGTCCGGTGCATCCCGTCCGGGCCGGTCAGGTCGTGGCCCGCCGCGAAGACGTGGCAGGTGTCCAGGCACACGCCCAGCCGCGGATGCGCGTCCAGCGCCTCGAAGTACGGCCCGAAGTCCCAGGTCCGGGAGCACAGCGAGGACCCCTGCCCGGCCGTCGACTCCAGCAGCAGATACGGGTCGTCGTCGTGGGTCAGCTCCTCCAGCAGCGGCAGCAACCGCTCCCTGACCTGCCGGAGGGCCACCGTGCGGGTCCGGCCGCCGGTCGCGCTGCCCGTGTGCACCACCACGCCCCGCGCCCCGATCGCCCGGCCCCGCCGCAGCGAGTGGCGCAGCGACTCCACCGAGCGCTCCACCGTCGCCTCGGTGTGCGAGCCGAAGTTGATCAGGTACGGCGCGTGCACGTACACGGGGACCGACGCGGCGGCGCACGCCTCCCGGAACGCCTCGTCCTGCGCCGGGTTGCCGGTCGGCGTGGCCCAGCCGCGCGGATTGGCGACGAAGACCTGCACCGCCTCGGCCCCCAGCTCACGGGCGTAGGACATCCCGACGGAGTGCAGTCCGCCGGCCACGGGGACGTGGCCGCCGACGGGGTTGCGGGGAAGGGCGGGGCGCTGTGTCGTCACCCGTCCAGGGTGTCATGCGGGATCACCCGTCCGGACGCGCCCGTGCCCAGCCCGGCCCGCGCCCGGTCACCTGATGGTGATCGTCACCGTGGAGCCCCGGGGCGCGGTGTCGCCGCCCTCCACCGACTGCTTCTTCACGGTGTCCCCGAAGAGGCCGAGCAGCCCCCGCTCCTCCCGGACCTCGAAGCCCGCGTCCTTCAGCGCCCGGGTGGCGTCGTCCACGCTGTCCCCGACCACGTCCGGGACCTCGACCAGCTCCGGCCCCTTGGACACCGTCAGGGTCACCGTGTCGCCCTCGGCGGCCTCGGCGCCGCCCTCCGGGCTCTGCCGGGCGACCTCGCCCTCCTCGTACTCGGAAGTGACCCGCTCCGGGGCGACCTCGACCTTCAGACCGGCGTCGGCCAGCTCCTCCCGGGCGTCGTCGAGGGCGTCGCCGGTCACGTCCGGGACCTCCACGGCGCGGCCCTTGCTGACGACCAGCGCGACCGCGGCGCCCCCGCGCACATAGGTGTCCGCGCCCGGCTTCGTGGCGACGACGTAGCCCGCGGGCACGTCCTCGCTGAACTCCTCGGTCACCATGCCGGGCTCCAGCCCCGCGTCCTTCAGCGCGCTCCGGGCGCGGTCCAGCCGGTAACCGCCCACGTCGGGCAGCTTCACCGTCCGGGGCCCGTCCGAGACGGTGAAGGACACCGAGCCGTTCCTGCGGATGCGCGCACCGGCCCCGGGATCGCTGTCGATCACCCGGCCGCGCTCGACCGTGTCGCTGTAGGAGTGCCCCACCGTGCCCACGCCCAGCCCGGCCGACTCCAGCCGCTTCCGGGCCTGCGCCTCGGTCTTGGACAGCAGCGGCGGCACCTCGGTGAACTGGCCCGAGCTGATGTACCAGACGCCCGTGCCCACCCCGAGCACCAGCAGGACCGCCAGCACGACCGCCAGCGGTCCGCGCGGCACACCGGGGCCGCGGCGGCGCGGCGGCGGCGGGGGAGGAGCGGTCAGCCGGCTGGTGTGCCGCACGCCGTCGTCCCCGGTACCGGCGGCCGACGGCCCGGCGGCGGGCGGGCGCGGTATCACACTGGTGCGGTCCTCGGCGTTGTCGTGGGCGGCGGCCAGCGCCCCCGGCGGCACCGCGTCGAGTTGCTCCGCGCTCAGCCGGGACCGCGCCTCGCGCGCCTCGGCGAGCAGTGCCACCGCGTCGTGCGGACGGACCTCCGGATTCCGTGCCGTGGCGGAGGCGACCAGCCCGTCCAGCTCGTACGGCAGCCCCGGCACCTCGGCCGACGGCGGCGGCACGTCCTCGTGGAGGTGCTGGTAGAGGATCTGCGCGGGGGACTCCCCGTCGTGCGGCTTGCCGCCGGTCAGCATCTCGTACAGGACGACGCCGCAGGCGTACACGTCGACCCTCGGGTCGGCGGTGCCCTTCTCGATCTGCTCCGGTGCCAGGTAGGCGACGGTGCCGAGGACCGCCCCGGTGGTGCTGGTGACCGTGTTCACGGCGCGGACCAGGCCGAAGTCGGCGACCTTGACCCGGCCGTCGTCGCCGATGAGCACGTTCTCCGGCTTCATGTCCCGGTGCACGAACCCGGCCCGGTGCGCGGCGCCGAGCGCGGCCAGCACCGGCTCCAGGATGTCCAGCGCGGCCCTCGGCCGCAGCGCGCCCCGCTCGCGCAGCACGTCCCGCAGGGTGCAGCCGGCGACGTACTCCATGGCCAGGTAGACGTACGCGCCCTGGGCGCCCTGGTCGAAGACCTGGACGACGTTGGGGTGGTCGAGCCGGGCCGCCGACTTCGCCTCGCGGATGAACCGCTCGACGAACGTGGCGTCGGTCGCCAGCGCCGGATGCATCACCTTCAGCGCGAGCACGCGGTCCAGGCGGGTGTCCACGGCCCGGTAGACCGTGGCCATCCCGCCGACCGCGATCCGCGCGTCGACGCGGTACCGGCCGTCGAGCACCTGCCCGACCAGAGGGTCCTGAAGGGTCGTGTCCACGGGCCGAGTCTACGAGCCGCCGCGCGCCCCCCGGGGCCCCGGCCGGGGTTCCCGCCCGTACTGCAGCCCACCTGTGACGTGGGCCGGGGCACGGGGGAGGGGACGGCCGCCGGGGCGGAACGGGCCCCTTGGAGGGAGATCAGGAGAGAGGGCGGGAGGGCGGGCGCCGGGGATCGCCCCGCCGGGCCCGCGGCGGGACCGCCCCCGGAGCCCGCCCGGGGGGGGATCGGGCTCAAAGGGACCGGACTCCGGGGCGCGCGGGCGGGAGCACGGAGTGCGGCCCGCGTGCACGGGTCGTGGCGGCGGCGGGGGGGCGGAGGCGGCGGGGGCCGGGCCGGGGGCTCCGCCGTCCTCCCGGCCCGGGAACCGTCCCTCAGCCGAACGCCGGGCGCTCCGGATCGAGCGCCGCCAGGCCCTCCGCCGGGGAGGACGCCCGCGCGAAGTGCCGCCGCGGCATCCGGCCCGCGAGCCGGGCCAGCCGGCCGGCCTCCACCGCCCCGCGCATCGCCGCCGCCATCAGCACCGGCTCCCGGGCCCGGGTCACCGCCGAGGCGAGCATCACCCCCGCGCACCCCAGCTCCATCGCCAGCGCCGCGTCCGACGCCGTTCCGGCGCCCGCGTCCAGGATGACCGGCACCCGGGCCCGCTCCACGATGAGCTGGAAGTTGTGCGGGTTGCGGATGCCGAGCCCGGAGCCGATCGGGGAGCCGAGCGGCATCACCGCCGCGCAGCCCACGTCCTCCAGCTTCCGCGCCAGCACCGGGTCGTCGTTGGTGTAGGGCAGGACGGTGAAGCCGTCGTCGACCAGGGTCTCGGCCGCGTCCAGCAGCTCGACGGGGTCGGGCAGCAGGGTCCGCTCGTCCGCGACCACCTCCAGCTTGACCAGGTCGGTGCCCAGCGCCTCCCGGGCCAGCCGCGCGGTCAGGACGGCCTCCCCGGCGGTGAAGCAGCCCGCGGTGTTCGGCAGCACCCGGATGCCGAGCCGCTCCAGCACCGACAGCACGGAACCGCGCACCGAGGGGTCCACCCTGCGCATCGCGACCGTGGTCAGCTCCGTGCCGGAGGCCGCGAGCGACCGCTCCAGCACCTCCGGGCTTGGCGCCCCGCCGGTGCCCATGATCAGGCGGGAGGTGAGGGACAGCCCGCCCAGGACGAGGGGATCGTCGGCCATCTCAGCCTCCCTGCACGGCGGTGAGGATCTCGACGCGGTCGCCCTCGGCCAGGGCGGTGGACGCCCAGCGGCTCCTCGGGACGACGGCCTCGTTGACGGCGGCGGCCACCCCGGACGGCGCCGCGGTGAGCGTGGCCACCACCGTGTCCAGGGGCGTGCCGGGGGCCACCCGGCGGGGCTCTCCGTTGACCGAGATGGCGACCGCGGTGTGCGGCGGGTTGTTCATGCGGACCGCTCCGTGAGGACGGGGGCGGCGTCGAACCGCCGGGGGGTGAAGGGGCGGGCCTCGTCCGGGAGCTCCCCGGTGACCAGGGCGTGCCCCAGGGCGTCGCCGGTGACGGGGGTCAGCAGCACGCCGTTGCGGTGGTGGCCGGTGGCCAGCAGCAGCCCCGGCAGGCCGGTGGGGCCGAGCAACGGGGCGTTGTCCGGGGAGCCGGGCCGCAGCCCCGCCCGGGTCTCCGTCAGGGGCAGCTCGGTGATGCCGGGCACCAGTTCGTGGGCGTCCCGCAGCAGTTCGTAGACGCCGCCCGCGGTCACCGTGGTGTCCCAGCCCAGCTCCTCGCTGGTGGCGCCGACGACCAGTTCGCCGTTCTCCCGGGGCACCAGGTAGAGGTGGCCGCCGCGGACCACGGCGCGCACCGTCCGGTGCAGCAGCGGACCGTGCGCCCGCGGCATCGTCAGCCGCAGCACCTGCCCCTTCACCGGCCGCACCGGGGGCCGCACCTCCTCCGGCACGCCCGCCAGCCGCCCGCTGAAGCTGCCCCCGGCCAGGACGGTCTGACCGGCGGTCAGGGCGGTCCCGTCGGCGGTGACGACGCCGGTGGCCCGGTCGCCGGTCACGGTGAGCCGCTCGGCCCACACCCGGTGGAAGGCCACGCCCGCCCGTTCGCAGGCGATGACCAGGGCCCGGGCGAGCCGGCGGGGGTCGATCTGGTGGTCGCCGTCCACCCGGAGACCGCCGCGCACCCCGGGGGCGAGCATCGGCTCCAGGCGCCGGCACTCCCGGCCCGACAGCCACTCGGACTCCAGCCCGGCGCTCTGCTGGAGGGCGTGCAGCTCGCGCAGATGGGCGCGGTCGTCGGCGTCCAGGGCCACGGCGAGGGTGCCGCAGCGGCGGTGGCCGAGATCGCGGCCGGTGCACTCGGTCAGTTCGGCCGCGAACCGCGGGTAGCGCCGGGCCGAGGCCAGGTTGAGCGCGAGCAGCGTCTGCTCGCCGTGGTGCAGTTCGGTGACGGCGGCGAGCATCCCGGCCGCCACCTGGGCGGCCCCGCCGCCCGGCTCGGGGTCCACGAGCGCCGTGGCGAGCCCGCGCTGCGCGGACCGCCAGGCGGTGACCAGACCGATGATCCCGCCCCCGACGACGAGCACGTCGGGCGTGCGCGTCGGCGGCGGTACATGGACAGAGCAAGCTGGGGACGGCATGGGCGTCCAGCTCCTCCCTTCGCCGGCATGACCCGGATCAGGTGCGTACGGTCGGAGGCCGCCAGCCTCCCTCTCAGCCCGGTGCGTCCGGACTCCCGCGAGTGTGTGTACGCCCGCCACCCTAGTCCTCACCGTCGCGGCCCCGTAAGGGAGCCGTGTCGGCGCCCGCGGGGACGCCACCGGGGGCGGCGCGGCGACACCGCCGGGCCGCGCGGGGGACCCGGGCGGACCGGGGAGTCCGCCGGGCCCGTCGGGGCTGCCCCGTCCCGGTGGTTGTGCCGGGTGCCGCCCGCCCGGGCCCCGCCGGGTGTCTATGGTGATCGGGTGAGCGAGCAGAGGCGGGAACCGGGAGCGGACGCGCCGCGGCGCGTGGTCGTGGTCGGCGCGGGCATGGCGGGGGTGCAGACGGCGGTCGCGCTGCGGGAACAGGGGTTCACCGGCGCCGTGACCCTGATCGGCGCCGAGCCCCACCCGCCCTACGACCGGCCGCCGCTGTCCAAGGCCGTCCTGCTCGGCACCGCCGAGGGCTCCGCCCTCGACGTCGACTTCGAGTCGCTCGGCGTCGGACTCCGCCTCGGCCGCGAGGCGCTCGGCGTCCGCCCCGGCGACCACGTCCTGGACACCTCCGACGGCCCCGAGCCGTACGACGTCCTCGTCCTGGCCACCGGCGCCGAACCGGTCCGGCTGCCCGGTACCGCGGACACCCCCGGCGTGCACCTGCTGCGCACCCTCGACGACGCCGAGCGGCTGCGCCCGGTCCTCGCCCGCCGGCACGACGTCGTGGTCGTCGGCGCGGGCTGGATCGGCGCCGAGTTCGCCACCGCCGCGCGCGAGGCGGGCTGCGCCGTCACCGTCGTGGAGGCCGCCGACCGGCCGCTGTCCGGTGCCCTGCCCGCCGAGATCGCCGATCACATGACCGCCTGGTACGCCGACGCCGGGGTGGTGCTGCGCACCGGGGCCCGGGTGGCGCGCGTCGAGCCCGGTGAGCCCGGCCACGTGGTGCTCGACGACGGCACCCGGCTGCCCGCGGGCGCCGTCCTCGTCGGCGTCGGCGCCCGGCCCGCCACCGGCTGGCTCGCCGGGTCCGGGATCGCGCTGGGCGAGCGGGGCGAGGTCCTCGCCGACGACCTGCTGCGCACCTCGGCCCCCGACGTGTACGCGGTCGGCGACTGCGCCTCCTTCCCCTCCCGGCGCTACGGCGAACGGCTCCTGGTGCACCACTGGGACAACGCCCTCCAGGGCCCCCGCGCGGTCGCCGCGAACATCACCGGCGCCGCCACCGGAGAGGCCCCCGAGGTCTACGACCCGGTGCCGTACTTCTGGTCCGAGCAGTTCGGCCGCTTCGTCCAGTACGCCGGCCACCACCCGTCCGCCGACACCACCGTCCGGCGCGGCGACCCCTCCGGACCCGCCTGGACCGTCTGCTGGCTGCGCGAGGGCCGGCTGGTCGCCCTGCTGGCGGTCGGCCGCCCCCGCGACCTGGCCCAGGGCCGCCGCCTGATCCAGGCGGGCACCCTGATGGACCCGGCCCTCCTGCCCGACCCCTCCGTCCCGCTCAAGAAGGCCGTCGCCTAGCGCCCGTCCACCGGTCCGGCCCCGTGCGCGCACGCCCCGGGTCGGCGGGGGCCGGTTTCCCGGTGCCGGTGGAAGGTGGCAGGCTGGACGCGTGACCGAGATTGACGCAAAGACCGATGCGCTCGTGCCTGCCTGGCTCACCGTCCCCGACATCGCCGAGATGCTCGGCATCGAGGTGACCCGTGTCCGGCAGCTCATCAAGGAGGGCCAGCTCATCGCCGTCCGGCGCGGGGAGAACCGCGCGCTGCACATCCCCGCCGCCTTCATCGACGACGACAAGGTCGTCAAGGGCCTGGTGGGCACCCTCACCCTGCTGCGGGACGACGGCTTCACGGTCGAGGAGATGCTGGAGTGGCTGTTCACCCCCGACCCGAGCCTGCCCGGCACCCCCGCCCAGGCGCTCGCTGAGAACCGCGGCACGGAGGTGAAGCGCCGGGCCCAGGCACTCGCCGTCTGACCCGGGCGCCCGCCCCGCCCCGGCACGGCACCCGTGGCACCGCGCCCCGGCGCCGCTCCCGGGTGCGCGCCGGAGCGCCGCCGGGGCACCCGCCCGGCGTACGGCTGGGGACCGCCGGTCCGCCCGTACTCCGCCCGGAGCCCCGGCCGACTCGGCCACCCGGTCCGCGCCGCCCCACACCCGTCCCGGCCCCGTGCGCCGTCCCGGCGGGGTCCGCCCGCACACCGTCACCGATCTGGGGGACACCCATGCCCGACTCCGCGCGCGACCGCCTCTCCGGCGCCCTGCTGTACCTGTGCACGGACGCCCGCACCCGCCAGGGCGACCTGCCCGAGTTCCTGGACGCGGTGCTGGCCGGCGGCGTCGACATCGTGCAGTTGCGCGACAAGGGCATGGAGGCGGCCGAGGAACTGGCGCACCTGGAGGTCCTCGCCGACGCCTGCGCCCGCCACGGCAAGCTGCTCGCCGTCAACGACCGCGCGGACGTGGCCCACGCCGCCCGCGCCGACGTGCTGCACCTGGGCCAGGGCGACCTGCCCGTCCCCGCCGCCCGCGCCGTGCTCGGCGGCGACGTGCTGATCGGGCGCTCCACCCACGCCGAGGCCGAGGCCGCCGCGGCCGCCGTCCAGGAGGGCGTGGACTACTTCTGCACCGGTCCGTGCTGGCCCACCCCCACCAAGCCGGGCCGCCACGCGCCGGGACTGGACCTCGTGCGGCACACCGCCGCGCTGGGCACCGCCCGCCCCTGGTTCGCCATCGGCGGCATCGACCTGGGCAACCTCGACGAGGTGCTGGAGGCGGGCGCGCGCCGGGTCGTCGTCGTCCGCGCGATCACCGGGGCGGACGACCCGGGAGCGGCGGCGGCGGCCTTCGCCGCACGGCTGCGCGAGGCCGTCTGACGGGGTCCGGCGCCGGGCGGCCCGCCCCGGCGCCCGGGGTGTCGGCCCGGCCGGGGTGTCCGGAAAATTGTCCAAGGGATGGACAGCCAAACCGTCAAATCGGGACAAAATCACTCATCCGGTTGGGGGGCCGCCCTCCCCTGGCTACCCTGCCGGTATGGCCCTAGGAACCGCGTCCATCAGGACGGATCGCGCCCGTACTGTGCGTGACATGCTCGCCACCGGCAAGGCGACGTTCTCGTTCGAGTTCTCCGCGCCGAAGACCCCCAAGGGCGAGAAGAACCTGTGGAACGCGCTCCGCCGGGTGGAGGCGGTCGCCCCCGACTTCGTCTCCGTGACCTACGGCGCCGGCGGTTCGACCCGGGCCGGGACGGTCAAGGAGACCGAGCAGATCGTGGCCGACACCACGCTGACCCCCGTCGCCCACCTCACCGCCGTCGACCACTCCGTCGCGGAGCTGCGCAACATCATCGGCCAGTACGCCGACGCCGGGATCCGCAACATGCTCGCGGTCCGCGGCGACCCGCCCGGCGACCCGATGGGCGAGTGGGTCCCGCACCCCCAGGGCCTCACCTACGCCGCCGAACTGGTCCGGCTCATCAAGGAGTCCGGCGACTTCTGCGTCGGCGTGGCCGCCTTCCCGGAGATGCACCCGCGCTCCGCGGACTGGGACGCGGACGTGGCCCACTTCGTGGACAAGTGCCGGGCCGGCGCGGACTACGCGATCACGCAGATGTTCTTCGACCCCGAGTCCTACCTCCGGCTGCGCGACAGGGTGGTCGCGGCCGGCTGCGAGACCCCGGTCATCCCCGAGATCATGCCGGTCACCAGTGTGAAGATGCTGGAGAGGCTGCCCCGGCTGAGCACCGCGGCCTTCCCCGACGAGCTGAAAGAGCGCATCCTCGCGGCACGGGAGGACGCGGCCGCTGTACGCTCCATGGGGATCGAGTTCGCCACGGAGTTCAGCGCGCGACTGCTGGCCGAGGGAGTGCCGGGTCTGCACTTCATCACGCTGAACAGCTCCACGGCGACCCTGGAAATCTACGAGAACCTGGGCCTGCACCAACCACCGCAGGTCTAGACCGGTCGCCAGTCGTGCGAGACACTGCACTGCGGCCACTGGGAGAGGGGCGTACATGGGCTGGACGGTCCTCTACATCGCGTTCGGCGTCGTCGCACTGTGGCTGCTGGGCGAGGTCCTGCTGCAGTACAAGGCGCGGCTGCGCTGGCGGCTGCTGGCCTTCGGCGGATTCCTCGGCGTCGTCCTCGGCGTCCTGATCCCGTCCGTCGTCGTCATCGGGCTGGGCGCGGCGGCGTTCGCGGTCGGCCAGACCTACGTCACCCTGTCGTTCCGCCGGGGCTTCGACTCCGGATGGGCCGTCAACGCCCCCGCGGGCCTGGCCCGCAAGCGGCGCCGTCCCGAACGCGGACGCCAGGAGCCGTCGTCGGAGGTCTCCGGCCCGGAGGCCCCCGACCCGCTGCACGACGCGCCGACCCAGCTCCAGGAGGCCGTCCCCGCCCACGAGGGCCGGGGCCGGGAGGAGTTCGACGGCGACGACGTGTTCACCCCGGCCCGCCCGGCCGACGCGCCCGACGCCGGGGCCACCTCCGCCTACGCGCCGCAGCCGATGCCGGACGACTCCGGCTCCTACGGCGTCTACGGCGGCGACTCCGGCTACGGCGGCGACCAGCAGCGGCAGCCGGCCGCCGCGCAGGGCGCCGACCAGTCCTACGGCTACGACTACCAGGGCTACACCGGCCAGGACTACGGCTACGACAACGGCGGGCAGCAGTACGCCGCCTACTCCGACCCGTACATCGGCACCAGCCACGGCTACAACGGCGGCGCCTACGACACCGGAGGCTACGCCGCCCCCGGCGGGGCGCCCTACGACCCGCAGGGCTACGGGCAGGACCCGTACGCCACCGGTACACCCGGCACCCCGGACGGTTACGCCGGGGAGACCCCGCCCGGCGGGGTGTGGGTCCCGCAGCAGCGCACCACCGACACCCCCTACGGCGGCGACCTCCCGCCGGAGCAGCAGTACCCCTACCCGGGCGACGGGCAGCAGCGGAACCAGGGGTACGACGAGCAGCAGTACCGCTTCTGACGGTCCGGCGCCCGCCGGGACGCGGCGGGCCCGGCCCGGGGTCCGCCCCGGCACGCCGGACGGCGCGGACCCCGGGGCGCCCCCGGCTCACTGGGAGCCGCGGAACTCCGGCCCCTCCACGACGAGTCCGGCGACCAGCGCGCCCGACATGCCCGCGTGCGGCAGCCCGCCGCCGGGGTGCGACCAGCCGCCCACCGTGAACAGCCCCGCGATCCGCGTGCCGTTGGCCGGGTGCAGCAGTCTGCCACCGGCCGCCGCCAGCGCGGGCGCCGGCACCGCGCCGCCCGCAGCGCCCGTCTCCGCCGCGATGTCGGCCGGGGTGCGCGTCTCGTGCCACAGCAGGCGCTCGCGCAGCCCCGGGACCGCGCCCGCGGCGGCGGTGATCATCCGCCCGGCCCGCGCCTCCGCGTCCCCGGCGCCGTCCGCGGGCACCACCGAGGTCAGCGTGACCGCCTCATGGTCCGCGTCCGGCACCGACCCGGAGTCACCGGGCCGCAGCACGGTGACCGTGGGGCGCCCGGGCGCCGACGGCACGGCACCGAACAGCGCGGCCAACTCGGCGTCGCGGTCCGCCGCGTGCACCACCGTGCGGTGCGCCGTGCCCTCGGGACGCGCACCGCGCAGCGCCAGCAGCACCGTCAGCCTGCTCATCGCCCCCCGGGGCGCCGGGACGTCGCCCGCGCCGCGCGGCGGCACCGTCCCGCACAGGCGCTCCAGCGCGTCCGGCGAGACCCCCGCCACCACGAACTCCGCCTCCTCCACGGCCCCGTCGGCGCCCGTCCGGACGCCCGCGACCCGGCCGTCCTCCACCACGATCCCGGTGACCCCCTGCCCGAAGCGGAACTCCACCCGCCGGGCCAGGCACCGCTCGTACACCGCCCGCGCCAGCTCCCGCATCCCGCCGCGGACGTACCACATGCCGAAGGCGTACTCCATGTACGGCAGTACGGCCGCGTTGGCCGGGGCGGTGCGCGGGTCCAGCCCGTGCGCGAGGGCGTGGCCCTCCAGCAGCGCCGCCAGCCGGGGGTCCCGCAGCTCCCACGCGCCCACCTCGGCCAGCGTCCCGGCCCGGCGGGTGCGCAGCAGCCGCTTGTGGGGGACCGCCGGATAGGGCTCGCGTCCGGCCAGCACCTCCCAGTCGGGCCAGAGGGGCTCCTCCAGCAGGGGCCGACGCGTCCGGTCCCAGGCCTCCCGGGCCCGGACCAGGAAGTCGCCCCAGCGCTGCCCCGCGGGCGCGCCCAGCGCCGCGTCCAGGGCGGCGACCACACCCGCGCGCGAGGCGTTGGGCAGCGACACGGCGGTGCCGTCGGCGAAGACGTGCCGCGCCGAGGGGTCGACCTGGACCAGGCCGACGCGGTCCTCCAGCGGCTCCCGGCCGGTCTTGACGAACAGATCGCGCCAGACCGCGGGCAGCGGCAGCAGACCGGGGCCGGTGTCGAAGCGGAACCCGTCCCGCTCCACCCGTCGCAGCGCTCCGCCGTACGTCTCCGTCCGCTCGTACACCGTCACCCGGTGGCCCGCGACGGCCAGCCGGGCGGCGGCAGCCATCGCGCCCGTCCCGGCGCCGATCACCGCAATCCGTGCCATGTGGGGGACCCTATCGGCCACCGGGAGCGGCCCCGGCCCGAGGGACCGGGTCCGGGCACCGGGCCCTGAGTAGCCGTACTCAGGGTCCGGGATGAGTACGGGGACGGATGGGGGAGGACCGTCCCGGAGGGGAGAGTGGGGGCGACGGAGAGGGGCCCTGCCCGGTACCGGCGACACGGGGCGCCGGAACGGGAGCGGGGCCGCGATCCGACGGGGGAGGCACGGGGGAGCAGGACGGCGCCGGCCCGCCGGAGGCCCGCGGGGGACGCGGCCGCGGCGGGCCGGTGTTCCCGCTCCTGACCGCCGGACGCGGGGAGCGCCCGGCGCGCCACCGGCCCCGCGGCGCTCAGGAGGGGGCGCCCACGCGTCCCTGGAGCAGCCGGGACAGCGCCGCGTGCACGTCGTCCAGGGAGCGCTCCGGCTGGAACGACTTCCAGTCCAGCGCGGCCACCAGCACCATGCCGACCAGCGCCGCCGCGGTGAGCTGCACATCGATCTCCGGGCTGAACTCGCCGCCCGCCACCCCCGCCCGCAGCACGCCCTCCACCACGGCCACCGCCTCCTGCCGCACCACCAGCAGCGTCGACTGCCAGGCGCGGTTGGTGCGCCACAGCTCGGCCACGTAGAGCTGGGTGAAGGCCGGGTAGCGGTCGATGAAGACCAGCCCCGCCCGGACCATCGCGTCCAGCGCGTCGACCCGGCCGCCGCCCTCCCGCTCGGTGCGCTCCGCCGCCTCCCGCAGCGACGCCGTGAGCAGGCCGACGCCGTGCCGCAGCAGTTCCTCGAAGAGGACGGACTTGCTGGCGAAGTTGTAGTACACCGTGCCCTTGGCGACCCCGGCGCGCTCGGCGATCTCGTCCACGGTGGTCGCGGAGAAGCCCTGCTCGGCGATGAGGGTGACCGCCGCCTCGTAGAGCTTCTGCCGGGTGGCCTCGCGCCGGCCGCCGCCCGGCGGGGAGGTGCTGCTGCTGTCCATGGTCCCGATTGTCACAGGAACCCCACGCCCGCGGTCACCGAACGGATCATCACAGGCTCAGCTCCGGGTGCAGCCGGTCCAGGGTCCACACCTGGCGTCGGCGGGCCGCCAGGGCGGTCAGCGCGAGGGCCGCCGCGGTGAACAGCGTCAGCACCGCGCACGCCTGCCACACCGGTGCCAGGCCGCCGCCCGTGATCAGCCTGCGGAGCGCCTCGACGACGTGGCTCATCGGCAGGAACGGGTGCAGCGCGTTGAAGAGGTCCGGACTGGTCTGCACCGGGTACGTGCCGCCCGCCGAGGTGAGCTGGAGCATCAGCAGGGCGAGCACCAGGATGCGCCCGGCCGGCCCGAAGCGGGCGTTGAGCCACTGCACGATCGCCGCGAAGCACGCCGACACCAGGAACAGGAAGCCCACCGTCCCGGCCGCCCGGACCATCTCCAGGCCCACCGCCCAGTGCAGCACCGCCATCAGTGCCGCGGTCTGGAGCGCCCCGAGCGCCACCACCGGCAGCCAGCCGGCCAGCGCGGTCCGCCGGGCCGAGGCCCCCGCGGCGAGCGCCCGCCCGTTCAGCGGCGGGACCAGCATGTACGCCACCATGGCGCCCACCCAGAGGGAGAGCGGGATGAAGTACGGGGCGAACCCGGTGCCGTAGTTGGGCGCCCGGTGCAGGGAGTCGGAGACCAGGCGCACCGGGTCGGCCAGCACCCCGGCCCGCCGCTCGCGGTCCGGCCCGTCGTGGTCCGGGATGCGCCCGGCGCCCTCGTGGAGTCCTCCGGCCAGTTCCTCGGAGCCGTCGACCAGCTTGAGGATGCCGCCGTTCAGGTCGTCGGCGCCGGTGCGCAGCCTGCCGACGCCCTCGTCGAGGTCCTTGGCGCCGGTCCGGGCGGTGCCGATGCCCTTGTGCAGCCTCTCGGCCCCGGCGGCGACCTTCCCGGCGCCGTCGTCGAGGTCGTTGATCCGGGTGACGGCGTCGTCGAGGTCCCCGGCCAGGCGCGGGGCGCGCGCGGCGAGCGCGGTGGCCTGCTTCCGCAGGGCGGACAGGTCGCCGTCGAGCCGCTTCAGTTCGTCCTTCCGGTCCGCGACCAGCCCCTCCACTTCCCCGGCGACGGCCGCGACGCCGGTGGCCGCGTCCCGGGCCCGCTCCAGGTGGGGGCAGGCGGTGTCGGGCCCGGCCGGGCCGTCCCCGGCGGCGGGGCCGGGGACGGTGTCCGCCCCTGCCTCTGCCCCTGCTCCGGGGCCTGTCCCGGTGCCCGCCGCCGTGCCGCTCCCCGTCGCCGGCCCGGTCCCGGTCGCCGCCGTCCCCGTCCCGGACGGGCAGCGCGCGCGGTACACCCCGTCCAGCGCGGCGGCCTCGGCGCGGGCCTCCTCGGCGGCGGCCGGGGCCCGCTTCACCAGGCCGTCGAGGTCCTCGCGGAGCGCCGCGGCGCCGTCCGAGACGAGGCGGGCCGTGTCGGCGATGTTCCGCTCGTCGTCCTCCAGGAGGGGGGCGAGCGTGCCGGAGAGCCCGTTCACCCGGCCGGCGAGCTTGCGGGTGCCCTCCGCGACCTCCTTCGCGCCCTTGGCCAGGCCGTCCGAGGAGGTGTCGAGGTCCTTCAGTCCCCCGGCGAGCCTGCCGCTGCCGCTCTCGGCGTCCTTGAGGCCGTCCGCCAGGTCCTTGGAGCCCCTCTCGGCCCGGCCGATGCCGCCCTTGAGGGTGTCCGCGCCCTTGGCGGCCTTCTCGGTCTCGGCGTGGATGTCGGAGAACGAGACGAGGATCCCGTCGAGGAAGGCCCGCGAGGCCTTCCCGGACGCGGCCCGGCGCACCTCGCCGAACACCGTCCGCGAGATCTGTCCGACGACGTAGTTGTTGGCGTCGTTCGTCCGCACCCGGAGCGTGCCGGCCTCCGGGGCGTCACCGGTGCCGGAGGCGATCCGGCGGCTGAGGTCGGCGGGCATCGTCAGCGACAGGTAGTACCGGCCGTCCTCCACGCCCCGCCGGGCCTCCTCGGCGTCCACCTCGTGCCAGTCGAAGGTCCCGCTCTCGCGCAGCCCCTCGGTGATGTCGTCGCCCGCGGTGAGCCGCCCGCCGTCGGCCGACGCCCCCTCGTCCTCGTTGACCAGCGCCACGGGGACGCGGTCCAGCCGGTCGTACGGGTCCCAGAAGGACCACAGGTACAGGGCGCCGTAGAGCAGCGGGAGCAGCAGCAGGGCGACGAGGGCGGCGCGGGGCAGCCTTCCCCGTCCGAAGCGCCGCAGCTCAAGCGCGGCCAGTCCCGGCGAGCGCATCGGCCGCCCCCTTCTCCTCGTCGTGCCCGGCGGAGGGGTTCTCCGCCGGGGTGTCCCCGTCGGGGGCGCCCTCGTGGGAGGTGCCCTCGTGGGAGGTGCCCTCGCGGGCGGTGCCGGTGCCGTCCGGGGGAGTTCCGTCCGGGGGAGTGGCGCGGTGAGCCGCGCCGTCGTCGTGCGGGGACGCCTCGTGCGCGCGGGCGCGGGCGCGAGGCGCGGTCCGGGCGGGAGCGCAGTCGGAGGGGGCGCCGTTCCGCGCGTCCGGGCGGGCGGGGGCCCGCCGCTTCCGCGCGGACGCGGGGCGGGGGGTGAGGCCGCCGGGTGCCGGGCCGGAGGTGACGGCGCCGGAGGGCGGGGCGGCGTCGTCCACGGCGGCGGGGGCCGCGCTGTCCGGTGCCGTGACGCCGGGGCCGGGGCCGGGGCCTGATCCGGGGGCCGGGGTGTCCGGGGGCGTGCCCTCGTGTTCCGCGGTACCGTGCCCCGCGGCACCGTCCGCACCGGCCGCCGTGCTCCTGCGGCCCGGCGCGGGCGGGGGTGTGCGGCGGGCGTCCGGTTCGGTCGCGCCGGCCGGGGGAGTCCCATCGATCGGCGAGGCCCCGTCCGGTGGGGGAGTCCCATCGGCCGGAAGGGTTTCGTCGGCCGGAGGGGTCCCGTCGGCCGGGGGAGTTCCGTCCGGCGGGGCGCCGTCCCCGGTGTCCCGGTCCGGGGCGGCCCCCGGCTCGCGGCCGGTGGACACCAGTACCGCCGACCGGGGCGCCTCGCTGCACACCGCCACGACCGTCGTGCCCTCCCGCGCCACCGACTCCAGCAGCGCCCACAGCTCGGCCCGCTCGGCGTCCGACAGCTTGAGGTCGGCGTCGTCCACCCCGAGCAGCCGGGGGCGGCCGATCAGGGCCAGGGCGACCGACAGCCGCAGCGCCTCCAGGCGCTCCAGATCCCGTACGGCCGTGCGCGGGCCCCTGGGCAGCGCGTCCACGTCCAGCCCGGCCGAGGCCAGCGCCTCCCCGGTCCGCCGCGACGCCGCCGTCCGCCGGGCCCGGAGGCGCAACAGCGCGCGCACCTCGTCGCGGAAGCGGCGCTGCAGCAGCTCCCGCTCGCGCAGGTGCTCGGCGACCGTCAGCGACGGTTCGAGATCGGTGATCCCGGGCACGTGCGCCAGGGCGCTGACCCGCCGCAGGGCGGCCATCCCCCGGGGCAGCCGCAGCCCGCCCACGACGGCCCGCCCCTCGGTGGGCCGCATCCGCCCGGTCAGCGTCAGCAGCAGCGCGGTGCGCCCGGAGCCGGACGGTCCCCGCACCGCGACCAGCGCCCCGGGCTCCGCGTCGAACGACACCCCCCGGAACGCCCAGCCGCGCGGTCCCCGCACGCCGAGGCCGCGGGCCGTCACCCCCAGTCCGAACGGACCGTCCACGGCCCCCACCCCCTGCTCCGCCGGGACCGCGAGGGCATGCGGACACCCGGACCCAGATTTTGTACTGACTGGTCAGTGCAAAAACTAACCCGAACCTCCGGCCGGGGCAAAAGCGCAGGTCGGAACGGACTGTCAGTGGCGTCCCCGACGATGGACCCCAACGGCCCAGCGCCGTCACGCGACGACAGGAGGATCGTCATGGCCCACTCGTCCGCGGCCGCCCCCCGGCGGCCCCACACGGCCGGCCCTGCCCCCTCACCGACCGGCCCGGCGAGCGATGTGCACCCCGTGCTCCGCCGGACCACCGCCCCGCCGGCCGCCCTGGACCTGCTCGTCCAGGCCCGCGCCGGCCTTGAGGAGGCCGCTCGCCTCGAGACGCCGAACGAGCGCTACGCCACCGCCCACCTCGCCGCCCTGCGCACCGCCGCCGCCGTGCTCGCCGCCCGGGGCCGCCCGGAGGCCACCCCGAGGGCGCGGGCCCGCATCCGCAGCGCCTGGGAGGTGCTCCCGGAGATCGCCCCCGAGCTGGCCGACTGGAGCGCGCTCTTCGCCTCCGGCGCCCTGCGCCGGGCCCGCGCCGAGGCCGGCATCCGGGGCGCGGCCGGCAAGCGGGACGCCGACGACCTGGTACGGGACGTCGCGGTGTTCCTGCGCATCGTCGAACGGCTGCTGGTCCTCCAGCCCGTCCTGCCCCGCCCCCGCCCCGACGCCGGCTGATCCCGACCCCGTGCGGGCCCCCGGCGCGGGGGCCGGGCCGTGCCGCCGCGTGCGCGGGCACCGTAGTGATCGGTCCGCCCGCCGGAGGCCATAGGGTGGGAGGTGCCTGAAAACTGCCCCCCTTCCCGTGTCCGGGAGGGACGGCGGTCCGTTCGCTCCGCCCCTCCCGGAGGCGGTGCCGCGCCGAGGAGTCAACTGCCGTGCCGGACCCGATGCGCCAGCCCGCCCCGCACCACCGGTCCCGGGCGACGTCCCCGCGCTCCGACCCCTCCCGCCCCCGCGCCGCCCGGCGCACCGCCGTCGTCTGGGACGTCCTGCGGGACGCGGTCGACCGCCGGGCCGGGGCCACCGGCCGCCCCTCGCTGGACGTCCTGGACACCGGCGGCGGCAGCGGCAGCCTCGCGGTGCCCCTGGCCGCCCTCGGTCACCGGGTCACCGTCGTCGACCCGAGCCCCAACGCCCTGTTCGCCCTGGAGCGCCGCGCCGCCGAGGCGGGCGTCGCCGACCGGGTGCGGGGCGTCCAGGGGGACGCCCGCGGCCTCTTCGAGGTGGCCGAGCGCGGCGGCTACGACGTGGTGCTCTGCCACGGCGTCCTGGAGTACCTGGACGACCCCGCCGAGGGCGTCCGCAACGTGGTGGCCGCCCTGCGCGCCGAGGGCGTCCTCAGCCTGCTCGCCGCCGGAGTCGGCGGGGCCGTGCTCGCCCGGGCCCTCGCCGGGCACTTCAAGGAGGCCCGGCACGCCCTCGGCGACCCAAACGGACGGTGGGGCGAGGGTGACCCGGTGCCGCACCGCTTCACCGCCGAGGAGCTCACCGCGCTGGTCGGGGACGCGGGCCTGCGGGTCGCGGCCGTGCACGGCGTGCGGATCTTCACCGACCTCGTGCCCGGCGGACTCGTCGACAACGAGCCCGGCGCCCTGGACGCCCTCCTGGAGCTGGAGGCCGCGGCGGCCGGACTCGCCGCCTTCCACTCCGTGGCCACGCAGCTCCACGTGCTGGGCGAGACGGAAGGGGCCCAGGAGGCACCGGATACCCGGGCCGCCGGCTGAGGTACGCCGCTGAGCAGCGACGCGGCGGCAGATGGAGTACGACACAGGCCGCCCGAACCGCGGCCGGGCGCCGTATGATCGAGGGACACCATCCGGCATGACGGGCCGGCCGCTGGGGAATGGGAACTTCAGCGAGCCGGCGTGCGCATGGCGGAAACCGGTTGGCCAATTGGCGCAGAGGGGCGGGTTTCACGGGGGCGATTCCCTGCCTATCCTGAAGAGACCCCCCCGGGTCGCCCCGGCGACTGCACGATGAGGAGGACTCCGTGCCGCTCTCGGAGCACGAGCAGCGCATGCTCGAGCAGATGGAGCGAGCGCTCTACGCCGAAGATCCCAAGTTCGCGTCGGCGCTCGAGGGAAGCGGGCTGCGCACGTACACCCGACGGCGGGTCTACCAGGCGGTCGTGGGCTTCCTCGTGGGTATTGCGCTCCTCATGGCCGGAATGGTCGCCCAGCAGGTCTGGCTCAGTGTCGTGGGCTTCCTGGTCATGCTGGGGTGCGCGGTCCTCGCCGTGACCGGCTGGCGCAAGGCGCCCAAGCCGGGCGAGCAGCAGACGGCGGCCGGAGCCGGGCCGCAGGCGGGCCGCCAGGCGCGGCAGCGGCGCTCGGTGATGGACCGCATCGAGGAGCGCTGGCAGCGTCGCCGCGACGAACAGCAGGGCGGCCAGTAGCCGCCCGCATCCCGTCACGTCGTGAGGGGGCGACCACCGCGAAGGTGGTCGCCCCCTCCACGCGTGTCGGCGCCCCCGCGCATATGCCGGACGCGCCGAACGATCACCGTCCCCCGGACACGCGGGCCCGGCATCCCACCGGCAGACCAGCGGCCGTGCCGGTGGCACGCGACGGCCCGGCACCCCACCGGCGGACCAGCCCTCGCGCCGGTGGCACGCGCGGGCCCGGCATCCCACCGGCAGAGCAGCCCTCGCGCCGGTGGCACGCGACGGTTCCCCACCGGCACGCCCCGTACAGGCGGCACACACCCTCGTGCGGGCGGCACGCCCGTTCCCGGGCGGATCCCCGTTCCCGCGTTCCCGGTGGTGGCTCCGTGTCCCGGCTCCCGTACGCCGGTCTCCGCGCCGTGAGTCACCCCTCCGGCGTACTGGCCCGACTCCAGGAACCGCGCCCGCACCACACACCGGCCCGAGCGCCCTGGCGCCCACCGCAGAGACCCCCTGGACGCCGGGATTCCGTGCCGGGCGCCGAGGCCCTGCCGCCCGCCCACCGGAGCTGCCTGAACAGGAGCCCTCCCGCGTTGGGCCTCTGCCGGACCGATGGACCGGGGCCCTCGTGAACCGGGCCCCTCCTGAGCCGGGCCCTCCGCGCTGGGCCCTTGGCGGACCAATGGACCAGGGTCCTCCCGAACCGGGTCCTCCCGAACCGGGTCCTCCCGAACCGGGTCCTCCCGGAACCGGCTCCTGCTGAACCGGGCCCCTCCGCGCTGGAGCCCTCTCTCACGGGACCGGGTGAGCCGGCCCTCCCCGGGGCGAGTCGGTGATGCCGCCCCGGGTGGGCCGGTGGCCCGCTGGGCTGTCCAGGGCGCGCCCTCCCCCTCCGGGGGTCTTGGGCGCCCGTACAACAGGCCCGGGACCATCTCCCCGGCCGGAGCCACCGACAGCCCCGGGGCGGGCACCACGCACCGGCCACCGGCGGGCCCCGCGTCGCGGAAGACCGCCGCCCGACGCTTCCGGCCCCGGTGCCCGGGTGCTTCCGGCACGCCGCGCCCTCCTCAGCCGCGCCTGTCCGCCGCCCTCCGCATCCGCGGAATCCGCGGCACCGGCAGCGCCGCCGCGATACGCCCCCGCAGGGACGTCCAGCGGGCCGAGACCGCCCAGACCACCCGCACGGCCGAACGCGGAGCGACCCGTGCCCGCAGCCGCGCGCCGCGCCCGGCGCCGTCCCGCAGTCCGGCCGCCGTCCGGCGTATGTCCTCCGCCAGCCCCGCCGTCGGGCGCGGGTGCGGGGCGTAGAGCGCCTGCTCCACGGCGCCGGCCACCCGGTGCACCGCGGCCGAGGGCTCGGGGCCGAGACGGCCCAGCCGCACGATCCGGTCCGCCGCCCGGCGCGGTGTCCGCGACTCCAGGGGCGGGATGCCGTGGTCCCAGGCCGAGTCGGTCAGCTCCTCCCAGGCGGCCAGCGCGGCCGTCGCCGCGTCCGCCTCCGAGCGGCCGGGCGTCCCCAGCCGCCGGGCCCGGGCCCGCAGCCGCCACAGCATCGGCGCCAGCGGGACCAGCAGGAGGAGCAGCCCGCCCAGCACCTTGACCGCCACCCCCGGCCCCCCGGGACCGCCACCGCCCGCGACCGGCACGGCCCGGGCCGACTCACCGGCGCACACGCCGGGCTGCCCGCCGCCCGCCGCGCACTCCTCCTCGGCCGAGGGCGCCGCCGAGGGCTCCGCCTCCGGGGCCCGGGACGGCAGCGCCGGGTCCGCGTCCGCGCGGTCCGGTGCCTCAGCCATCGTGTACGACGGGGCCGAGCCCCGGGTCGGCGTCGGCTCGAAACGGGTCCAGCCCACGCCCTCGAAGTACAGCTCCGGCCAGGCGTGCGCGTCCTTCAGGCTCACCGACACCGAGCCGTCCGCCCGCGTGGAGCCCGGCGCGAAGCCGACCGCGACCCGCGCCGGGATGCCCAGCGAACGCGACATCGCCGCCATCGCGAAGGAGAAGTGCACGCAGAAGCCCCGCCGCTCGTCGAGGAACCGGACCATGCCCGCGGGACCACTGCCCACGTTGACCTCGGTGTCGTACGTGAAGCCGCCGTTGACCGCGAAGAACTCCTGGAGCCGGACGGCCCGCTCGTACGGGTTCGCCGCGCCCGCCGTGATCTCCCGGGCGGTGCGGCGCACCACCTCCGGCAGCGAGTCCGGCAGCTCCGTGTACTCCCGCACCAGCGCGGCCGGCGGCGGCGGAGCCCCGGCCAGCTGCGCGGCCGTCGGGCGCACGTCCAGGCTCGTCACCTCGTACGTCAGCCCGCTCGTGCGCTGCCCGTGGTCGCCGATCAGGGTCATCCCCACCGGCTCGAAGCGCCACTTGCCGCCGACCGCCACACCGGTGGGCGGGTACGGCATCGGCAGCCACTCCTGGGCGTATCCGCCGGCCGCCGTGATCGTGCTGCGCACCTGCGTCCGCGCGACGTCCGGCCCGAGGCCCATGGGGGGCGGGAAGGTGCCCTCCGGCACTGTGGTGATGCGCCGCTTGGACGGCTTCCAGGTGCTCCCGTCGAAGTCGTCCAGGGAGACGATCCGCAGATACAGGTCCGAGAGGGAGTCGGCGTCGGTCCGGACCGTGAGGACCTCGCGGTCGTCGTCGTTGTTGAGGCTGTCCCGCAGGGAGACCAGCGGGTTCACCGCCGAGATCGTGCCGCCCCCGCCGCCCTCGCCCCGGCCGCTCCCGGCGCCGTCCAGCAGCCCGCCCTCCATCGCGGGCAGGGCCAGCGGCACCACCAGGGCGGTGCCCAGCGCCAGCGCGCCGATGCGGCGCCCGGTGCGCACCGGGGTCACCGCCCCGGGCCGCCGGCCGTCCGGAGTACGGGCCGCGCCGCCGAAGACCCGGCCCCACCGGGCGAGCCGCTCGCGGCCCTCCGCGAGCAGCAGCATCAGATAGCCGCCCGCCGCCGTCAGGAACCACAGCCAGTCCGAACCGGCCTCGGAGAGCCCCGCTGCCACCGAGTACAGCGCCAGCAGCGGCAGACCGGCCGGGGCGGCGCTGCGGAAGGTCACCGCGAGGGTGTCCACCAGCAGCCCTATCACCAGCACCCCGGCGATCAGCATCAGCCGGATGCCGTCGGACTCCAGCGGCGCCGGGGCCGCGTACCGGGCGATGTCGTCGGCGCCCTGCCGCAGCAGCTCCGCGAAGTGCCGGAACGCCTCGGGCCCCGGCACCAGCCCGGCGAACGCCTGGGTCCGGGCGAAGACCAGGGTCAGCAGCGCCAGCGCCGTCACGGCCTGCGCCGCCACGGTCAGCGGCCGTGCCAGGGGCACCCGGCGGGCCGCCGTGCCCACCCCGGACTGGACCGCCAGCAGGAACGCCGCCTGGAACAGCCAGGACGGCGGGTCCACCAGCGGCAGCAGCGCGCACGCCGTCATCAGCGTGGCCGCCCACGCGCACAGCGCCAGCCGTACCTGCCCGCTCATCGCACACCCTCCCCGCCCGCCGGGGCGAGACCGGCGCGCTGCCGGTCCGCCGAGCGCCACAGCTCCTCCAGCGGGACGCCCCTCGACACCTTCACCGCCGTCCATCCGGCCTCGCGCAGCGTCGTCAGCCCCTCCTCGGCCCGGTCCGTCCCCGCCCCCGGACCGGCGGGCTCGTGCGACCAGGAGGCGTCGTCGAGGATGGAGACGGACTCGTGCCGCCAGGAGGCGTCGTCGAGGACGAAGGCGACCGCGGTGCCGCCGTGCCGCCGCATCCGGCCGGCCAGCGCCGCCTGCTCCTCGTCCAGTTCACCGAAGAAGGCCACCAGCAGACCCTCGGTCCCGCCGCGCAGCACGTCGTGGGCGGCGGACAGATCCGTGCCGTCCGAGTGGTCGATCACCGCGAGCGTGTCCATCAGCATCCCGGCCGCGTCGGCCGACTCCTGGCCCGCCCCGGCGAAGCCGTCCGCGCCCTCGCCGGGCACGGCGGTGCCGGTGTCCGTGAGCAGCCGGACCGACAGCCCCCGCTCCAGCAGGTGCATCAGCACGGAGGCGGCCCCGGAGACGGCCCACTCGAACGCCGAGTCCGGGCCCGCGCCCTCATAGGCGATGCCCCGGGTGTCCAGCAGGACCGAGCAGCGGGCGCGCTGCGGTTGCTCCTCCCGGCGCACCATCAGCTCGCCGTGGCGCGCGGTGGAGCGCCAGTGCACCCGGCGCAGGTCGTCGCCGTACCGGTAGCCGCGCGGGATCACGTCGTCCTCGCCGGCCAGCGCCGGGGAGCGCCGCCGCCCCTCGCCGTACCCGGTGGCCCCGCCGCCGAACCGGACCGGCGGCAGCGGCTCCACGCGCGGGATCACGGTGAGGGTGTCCCGCGTGGAGAAGGACCGGGTCAGCTCGCACATCCCGAACGGGTCGGCCAGCCGGAGCTGGAGCGGGCCCAGCGGATAGCGGCCGCGCAGGTCCGGACGGACCCGGTAGGACACCTCGCGCTTCCCCGCCGGCTCCACCCGGTCCAGCACGAAGCGGGGGCGCGGCCCGAGCACGTAGGGCACCCGGTCCTGGAGCATCAGCAGACCGGTGGGGAGCCGGGAGATGTTCTCGACGCGCAGATGGACCCGGGCCTCGCTGCCCGCGGGCACCCGGCCCGGTTCGAGCCGGCGGCTGCCCGCGACCCGGTGCCGGGTCCGGTACAGCACCGTCGCGCACACCAGCGGCAGCACGCCCAGCAGCAGGCCGACCCGCAGCAGGTCGCCCTGTCCGAGGACGTAGGCGCAGACGGCGGCGGCCGCACCGGCGGCCAGGAAGGAGCGCCCCCGGGTGGTCAGACCGGTCAGCGCGGTGCGGACACCGCCCGCCCGGTCCTCCTCGTCCCGGGTCCCGTCCGGCCCCCCGGCGGTGGTCATCACGGCCTCCGCGGGGGCTGCCCGTGCGGCGGGGTGCCCCGGCCCGCGCCGGCGCGCTGCGGGTGCGCGGCGGGCACCGGGGTGCGCTGGAGGATCTCCCCCACGATCTGCTCGGCGCCCCGCCGGTTGAGCTGGGCCTGGGAGGTGGGCAGCAGACGGTGCGCCAGCACCGGCACCGCGAGAGCCTGCACGTCGTCCGGCAGCGTGAAGTCCCGGCCGCCGAGGGCGGCGGACGCCCTGGCCGCGCGCAGCAGGTGCAGCGTGGCGCGGGGGGAGGCGCCGAGCCGCAGGTCGGGGTGGGCGCGGGTGGCGGCGACCAGGTCCACCGCGTACCGCTTGACCGGCTCCGCGACGTGCACGGCGCGGACCGTCTCGATCAGCTTGAGGATGTCGTGGGCGTGGGCCACCGGGTGGAGGTCGTCCAGCGGGCTGGCCCCGCCGTGCACCTCCAGCATCCGCAGCTCGGCCTCCGGGCCCGGGTAGCCGATGGAGACCCGCGCCATGAAGCGGTCGCGCTGGGCCTCGGGCAGCGGATAGGTGCCCTCCATCTCGACCGGGTTCTGCGTCGCCACCACCATGAAGGGGCTGGGCAGTTCGTAGCTCTGCCCGTCGATGGTGACCTGCCGCTCCTCCATGGATTCCAGCAGCGCCGACTGGGTCTTGGGCGAGGCGCGGTTGATCTCGTCGCCGATCACCACCTGGGCGAAGATCGCGCCCGGCTTGAACTCGAAGTCCCGGCGCTGCTGGTCCCAGATGGAGACGCCGGTGATGTCCGACGGCAGCAGGTCCGGGGTGAACTGGATGCGGCGCACCGAGCAGTCGACGGACCGCGCCAGGGCCTTGGCCAGCATGGTCTTGCCGACTCCCGGGACGTCCTCGATCAGCAGGTGTCCCTCGGCCAGCAGCACCGTCAGCGCCAGCCGGACGACCTCGGGCTTGCCCTCGATCACGGTCTCCACGGAGGCGCGCACCCGCTCGGCCACCGCGGTCAGCCCGTCGTCCGTCACCGGCTCCGCACGCACGGGGTGCCCCCCATGGCTCGCCCGTTCCTCAAAGGTCGTCACCCGTGGCCCTCCTCGGCCCTTTCCCTGCTCAGCGCGGAGCGGGGAATCCCCAGCTTGCCGGGCCGGTGCCTGCGGCGGGGCGGCCCGCCCCTCATCACGGACGCCGCGCGGAAGAGGTTCCGCGGGGTGCCGCTCCCGCATTCTCGCCGCCGCCATGGATTCGTGTCACTCGCCTGTGGACAACTACCCGCACATTGTCAGCTTTCCCGACTTTCGGTATTCCTGTGCGGCGTTGTCCGCCGGGGGGCGCGGCACCGGTTCCGGCCGGGCGGACGCCGGCTCAGCCCGGGGTGACCTCGCGCAGCCCGCCGGTCTGCACGTCGAAGACGAAGCCGCGCACATCATCGGTGTACGGCAGGAACGGCGAGGTCCGCACCCGCTGGATGGACTGCCGGACGTCCTGGTCGACGTCCCGGAAGGCCTCCACGGCCCAGGCCGGGCGCTGTCCGACCTCCAGCTCCAGGTCGTGCCGGAACTCCTCGGTGATGGTCTCCATGCCGCAGGTCGTGTGGTGGATGAGGACCACGCTGCGGGTGCCCAGCGCCCGCTGGCTGATGGTGAGCGAGCGGATGACGTCGTCCGTGACCACACCGCCCGCGTTGCGGATCGTGTGGCAGTCGCCGAGCTGGAGGCCGAGGGCGGCGTGCAGGTCGAGCCGGGCGTCCATGCAGGCCACGACCGCGACGCGGCGCACGGGACGGGCGTCCATGCCGGGGTCGGCGAACGCGGCCGCGTACCGCTGGTTCGCCTCGACGAGCCGGTCCGTGACGGTGCCGCCCGCCGGGGCGGAGTCCGAGCCTGTGGGTACCGATGCAGAAGTCGTCATAACCATGACGTTACTGCTCGCCCGTTCGGGGGGTCCGGCGTGAAACGGGGACAAAGAACGTCATCGTGGCGCGCTGTGAGCCAATCCACAGGGCGGTACGAAGGCCGCCGTCCGAGTGAAAAGCCGCACGGCGCCGGTCGGCGGACCGCGGGGTCCGCGACGCGCAGGCCGGTTGATTGACCGCGCGACACGGTGGACTAAAGTGACGCGAAGCGGGAGACGCGGCTCTCCCTGCTGGACTGAATTCCCCGGAGATGCGGCCGATGCCGCCGGATCTCCCCGCGTGCGCGGCGCGTACGTACGGCTCGGCCTCCTCCCGCTCCGGTCGGCCGACGCCCCCGGCGCCGGTCGCCATCCCGTTGACGGGCGTGCGGGGAACCGGCGTGCGTGACGCCGCGCCGGACCTGAGAGGGCCCCGTGAGCCTAAGACACGTCCCGGTGATGCTCCAGCGGTGCATGGACCTGCTGGCGCCCGCCCTCCAGGAGCCGGGAGCCGTCGTCGTCGACTGCACCCTCGGGCTCGGCGGGCACAGTGAGGCGCTGCTCACGCGCTTCCCGGGGGTCCGGCTCATCGCGCTGGACCGCGACAAGGAGGCCCTGCGGCTCTCCGGCGAGCGGCTCGCGCCCCACGGGGAGCGCGCCACCCTGGTGCACGCCGTCTACGACGAACTCCCCGACGTGCTGGAGCGCCTGGGCGTACCGCGCGTCCAGGGCGTCCTGTTCGACCTCGGTGTCTCCTCCATGCAGCTCGACGAGGCCGACCGGGGCTTCGCCTACGCCCAGGACGCCCCGCTGGACATGCGGATGGACCAGACGACCGGCATCAGTGCCGCCGAGGTCCTCAACACCTACCCGCCGGGCGAACTCGTCCGCGTCCTGCGGGCCTACGGCGAGGAGAAGCAGGCCAAGCGGATCGTCTCCGCCGTCGTCCGCGAGCGGGAGCGGGAGCCGTTCGGCAACAGCGCCCGCCTGGTGGAGCTGATCCGCGATGCCTTGCCGCAGGCCGCCAAGCGCACCGGCGGCAACCCGGCCAAGCGCACCTTCCAGGCGCTGCGCATCGAGGTCAACGGCGAACTCGCCGTCCTGGAGCGGGCGATCCCGGCCGCCGTGGGCGCCCTCGCCGTCGGCGGCCGGATCGCGGTGCTCTCGTACCACTCCCTGGAGGACCGCCTGGTCAAGCAGGTCCTCGCGGCCGGGGCCGCCAACACGGCGCCCGCCGGGCTGCCCGTCGTCCCGGAGCGCTACGCGCCCCGGCTCAAGCTGCTGACGCGCGGTGCCGAACTTCCCACCGAGGAGGAGATCGCCGAGAACCGGCGCGCGGCCCCGGCGCGGCTGCGCGGCGCCGAGCGCATCAGGGAGGACGCCGAGTGAGCCGGGCCATGCGCCGGGCCGGGATCCGCCGCCCGGCCCGAAGGGAGGGCACATGAGCGGAAAACCGCGGCTCAAGGGCAGGGCGGCCCGCCTCGCCCGGCTCTTCCCGGCCGGCAGCCGCGTCCGCCGGGCGGCCCGCGCGCCCTTCGTCCTGCTCGTCGTCCTGCTGCTCGGCGGCGGCCTCATCGGGCTCCTGGTCCTCAACTCCGCCCTCAGCGAGGGCTCGTTCCAGCTGGAGGACCTGAAGCAGCGCACCAAGGGCCTCACCGACGAGGAGCAGGCGATCCAGCGGGACATCGACGCCTACTCCGCGCCCCGCGCCCTGGAGCGGCGGGCCCGCGAACTCGGCATGGTGCCCGGCGGCGACCCGGTCTTCCTCGCCCCCGACGGCGCCGTCCGGGGCTCCGCGAGCCCCGCGCCGACCCCGCTGCTCCCCGCCCCCGAGGCGCTCACCCCGCCCCCGGCCCCGGCCACGCCCGGCGCCGGCCCCTCCGCCACCCCCGCGCCGACCGCGAGCGCCTCCGGGACCACCGCCCCGCCGGGTGCCCCGGCGAGCGGCACTCCCGGGTCCGGCGCCCCCGCGTCCACCAGCACCCCCGCCCCGCCCGGCACGGCCGCCACCGGCCCCGCCGGCGCGCCCCCGGCCACCGAGGCCCCCGCCACCCCGACCCCGACCCCCGGCAGGTGAGGAAGTGTCCGACAGGCAAGCGCCGCGCCGCCGTGTGCCGGGCCCCGCCCGGCCCGCGCGCCCCGCGGCGAAGCGGCAGCCCGGCCCGGCCGCCCGAACGGCCCGCGGCCCCCGGCCGTCCCGACCGGCCCCGTCCCGCGCCCTCCGGCTCGGCAGCCCGCGCCCCCGGCTGCGCATGGTCGGGCTCGCCCTGACCCTGGTGCTCGGCGCCTTCGTCTTCCGGCTGCTCCAGGTGCAGGCCGTCGACGCCGGCACCTACACCGCCAAGGCCGAGCAGAACCGCTATGTCGTCCACACCCTGTCCGCCGAGCGTGGCGGCATCACCGACCGCAACGGCGTGGCCCTGGCGACCACCGTGGACTCGTACGACATCACCGCCGACCCCACGATGTTCACTCCCGAACAGCTCTCCGTCGACGACGGGCCCGAGCAGGCGGCGGCCCTGCTGGCCCCGATCCTCGGCGAGGACCAGGACAGGCTCCTGGCCCAGCTGCGGCCGAAGAACAAGGAGCTGCGCTACGTCCGGCTGGCCCGGCTGCGCACCCCGCAGGTCTGGAACCAGATCAAGGACCTCAAGTCCGCGCTGAACACCAGGGCCAGGACGGACCCCACCGCGGTCAACGTCCTCGCGGGCGTCTTCGCGGACCCCAGCAGCAAGCGCGTCTACCCCGGCGGCGACCTCGCCGCCGGAGTGCTCGGCTGGGTCGGCGCCGACGGCGAGGGCGGCGGCGGCCTGGAGCGCCAGCTCGAGGCGACCCTGGCGGGCGAGGACGGCGAGATCCGCTACGCGCAGTCCGGCGGGCGCCAGGTGCCCACCGCGGGCTCCAGCGGGACCCCGGCGGTGCCGGGCAGCGACGTCGAGCTGACCCTCGACCGCGACATCCAGTGGGCCGCCCAGCACGCCATCAGCGAACAGGTGAAGAAGTCCCGGGCGGACGGCGGCTACGTCATCGTCCAGGACACCCGCACCGGCGAGATCCTCGCCATGGCCAACTCGCCCGGCTTCGACCCCGGCGACCTCGCCCACGCCGACCCCGAGGCCCTCGGCAACGGCGCCCTCCAGGACGCCTACGAGCCCGGCTCCACGGCCAAGGTGCTGTCCATGGCCGCCGTCCTGGAGGAGAACGCCGCCACCCCCGGGACCCATGTCACCGTCCCCAACCGGCTGCACCGCGGCGACCGGCTCTTCAAGGACGACATCGACCACGCCACCTGGTACCTGACGCTCAACGGGGTACTCGCCAAGTCCAGCAACATCGGGACGATCCTGGCCACCGGCCAGCTCGGCAAGGACCAGGACGAGGCGAACCGGGTGCTCTACTCCTATCTGCGGAAGTTCGGCCTCGGCGAGTACAGCGGCCTCGGCTTCCCCGGCGAGACCAAGGGCATCCTCGCGCCCCCCGGCCAGTGGTCCACCTCGCAGCAGTACACGATCCCTTTCGGCCAGGGTGTCTCCGTCACCGCGCTCCAGGCGGCCTCCGTCTACTCGACCATCGCCAACGGCGGCGTCCGCGTCGCCCCCACCCTCGTCCGCGGCACCAAGGGGCCCGACGGGCACTTCGAACCCGCCCCCGAACCCGCGAAGAAGCGCGTGGTCAGCGAGAAGACGGCCAGGACCCTGGCCCGGATGCTGGAGTCCGTCGTCGACGACGAGGAGGGCACCGGCGCCAAGGCCCGCATCCCCGGCTACCGGGTGGCCGGAAAGACCGGTACCGCCAACCGGGTGGACCCGGCCACCGGCAAGTACCGCGGCTACACCTCCTCGTTCGCCGGGTTCGCCCCCGCCGACCAGCCCCGCGTCACCGTCTACTGCGCCATCCAGAACGCCACCAAGGGCAACTACTTCGGTGGCCAGATCTGCGGCCCCATCTACAAGGAGGTCATGGCCTTCGCCCTGAAGACCCTCCAGGTCCCGCCGACCGGGGCCGCCCCCGCCAACCTCCCGGTCACCTTCCAGCCCTGACCGCCCCCGCGGTCCCCGCCCCCTCCGAGCCGTCCCCCACCCGCCCCCGCGCCACGGCGCCCGCCCCGGCCACCGCCGGGGCGGAGCCCGACGGCACCGCCGGTACCGAGCCACCAGGAACCATTCGTGACCACCATCACCCCGGATTCCGGGAACCAGAGCGACCCCCACGACTCACTTCGCCCGGAGGCGGGTGAGCCCGGTACGCTCACCGCCGTGCCACACGCTGATCAGTCCCAAACCACCCAGAAGGGCCGCTCCGTGACCCATCCGGGACCCCCCCGGCCCGTGCGCAGCACCACCACGGCGCTCACGGAACTCGCCGGCCAGCTCGGCGTCACCGCCCCGGACGGCACCGTCGGCGTCACCGGCATCACCCACGACTCGCGCGCCGTCCGCCCCGGCGACCTGTACGCCGCCCTGCCCGGGGCCCGTCTGCACGGCGCCGACTTCGTCACCCAGGCGGCCGGTCTCGGCGCCGTCGCCGTGCTGACCGACCCGGACGGCGCGGAGCGCGCCGCGGCGGCCGGACTGCCGGCCCTCGTCGTGGACGACCCGCGGGCACGGATGGGCGACCTGGCCGCCACCATCTACGGACGCCCCGGCGACGGACTGCTCCAGATCGGCATCACCGGCACCTCCGGGAAGACCACCACCGCCTACCTCGTCGAGGGCGGGCTGCGCACGGCCAGGACCACCGGGCTCATCGGCACCGTCGAGATGCGCATCGGCGACGAGCGCATCCCCTCCGAGCGCACCACCCCCGAGGCCACCGACCTCCAGGCCCTCTTCGCCGTCATGCGCGAGCGCGGCACCGAGGCGGTCGCCATGGAGGTCTCCAGCCACGCCCTGGTCCTCGGCCGGGTCGACGGCTGCGTCTTCGACATCGCCGTCTTCACCAACCTCAGCCCGGAGCACATGGAGTTCCACTCCGGCATGGAGGACTACTTCCAGGCCAAGGCGCAGCTCTTCACCCCGCGCCGCAGCAGGCTCGGCGTCGTCAACACCGACGACGAGTACGGCCGCCGGCTCGCCCGGCAGGCCACCGTGCCGGTCGTCACCTACTCCGCCGAGGGCCACCCGGACGCCGACTGGCGCGCCGAGGACGTCACGCTCGGCCCGCTCGACTCGACGTTCACCGCGGTCGGACCGGAGGGCGAGCGGATCCCCGCCCGCTCGCCGCTGGCGGGCCCGTTCAACGTGGCCAACACCCTCGCCGCGATCGCCGCCCTGGCCGCCGCCGGGCTCGACCCGCGGTCCGCCGCCGAGGGCGTCGCCGCCGTCCCGGGCGTCCCGGGCCGCCTGGAGCGCGTCGACGCCGGGCAGCCGTACCTCGCGGTGGTCGACTACGCCCACAAGACCGACGCCGTGGAGTCCGTGCTGCGGGCCCTGCGCAAGGTGACCGGCGGGCGGCTGCACGCCGTCCTCGGCTGCGGCGGCGACCGGGACACCACCAAGCGCGAGCCGATGGGCGCGGCGGTGGCCCGCTTCGCCGACACGGCCGTGCTCACCTCCGACAACCCCCGCTCCGAGGACCCCCTCGCCATCCTCGCCACCATGCTCCGCGGCGCGGCCTCCGTGCCCGCGCACGAGCGCGGCGAGGTGCAGGTCTTCGAGGACCGGGCCGCCGCCATCAGCGCCGCCGTCGGTCTCGCCGGCCCCGGCGACACCGTGCTGGTCGCGGGCAAGGGCCACGAGCTGGGCCAGGACATCGCCGGGGTGGTCCGTCCCTTCGACGACCGCCAGGTGCTTCGCGAAGCCATTCAGAAGACCCAGGGATGAACTCCCGCATGATCCAGGGGATGAACTTGTGATCGCCCTCTCCCTCGCCGAGATCGCAGAAGTCGTCGGCGGGCAGATGCACGACATACCGGACGGGTCCGTCGAGGTCACCGGACCGGTCGTCCGGGACTCCCGCGAGGCGGGTCCCGGCAGCCTGTTCGTCGCCTTCGTCGGTGAGCGCGCCGACGGCCACGACTTCGCCCGCGCGGTCGTCGGTGCGGGGGCGGTGGCCGTGCTCGGCTCCCGTCCCGTCGGCGTGCCCGCGATCGTCGTGGACGACGTGCAGGCCGCCCTCGGGGCCCTCGCCCGGCACGTCGTGCGGCGGCTCGGCGCCACGCTGGTGGCGCTGACCGGGTCGGCCGGCAAGACCAGCACCAAGGACCTCATCGCCCAGGTGCTCCGGCGCAAGGCCCCCACGGTCTTCACACCGGGCTCGCACAACAACGAGATCGGGCTGCCGCTCACCGCGCTCACCGCCACCGAGGAGACCCGCTTCCTCGTCCTGGAGATGGGCGCCCGGGGTGTCGGCCACATCCGCTACCTGACCGGGCTGACCCCGCCCCGGATCGGGCTGGTCCTCAACGTCGGCAGCGCCCACATCGGCGAGTTCGGCGGCCGGGAGCGGATCGCCGAGGCCAAGGGCGAACTCGTGGAGGCCCTCCCGCCGGCGGCCGAGGGCGGCACCGCCGTCCTCAACATGGACGACCCCCTGGTGCGCGCCATGGCCTCCCGGACCGAGGCGAAGGTGCTGTTCTTCGGTGAGTCCGACGAAGCGGACGTACGCGCCGAGAACGTGCGACTCACGGACAGCGGGCAGCCCTCCTTCCGGCTTCTCACACCCTCCGGTGCAAGCGATGTGACCATGCGCCTGTACGGTGAGCACCACGTGTCGAACGCGCTCGCCGCGGCCGCCGTCGCCCACGAGCTGGGCATGTCCGCAGACGAGATCGCCACCGCGCTCTCCGAGGCGGGCTCCCTCTCCCGCTGGCGGATGGAGGTCACCGAGCGCCCGGACGGTGTGACGGTCGTCAACGACGCCTACAACGCGAACCCCGAGTCCATGAAGGCCGCGCTGCGCGCGCTGGCGGCCATGGGCCGTGCCTCCCGGGCACGCGGGGGCCGCACGTGGGCGGTGCTCGGCAGGATGGCCGAGCTGGGGGACGAGTCGCTCGCCGAGCACGACGCGGTCGGACGGCTCGCCGTCCGGCTCAACGTCAGCAAGCTCGTCGCGGTCGGGGGCAGGGAAGCCGCCTGGCTGCAATTGGGCGCATATAACGAGGGTTCGTGGGGTGAGGAGTCGGTGCACGTGTCCGACGCACAGGCGGCTGTCGACCTGTTGCGCAGCGAGCTGCGCCCGGGGGACGTCGTGCTCGTGAAGGCGTCCCGGTCGGTGGGGCTGGAGAGTGTCGCCGCGGCGCTCCTGGAGACCGGCGCCGAGGGTGAGGTCGCCGCCCGATGATGAAGCAGATCCTGTTCGCGGGAGTCATCGGCCTCTTCCTGACGCTGGTCGGCACGCCGCTGCTGATCAAGCTGCTGGCCCGCAAGGGCTACGGCCAGTACATCCGCGACGACGGGCCGCGCGGGCACGCCAGCAAGCGCGGCACGCCGACGATGGGCGGCATCGCCTTCATCCTGGCCACGGTCATCGCCTACTTCCTGGCCAAGGTGATCACCGGCTACCTGGACGGGGAGGCGGACACCGGGCCGACCTTCTCGGGTCTGCTGGTGCTGGGTCTGATGGTCGGCATGGGCCTGGTCGGCTTCCTCGACGACTACATCAAGATCGTCAAGCGGCGTTCGCTGGGCCTGCGGGCCAAGGCGAAGATGGCCGGGCAGCTCATCGTCGGCATCGCCTTCGCCGTCCTCGCCCTGCAGTTCGCCGACAACCGCGGCAACACCCCGGCCTCCACCAAGCTGTCGTTCATCACGGACTTCGGCTGGGCCATCGGCCCGGTGCTGTTCGTCGTCTGGGCGCTGTTCATGATCCTGGCGATGTCCAACGGCGTGAACCTGACCGACGGTCTGGACGGCCTGGCCACCGGCGCCTCCGTCCTCGTCTTCGGCGCCTACACCTTCATCGGCGTCTGGCAGTTCCAGGAGTCCTGCGCCAACGCGCAGACCCTGACCAACCCCGGTGCCTGTTACGAGGTGCGCGATCCGCTCGACCTGGCGGTGGTCGCCTCCGCGCTGATGGGCGCCTGCCTGGGCTTCCTCTGGTGGAACACCTCGCCGGCCAAGATCTTCATGGGCGACACCGGTTCGCTGGCGCTCGGCGGTGTCCTCGCGGGCCTCGCGATCTGCTCGCGCACCGAGCTGCTGGTCGCCATCCTCGGCGGCCTGTTCGTCCTCATCACCATGTCGGTCGTCATCCAGGTCGGCTCCTTCCGGCTCACCGGGAAGCGGGTCTTCCGGATGGCACCGCTCCAGCACCACTTCGAACTCAAAGGCTGGTCCGAGGTCCTCATCGTGGTCCGCTTCTGGATCATCCAGGGCATCTGCGTGATCGTCGGACTCGGCATCTTCTACGCGGGATGGGCAGCGGACAAGTGACCTCCTCGGTGCCTTCGGACTTCACCGGCAAGCACGTCACCGTGGCCGGCCTGGGCGTCTCCGGCGTCCCGGCCGCCCGGGTCCTCAGCGGCCTGGGCGCCCGCGTCACCGTCGTCAACGACGGCGACGACGAGCGCTCCCGGAGCCAGGCGGCGGAGCTGGAGCCGCTCGGCGTCACCGTGCGCCTCGGCGACGGCGACACCCTGCCCGAGGGCACCGAGCTGATCGTCACCGCCCCCGGCTGGCGGCCGGACAAGCCGCTGTTCGCCGCCGCCCGCGAGGCCGGCGTCCCCGTCTGGGGCGACGTCGAACTCGCCTGGCGGCTGCGCGGCCCCGGCGCCGCCCCCTGGCTGGCGGTCACCGGCACCAACGGCAAGACCACCACCGTGCGGATGCTCGCCGCCATGCTGACCGCCGCCGGGCTGCGCACGGCCGCCGTCGGCAACATCGGCGTCTCGCTGCTGGACGCGGTCACCGGCGACGAGGAGTACGACGTCCTGGCCGTGGAGCTGTCCAGCTACCAGCTCCACTGGGCGCCGTCGGTGCGCGCCGACTCGGCCGCCGTGCTCAACCTCGCCCCCGACCACCTCGACTGGCACGGCTCCATGGCCGCGTACGCCGCCGACAAGGGCCGCGTCTACGAGGGCAACCGCGTCGCCTGCGTCTACAACACCGCCGACCCGGCCACCGAGGACCTGGTCCGCGGGGCCGACGTCGAGGAGGGCTGCCGGGCCGTCGGCTTCACCCTCGGCGCCCCGGGCCCGTCCCAACTCGGCGTCGTGGACGGCATCCTGGTCGACCGCGCCTTCGTCGAGGACCGGCAGCGCAACGCCCAGGAACTCGCCGAGGTCTCCGACGTCCGCCCGCCGGCCCCGCACAACATCGCCAACGCCCTCGCCGCGGCGGCCCTGGCCCGCGCCCACGGCGTCCCGGCCGCCGCCGTCCGCGACGGGCTGCGGGCCTTCACCCCGGACGCCCACCGCATCGCGCACGTGGCGGACCTGGACGGGGTCGCCTACGTCGACGACTCCAAGGCCACCAACACCCACGCCGCCGAGGCGTCGTTGACGGCGTACGGATCGGTCGTCTGGATCGCCGGGGGACTCGCCAAGGGCGCCGCCTTCGACGAGCTGGTCGCCGGTGCCGCCGGGCGGCTGCGGGGCGCGGTCCTCATCGGCGCCGACCGGGCCCTGATCCGCGAAGCCCTGGCGCGACACGCCCCGGAGGTACCCGTCGTCGACCTCGACCGGACCGACACTGGGGCGATGCTCCAGGCCGTCCAGGAGGCGCGGCGGCTCGCCCGGCCCGGCGACACGGTGCTGCTGGCCCCGGCCTGCGCCTCGATGGACATGTTCACCAACTACAACCAGCGCGGTGACGCGTTCGCCCGGGCCGTCCGCGAACTCGGCGCCTGATCCGGCCGACCGCGCCGGGCGCTCTCGGGAGGGACGCGTGGGACGGTCCGAACCGACGTACAGGGGAGGCCGCGATGCCCGCTAGCCCCGGCAGCCGCACCGGGCGCCCGCCCGCCCAGCGGGCTCCCCGGCGACCCGCCCCGGCCCGCCCGCCGCGGGAGGACAACGCCGTCGTGCGCCTGTACCACCGGCTGCGCAGGGCCTGGGACCGGCCGCTGACGGCCTACTACGTGATCTGCGGCGGCAGTGCGCTGATCACCGTCCTGGGCCTGGTGATGGTCTACTCGGCCTCCCAGATCACGGCGCTGCAACTGTCGCTCCCGGGGTCGTACTTCTTCCGCAAGCAGTTCCTCGCCGCGCTGCTCGGGGCCGGGCTGCTGTTCGCCGCCATGAAGATGCCGGTGAAGCTGCACCGCGCCCTGGCCTACCCGATCCTCGCCGGTGCCGTCGCCCTGATGATCCTGGTCCAGGTGCCGGGGATAGGGATGGCGGTCAAGGGCAACCAGAACTGGATCTCGCTGGGCGGCTCCTTCCAGGTGCAGCCCAGCGAGTTCGGCAAGCTCGCCCTCGTCCTCTGGGGCGCCGACCTGCTCGCCCGCAAGCACGACCGGAACCTGCTGGGCCAGTGGAAGCACATGCTGGTGCCGCTGGTGCCGGCCGCGTTCATGCTGCTCGGGCTCATCATGATCGGCGGCGACATGGGCACCGCGATCATCCTCACCGCGATCCTCTTCGGGCTGCTCTGGCTGGCGGGCGCGCCCACCCGGCTGTTCGTCGGTGTGCTCTCCGTCGCACTGCTGATCGGCGCCGTGCTGATCAAGACCAGCGCCAACCGGATGGCCCGGATGGGCTGCCTGCTCGCCACCGACCCGGGCCCGGACGACACCTGCTGGCAGGCCGTGCACGGGATCTACGCGCTGGCCTCGGGCGGGATCTTCGGATCCGGGCTCGGTGCCAGCGTGGAGAAGTGGGGACAACTCCCGGAGGCGCACACCGACTTCATCTTCGCCGTCACCGGCGAGGAGCTGGGCCTGGCGGGGACGCTGTCGGTGCTCGCCCTGTTCGCGGCTCTAGGCTATGCGGGTATCCGCGTGGCCGGACGCACGGAGGACTCCTTCGTACGGTATGCCGCGGGAGGCGTGACCACCTGGCTCATGGCGCAGACCGTGATCAACATCGGTGCGGTCCTCGGACTGCTGCCGATCGCGGGTGTCCCCCTCCCGCTGTTCTCGTACGGGGGCTCC
This sequence comes from Streptomyces sp. NPDC107521, assembly GCF_055598485.1. Classification (NCBI taxonomy): domain Bacteria; kingdom Bacillati; phylum Actinomycetota; class Actinomycetes; order Kitasatosporales; family Streptomycetaceae; genus Streptomyces; species Streptomyces sp. NPDC107521. Next base: position 478,339 of record NZ_JBVKAT010000001.1, read on the forward strand.
GCCCTGCTGCCGACCATGTTCGCCATCGGACTGCTGATCGCCTTCGCCCGCGACGAGCCCGGTGCGCGGGCGGCGCTTGCGCTGCGGCAACCCCGCTTTGGTAGAAAGCGGGGAACGGGGGGAAGCGGGGGCTCCGGACCCAAGCGGAAACCCCGGAGTCGGAACACGATGAGACGGCGTGCCTCTGCGGCGCGTCCGTCCGGAGAGCGGTGAATTTCGGTGCATGTCGTACTCGCCGGCGGAGGAACCGCGGGCCACATCGAGCCCGCGCTCGCCCTCGCGGACGCCCTGCGCAGGCAGGACCCGTCCGTGGGGATCACGGCCCTGGGCACGGAACGCGGTCTCGAGACCCGCCTCGTACCCGAGCGCGGGTACGAACTGGCGCTGATCCCGGCCGTCCCGCTGCCGCGCAAGCCCACCCCCGAACTGATCACCGTCCCGGGGCGGCTGCGCGGCACCATCAAGGCCGCCGAGCAGATCCTCGAACGCACCCGGGCGGACGCCGTGGTCGGCTTCGGCGGCTACGTCGCCCTGCCCGCCTACCTCGCGGCCAAGCGGCTCGGCGTGCCGATCATCGTGCACGAGGCCAACGCCCGCCCCGGGCTGGCCAACAAGATCGGTTCGCGCTACGCCGCCCAGGTCGCCGTCTCCACCCCGGACAGCAAGCTCCGCAACTCCCGCTACATCGGCATCCCGCTGCGCCGCTCCATCGCCACCCTGGACCGCGCCGCCGCCCGCCCCGAGGCCCGCGCCCTGTTCGGGCTGGACCCCAACCTGCCGACGCTGCTGGTGACCGGCGGCTCGCAGGGCGCCCGCCGCCTCAACGAGGTGATCCAGCAGGTCGCCCCCTGGCTCCAGCAGGCCGGCATCCAGATCCTGCACGCGGTCGGTCCCAAGAACGAACTGCCGCAGGTGCACCAGATGCCGGGGATGCCCCCCTACAGGCCGGTAAGTTACCTGGACCGGATGGACCTCGCGTACGCCGCCGCCGACATGATGCTCTGCCGCGCGGGCGCGATGACCGTCGCCGAACTCTCCGCCGTCGGGCTCCCGGCCGCCTACGTCCCGCTGCCCATCGGCAACGGCGAACAGCGGCTGAACGCCCAGCCGGTGGTCAAGGCCGGCGGCGGACTGCTGGTCGACGACGCGGAGCTGACGCCCGAGTGGCTGCAGCACAACGTGCTGCCCGTGCTCGCCGACCCGCACCGGCTGTACGAGATGTCCCGCGCCGCCGCCGAGTTCGGCCGCCGGGACGCCGACGACCTGCTCGTCGGCATGGTGTACGAGGCGATCGCCGCCCGTGCGCGCCACTAGGAACGTCTGACGGAGGGCAGGGAGCGTGGCCGGACCGACCACCACCGCGGAGCGCGGCGAACGTCAGCGGGAGTCGTCCGGCCCGCCCCCCGGGGGGCGGTTCACGGCGCCGGGCCTTCGTACGATCGTCATCTCGGCCATCGTCCTCGTGCTCCTGGCGGGCGGCGGGGTGTGGGTCCTCTACGGTTCCCACTGGCTGCGGGTGGAACGCGTGTCCGTCGCCGGAACGCGCGTGCTGACCCCCGACGAGGTGCGCGCGGCGTCCGGGGCACCGCTCGGCGCCCCCCTGGTCTCCGTCGACACCGGCGCCATCGAGGCACGGCTGCGCCGGGCGCTGCCGCGGATCGACACGGTGACGGTGGAGCGCTCCTGGCCGGACGGGATCGGGGTGAAGGTGACCGAACGCACGCCGGTCCTGGTGATGGAGAAGGGCGGGACCTTCACCGAAGTGGACGGGAAGGGCGTCCGGTTCGCCACCGTCCCGAAGGCCCCCGAGAAGGTCCCCGTGCTGGATCTGGACGTCGTCCGGACGGGGTCGGCGGCGGCCGCCGCGCGGCGCTTCGGCGAGGACCGCCTGGTGCGGGCCGCGGTCGAGGTCGCCGACACCGTCCCGGGGAAGGTCGCGCAGCGGACCCGGAAGATCAGGGTCCGTTCCTACGACGACATCGCGCTGGAGCTGGACGGCGGGCGGACCGTGGCCTGGGGGAGCGCCGAACTCGGCGAGGAGAAGGCCCGGACGCTCACGGCGCTGATGAAGGCCACCCCGAAAGCACGGCACTTCGACGTCAGCGCGCCCACGGCGCCCGCGTCATCCGGGAGTTGACGGCCATACCCGCAGGCCAGCACCCTGGTTGGGCAGCGCTACGGCTGATCACATAGGGTGAAAAGAAAAACGGGAGGTTCGGCGTGTTCGTTGAACGCGCGCCACGTGTCGACTTAGTGTCCTGTTCGGAAGACTCCAAGGAACGGACACACTGATAACCCTAAAGTTCAGCGTTAGGGTTCGGGTCGGCGCTACGGACCGTCCCATTCGGCATCAGTCGCCGGTCGCCGGGCAGCAGTGCTCCCGTCACCGGACGACACGTAACTCGAGGCGAGAGGCCTTCGACGTGGCAGCACCGCAGAACTACCTCGCAGTCATCAAAGTCATCGGTGTCGGCGGCGGTGGTGTCAATGCCATCAACCGGATGATCGAGGTCGGTCTCAAGGGCGTCGAGTTCATCGCCATCAACACCGACGCGCAAGCGCTGTTGATGAGCGACGCCGACGTCAAGCTCGACGTCGGCCGCGAACTCACCCGCGGACTCGGTGCCGGAGCCAACCCGGCCGTCGGCCGCAAGGCCGCCGAGGACCACCGCGAGGAGATCGAGGAGGTCCTCAAGGGGGCCGACATGGTCTTCGTGACGGCCGGTGAGGGCGGCGGCACCGGCACCGGCGGCGCGCCCGTCGTGGCCAACATCGCCCGCTCGCTGGGCGCTCTGACCATCGGCGTGGTCACCCGCCCGTTCACCTTCGAGGGGCGGCGCCGGGCCAACCAGGCCGAGGACGGGATCGCGGAACTCCGCGAAGAGGTCGACACCCTCATCGTGATCCCCAACGACCGGCTGCTGTCCATCTCGGACCGCCAGGTCAGCGTGCTCGACGCGTTCAAGTCCGCCGACCAGGTGCTGCTCTCCGGTGTGCAGGGCATCACCGACCTGATCACCACGCCCGGCCTGATCAACCTGGACTTCGCGGACGTCAAGTCCGTCATGTCCGAGGCGGGTTCGGCCCTCATGGGCATCGGCTCGGCGCGCGGCGACGACCGCGCGGTGGCCGCCGCCGAGATGGCGATCTCCTCGCCGCTGCTGGAGGCGTCCATCGACGGCGCCCGGGGAGTGCTGCTCTCCATCTCCGGCGGCTCCGACCTCGGCCTCTTCGAGATCAACGAGGCCGCCCAGCTGGTCAGCGAGGCCGCCCACCCCGAGGCCAACATCATCTTCGGCGCCGTCATCGACGACGCCCTCGGCGACGAGGTCCGGGTCACCGTGATCGCGGCCGGCTTCGACGGGGGCCAGCCCCCGGCCAAGCGGGACAACGTGCTCGGCTCCACCGCCGCCAAGCGCGAGGAGCCGGCCCCCGTGCGGCAGACCGAGAGCCGCCCGTCCTTCGGCTCCCTCGGCAGCGTCAAGCCGAAGGAGGAGCCGGAGCGCGGCATGCCCGAGCCGGTCAACGACCTGCCGCCGGTGGCCCCGCCGCCGGTCCCGCCGTCGCGGACCTACTCGGACAGCGCCGCCGAGGAACTGGACGTGCCGGACTTCCTGAAGTGATAGGACAGCGCGACACCGTGAACGGCGCGCACTTCGGCTTCACCGACCGGTGGGGCGGGGTGAGCGCCGTTCCGTACGAGGAGCTGAACCTCGGCGGCGCGGTCGGTGACGACCCCGCCGCCGTCACGGCCAACCGGGACCGCGCCGCGCGGTCGCTGGGGCTGGACCCCGTCCGGGTGGTCTGGATGCACCAGGTGCACGGCGCCGACACCGTCGTGGTCGACGCGCCCTGGGGGGACCGCCCGGTCCCGCCCGCCGACGCCGTCGTCACCGCCGAGCGGGGCCTCGCCCTCGCCGTGCTCACCGCCGACTGCGTGCCCGTCCTGCTGGCGGACCCGGTGGCCGGGGTCGCCGCCGCCGCGCACGCCGGGCGGCCCGGCCTGGCCGCCGGGGTGGTCCCGGCCGCCGTGCGGGCCATGACGGAGCTGGGCGCCGACCCCGCCCGCATCGTCGCGCGCACCGGACCCGCGGTGTGCGGGAGGTGCTACGAGGTGCCGGAGGAGATGCGCGCCGAGGTGTCCGCCGTCGAACCGGCGGCGTACGCCGAGACGGGCCGGGGCACCCCGGCGCTCGACGTGGGCGCCGGAGTGCACGCGCAGCTCGCGCGCCTGGGGGTGGGTGACCGGTCCCGTTCGCCGGTGTGCACCCTGGAGTCGCAGGACCACTTCTCGTACCGCCGCGACCGCGCCACCGGGCGTCTCGCGGGCTATGTCTGGCTGGACTGATGGGGCATGACGGACCGTAGGGATGAAATCGCCGCTAACCTGGCGAAAGTGGAGGAGCGGATCGCCGCCGCGTGTGCGGCGGCGGGCCGCCGCCGTGACGAGGTGACCCTGATCGTGGTCACCAAGACCTATCCGGCGGACGACGTCCGCCGCCTCGCCTCGCTCGGTGTGCGGCACGTCGCGGAGAACCGCGACCAGGACGCGGCGCCCAAGGCCGCCGCTTGTTCGGATCTGTCGCTTTCCTGGCACTTTGTCGGACAGCTCCAGACCAACAAGGTGCGTTCGGTGGTCGGTTATGCCGACGTCGTGCAGTCCGTCGACCGGGCGCGGCTCGTCACGGCGCTGTCGAAGGAGGCGGAGCGGGCCGGCCGGGAGGTGGGCTGCCTCCTCCAGGTGGCCCTCGACGCCGGGGAGGGCGGCCGCGGCGAGCGCGGCGGTGTCGCCCCCGGCGGGGTCGGGGAGTTGGCCGCCCGCGTCGCCGACGCGCCCGGGCTGCGGCTGGACGGGCTGATGACCGTCGCGCCGCTCACGGGGGAGTACGCGGGGCGTCAACAGGCCGCCTTCGAACGTCTCGTGGATGTGTCGGCGGGCCTGCGCCGCGACCATCCGGCTGCCACCATGGTCTCCGCCGGGATGAGTGCGGACCTCGAGCAGGCCGTGGCCGCCGGGGCGACACATGTACGCGTCGGCACCGCGGTACTCGGAGTCCGCCCCGTGCTCCGGTAACGTCGCCAAGAAGTCGGACCACAGTAGAAAATATGGTCATTACCGTCGAGAGGCGGACGCAACGACCTCGTGGATGGCGGGCACTTGGCAGTCGTCAGCCGATCCACCACAGAGCGGAGGACTCAGAGAATGGCCGGCGCGATGCGCAAGATGGCGGTCTACCTCGGCCTCGTGGAGGACGATGGTTACGACGGCCGGGGGTTCGACCCCGACGACGACTTCGAACCCGAACTGGACCCGGAGCCCGAGCGGGACCACCGCCGGCACGAACCGGCACACCAGCCGCATGGTTCACATCAGCCGCAAAGGGAAGAAGAGGTACGAGTCGTACAGCCGCCCGCCCAGCGAGAGCCGGTGCCCCGATCCGCTTCGCTCGCCGCTGAATCGGGCCGCCCCGCGCGGATCGCGCCCGTGGCGTCCATCACACAAGAACGCGCAAGCCTGGAAAAGAGCGCACCGGTCATCATGCCCAAGGTCGTGTCGGAACGAGAGCCGTACCGGATCACCACGCTTCACCCGCGGACCTACAACGAGGCCCGTACCATCGGGGAACACTTCCGTGAGGGCACTCCGGTGATCATGAATCTCACTGAGATGGATGACACAGATGCGAAGCGACTTGTCGACTTTGCCGCCGGTCTGGTGTTTGGTCTTCACGGCAGTATCGAGCGGGTGACGCAGAAGGTGTTCCTGTTGTCGCCTGCTAACGTCGATGTCACGGCGGAGGACAAGGCCCGTATCGCAGAGGGCGGGTTCTTCAACCAGAGCTGAGACGCACCACCGGTGGGCAGCGGGTCCGGAGCGGATCCGAGAGTTGGAACAGGGGAGAGGGAAGCACAGGGATGAGCGTGTTCCTGGATGTCGTCTACATCGCGTTGATGTGCTTCCTCATCGTGCTCATCTTCCGGTTGGTCATGGACTACGTCTTCCAGTTCGCCCGCTCGTGGCAACCCGGCAAGGCGATGGTGGTCGTTCTGGAGGCCACCTACACTGTCACCGATCCACCGCTGAAGCTCCTGCGGCGGTTCATTCCGCCGCTGCGTCTCGGAGGCGTGGCGCTCGACCTGTCCTTCTTCGTACTGATGATCATCGTCTACATCCTGATCTCGATCGTGAGCCGGCTGTGAGCGATGACAGAGACACGGGCTTGCCGAATGCCGACGACTACGTTGAGGTGAAGAGATGCCGTTGACTCCCGAGGACGTGCGGAACAAGCAGTTCACGACCGTCCGCCTTCGTGAAGGCTATGACGAGGACGAGGTCGATGCCTTCCTCGACGAGGTCGAGGCCGAACTGACGCGCCTGCTGCGCGAGAACGAGGACCTGCGCGCCAAACTGGCCGCCGCCACGCGCGCGGCCGCCCAGAACCAGCAGAACATGCGCAAGCCCCCGGAACCGCCGCAGGACCAGCAGCATCCCCAGCAGGGCATGCCGCCGCAGGGCATGCGGGGTCCCGGCGCTCCGGTGCCCGCCGGCATATCGGGCCCGCCGCAGCAGCAGATGGGTGGCCCCATGGGTGGTCCGCCCCAGCTGCCGAGCGGTGCTCCGCAACTGCCCGCCGGACCCGGCGGTCAGGGCGGTCCGCAGGGCCCCGGTCCCATGGGCCAGGGTCCCGGACCGATGGGTCAGGGTCCCGGTCCGATGGGTCAGGGCCCCGGCCCCATGGGACAGGGTCCCGGCCCCATGGGCCAGGTCCCCGGTCCGATGCAGGGTCAGATGGGCCCCGGCCCGATGGGCGGCCCCATGGGCGGTCCGCAGGGTCCCGGCGGCCCCGGCATGCCCGGTCCGCAGGCCCCCGGCGGCGACAGCGCCGCCCGGGTGCTCTCGCTCGCCCAGCAGACCGCCGACCAGGCGATCGCGGAGGCCCGTTCCGAGGCCAACAAGATTGTCGGCGAGGCGCGTTCGCGGGCCGAGGGCCTGGAGCGGGACGCCCGTGCCAAGGCGGACGCCCTGGAGCGGGACGCCCAGGAGAAGCACCGTGTCGCGATGGGCTCGCTGGAGTCCGCCCGCGCCACGCTGGAGCGCAAGGTCGAGGACCTGCGCGGCTTCGAGCGGGAGTACCGCACCCGGCTGAAGTCCTACCTGGAGTCGCAGCTCCGTCAGCTGGAGACCCAGGCGGACGACTCGCTGGCCCCGCCGCGCACGCCGGCCGCCGCGTCGCTGCCGCCGTCCCCGACGCCCTCGATGGCGCCGGCCGGCGCCGGTGCCCCGGCGTACGGCGGCGGTCAGTCGATGGGCGCGGGCCCCGGCCCGTCCTACGGCGGCCAGCAGCAGATGTCGCCCGCGATGACCCAGCCGATGGCGCCGGTGCGTCCGCAGGGTCCGTCCCCGATGGGGCAGGCGCCCTCGCCGATGCGCGGGTTCCTGATCGACGAGGACGACAACTGAGCCGGTGCGCGGGCGCCGTCGGGACGGCGTAGCGCACGGCACGACACAGGGGCGGGCCCCGGGTGTTCACCACCCGGGGCCCGCCCCTGTGTCGTGCGCGTTCGTGGTGCTGCTTCCCCGGGCGGTCCCCGCGGCGTGGTGCGCGCCCGCCGTGCCGCCGAGTCCCGCCGAGCCCGGCCCCCGCTCCCGTCCTCGCCCCGGCTCCTGCCGCCGCCGCTGCGGCGCGGCCCCGGCAGGAGGAACGGGAAGGCGAGGGCGAGGGGAACGAACGGACCGATGCCGCGCGGCGGTCCCGTCCGTCCCCGTGGTCCCGTCCGTCCCCGTCGTCCCGGGCCCGACCGCCGTCGCCCGGTGGGCCGCTCCCGTTGCGGGGAGGGCGTCCACCGGGCGTCGGCGGAACCGCCGTTACCGCTTGCGGAGCCGGAAGGTCAGCGTCAGCGGCCCGTCGGTGAACGGCTCCCCGTACGCGTCGTCCGCCTCGCCCCGGGCGAAGTCCGTGGCGAGCACCTCGTCCGCGATCAGCCCGGCGTGCTCGGTCAGGGCCGAGGCGACCGCCGGGTCCGTGGCCGTCCAGCGCAGGGCGATCCGGTCCGCCACGTCGAGGCCGCTGTTCTTGCGGGCCTCCTGGATCAGGCGGATGGCGTCCCGGGCGAGACCCGCGCGGCGCAACTCCTCGGTGATCTCCAGGTCGAGGGCGACGGTGAGGCCCGCGTCGGAGGCGACCGACCAGCCCTCGCGGGGCGTCTCCGTGACGATGACCTCGTCGGGGGCGAGGGTGACCGTCTCGCCGTCGACCTCCACCGAGGCGGTGCCCTCGCGCAGGGCGAGAGAGAGGGCGGCGGCGTCCGCGGCGGCGACCTCCCTGGCGACGTCCTGGACGCGCTTGCCGAACCGCTTGCCCAGGGCGCGGAAGTTGGCCTTGGCCGTGGTGTCGACCAGGGAGCCGCCGACCTCGCTCAGCGAGGCGAGGGACTCCACGTTCAGCTCCTCGGTGATCTGCGCGCGCAGCTCCGGGGAGAGCCCGTCGAAGCCGGGGGACCCGATCAGGGCGCGGCGCAGCGGCTGGCGGGTCTTGACGCCGGACTCGGCGCGGGTGGCGCGGCCCAGCTCGACCAGACGGCGCACCAGCACCATGTGCCGGGACAGTTCGGGGTCGACGGCGCCCGGGTCGGACTCGGGCCAGGAGGACAGGTGGACCGACTCCGGGGCACCCGGGGTGACCGGCACGACCAGGTCCTGCCAGACCCGCTCGGTGATGAACGGGGTGAGCGGGGCCATCAGCCGGGTCACCGTCTCGACCACGTCGTGCAGGGTGCGCAGGGCCGCCCTGTCGCCCTGCCAGAAGCGGCGGCGGGAGCGGCGCACGTACCAGTTGGAGAGGTCGTCGACGAAGGCGGAGAGCAGCTTCCCGGCGCGCTGCGTGTCGTACGCGTCGAGTGCCCGGGTGACCTGGTCGGTCAGGGCGTGCAGTTCGGAGAGCAGCCAGCGGTCGAGGACCGTCCGGTCGGCGGACGCCGGGTCGGCCTCGCCGGGGGCCCAGCCGGAGGTGCGGGCGTAGAGGGCCTGGAAGGCGACCGTGTTCCAGTAGGTGAGGAGGGTCTTGCGGACCACCTCCTGGATGGTGCCGTGGCCGACCCGGCGGGCCGCCCACGGCGAGCCGCCGGCCGCCATGAACCAGCGCACCGCGTCGGCGCCGTGCTGGTCCATCAGCGGGATCGGCTGGAGGATGTTGCCCAGATGCTTGGACATCTTGCGGCCGTCCTCGGCGAGGATGTGGCCGAGGCAGACCACGTTCTCGTACGAGGAGCGGTCGAAGACCAGGGTGCCGACCGCCATCAGCGTGTAGAACCAGCCGCGGGTCTGGTCGATGGCCTCGCTGATGAACTGCGCCGGGTAGCGGGACTCGAAGAGTTCCTTGTTCCGGTACGGGTAGCCCCACTGCGCGAACGGCATGGAACCCGAGTCGTACCAGGCGTCGATGACCTCCGGCACCCGGGTGGACGTCCTTCCGCAGCCCTCCTCGGGGCAGGCGAAGGTGATCGCGTCGATGTACGGGCGGTGCGGGTCGAGGGAGGACTGGTCGGTGCCGGACAGCGCGGTCAGCTCCGCGCGGGAGCCGACGGCGGTGAGGTGGCCCTCCTCGCAGCGCCAGATCGGCAGCGGGGTGCCCCAGTAGCGGTTGCGGGAGAGCGCCCAGTCGATGTTGTTGGTCAGCCAGTCGCCGTAGCGGCCGTGCTTGACGGAGTCGGGGAACCAGTTGGTCCGCTCGTTCTCCTCGAGCAGGCGGTCCTTGACGGCGGTGGTGCGGATGTACCAGGACGGCTGCGCGTAGTAGAGCAGCGCGGTGTGGCAGCGCCAGCAGTGCGGGTAGCTGTGCTCGTAGGCGATGTGGCGGAAGAGCAGGCCCCGGGCGTTCAGGTCCTCGGTCAGCCGCTCGTCGGCCTTCTTGAAGAAGACGCCGCCGACCAGCGGGACGTCCTCCTCGAAGGTGCCGTCCGGGCGCACCGGGTTGACGACGGGCAGCCCGTAGGCGCGGCACACCTTGAGGTCGTCCTCACCGAAGGCGGGGGACTGGTGGACCAGACCCGTGCCGTCCTCGGTCGTCACGTACTCGGCGTTCACCACGTAGTGCGCGGGCTCGGGGAACTCGACCAGCTCGAAGGGGCGCCGGTAGGTCCAGCGCTCCATCTCGGCGCCGGTGAAGGACTGCCCGGTGGTCTCCCAGCCCTCGCCGAGGGCCTTGCCGACCAGCGGCTCGGCGACGACGACCCGCTCCCGGCCGTCGGTGGCGACGACGTAGGTGACCTCGGGGTGCGCGGCGACGGCGGTGTTGGAGACCAGGGTCCAGGGGGTGGTCGTCCACACCAGGAGGGCGGCCTCGCCGGCCAGCGGGCCGGAGGTGAGCGGGAAGCGCACGTAGACGGACGGGTCGACGACCGTCTCGTAGCCCTGGGCCAGCTCGTGGTCGGACAGCCCGGTGCCGCAGCGGGGGCACCAGGGGGCGACGCGGTGGTCCTGGACCAGGAGGCCCTTGCCGAAGATCTCCTTCAGCGACCACCAGACGGAGTCGACGTACTCCGGGTCCATGGTCCGGTAGGCGTCGTCGAGGTCGACCCAGTAGCCCATGCGGGTGGTCAGCTCGGCGAAGGCGTCCGTGTGCCGGGTCACCGACTCGCGGCACCTGGCGTTGAACTCCGCGATGCCGTACGCCTCGATGTCCTGCTTGCCGTTGAAGCCCAGCTCCTTCTCGACCGCCAGCTCCACCGGGAGGCCGTGGCAGTCCCAGCCGGCCTTGCGGCCCACGTGGTAGCCGCGCATGGTGCGGAAGCGGGGGAAGACGTCCTTGAAGACGCGGGCCTCGATGTGGTGGGCGCCCGGCATGCCGTTGGCGGTGGGCGGACCCTCGTAGAAGACCCACTCGGGGCGGCCCGCGGACTGCTCCAGGCTCTTGGCGAAGATCTTCTGCTCGCGCCAGAAGTCGAGCACCGCGTGTTCGAGCGCGGGCAGGTCGACCTGGGCGGGCACCTGTCGGTACTGGGGCTGCGTGTTCAACGGGCTTCCTCCGGCGGACGTGCTGCCTTCCGTCGGAGGGACGAGAGCCGTAAGGCTACGGACGCCGCACTGTGCGGCGCGCTCCCGCGGTACCACCCTCCTTGGCCCCCCGGTGCGTCGTGTGCTCCGGTGAGCCCCCTCATTGGGGTCGCGAGGCCGGTTCTACTCGCCCGGCTGCTGGTCCGGGCTTTCCTCCGGCGGCTCCGGGGTGATCTTCACGTCGCGCTGGCCCCCGGGCTTCCACCGTCCCCGGGTCGCTGCGGACCGCGTACGCCGCTACTCGTCCCCATCCACGCTTTTCGCTCCGCCCAGTGTACGGCGCCGTGCGGACGGCGGCCGACCGAGTTTCCCCGGTCCCGCCCGGCCGCGGAGCGGGTGCGGGGGCCGGGCGGGGGAAGAGGCGACCGGGCGGGGGCGCGGGACGGGCCGGGTGACCCGAATGGCGCGGCCGGGCGTCCGGGGCGGTGCGGGGGCGCGCGCCGTGCGCGCCGGCGGCATACCCGGCCGGGAGCTGGGCACAACGCAGGCAGGTCCGCCGCGCGGCGGTCGCGGGGCGGGCGATGCGGGCGGCGTGCCCCGTTGCCGAGGGGCCCGGGTCGATTTATCGTCCCAGCACGATTCGCGCGCAAGATCACCCAGGGTGAAGGGGCCGCGGCCATGGTGGCGAAGAGCACGCACGGAGCGGCGGAGGAGCCCCCGGCCGGGAGCGGTCCGCCGGAGGGCGGGACGGACGCCGGGGGTGCCCCGGCCGGGGAGGCGCGGTCCGGGAAGCGGGCCGCGCGGAAGGCCGCCGGGAAGGGCGGCGCCGAGGGCACCGCGTCGCGGGGGACGTCGAGGAAGAGCACGGCCAAGAGGACCGCGGCCGGGAAGTCCGCGGCCGAGAAGGCGGGTGCGGCCGAGGCCGCCGAGCAGACGGGAGCCACGACGGTGGTTGCGAAGAAGACCCCTGGCACGGCCACGGCGGACAAGGCCGCCGTTCCCCAGGCACGCGGCGCCGAGGCCGGCGAGCTGGCCGTGCGCCCCGGCGAGGACCCCTGGACGGCGGAGGAGGCCGAGGCGGCCCGCGCGGAGCTCCAGTCGGAGGCGGAGCGGTTGCGCACCGAGATCGCCTCCTCCGAGCGCTCGCTCCAGGGCATGATGCGCGACTCCGGCGACGGCGCCGGGGACGACGAGGCGGACACCGGCAGCAAGAACATCACCCGCGAGCACGAACTGGCGCTGGCGGCCAACGCCCACGAGATGCTCACCCAGACCGAGCGGGCCCTGGAGCGCCTCGACGCCGGCACCTACGGCCTGTGCGAGAACTGCGGCAAGCCCATCGGCAAGGCCAGGATGCAGGCCTTCCCGCGGGCCACCCTGTGCGTGGAGTGCAAGCAGAAGCAGGAGCGGCGGTACTGAGCCGCGCCCCGGGCGTCCCGAGCAGGGGGGACGCGCGGGGCGTGCCGTACCCTCGTCCTCAGTCAGGTACCTAGGTCGAGGGACTCACGTGGCAGAGGCGGAGCGCATCATCGGTACGCCGGAGACTCCGGACGCGGCGGGGGACGGGCGCGCGGAGAGCGAACGGACGGGCGACGGCGGCCCGCGGCCCGCGGCCGGCCGGACGGTGCCGTCCGCGGAGCCGGAGGCCGGGCACCCGCAGCCGGCGGCCGGCGGGTCCGCCCCCGGGCCGGACGCCCCGGCGGGGCGGGGCAAGCGGCGGATCGCGGTGCTGTTCACCATCGCCCTGATCGCCTATCTGATCGACCTGAGCAGCAAGATGCTCGTGGTCGCCAAGCTGGAGCACCACGAGCCGATCGAGATCATCGGCGAGTGGCTGCGCTTCGAGGCGATCCGGAACGCGGGCGCCGCCTTCGGCTTCGGCGAGGCCTTCACCGTGATCTTCACGGTGATCGCCGCCGCCGTGATCGTCGTCATCGCCCGGCTGGCCCGCAAGCTGTACAGCCTGCCCTGGGCGATCGCGCTCGGCCTGCTGCTCGGCGGCGCGCTGGGCAACCTGACCGACCGGATCTTCCGCTCGCCGGGCGTCTTCGAGGGCGCCGTCGTCGACTTCATCGCGCCCAAGCACTTCGCCGTGTTCAACCTCGCGGACTCCGCGATCGTCTGCGGCGGCATCCTGATCGTGCTGCTCTCCTTCCGGGGGCTGGACCCGGACGGGACCGTCCACAAGGACTGAGCCCCGCGCGGGCGCCCACCGCGCCCCGCCGCCCTGCCTCCCGCCCGGACCGCGTCCGGGGCCCGATGGCCCCGGCCGGGAGCCCCCGGGAGGTCCTGCCAGGTCGGGCCCGGTCGGCCCGGCCGGGAGCGCGTGCGGGCCCGGGGAGCGCGTCCGGCATACTCGACGGGTGAGCACGCTTCCCGAGATCCGTACCCTGCCCGTGCCCGACGGCCTGGAGGGCGAGCGCGTCGACGCCGCCATCTCTCGCATGTTCGGCTTCTCCCGCACCAAGGCCGCCGAGCTGGCGGCGGCGGGGAAGGTGCAGGTCGACGGGGCGGTGGTCGGCAAGTCGGAGCGGGTCAGCGGCGGTGCCTGGCTGGAGGTCGAGATGCCGCCGGCCGCCGCGCCGGTGCAGGTGGTGGCCGAGCCCGTCGAGGGCATGGAGATCGTCCACGACGACGACGACGTGGTCGTGATCGTCAAGCCCGTCGGGGTGGCCGCCCACCCCTCGCCCGGCTGGACCGGCCCGACCGTCATCGGCGGGCTGGCCGCCGCCGGGTACCGGATCTCCACCTCCGGTGCCGCCGAGCGCCAGGGCATCGTGCACCGCCTCGACGTGGGCACCTCCGGGCTGATGGTGGTCGCCAAGTCGGAGCGCGCCTACACCTCGCTCAAGCGGCAGTTCAAGGAGCGCACGGTCGACAAGCGCTACCACACGCTCGTCCAGGGCCACCCCGACCCCACCAGCGGCACCATCGACGCCCCCATCGGGCGCCACCCGAACCACGACTACAAGTGGGCGGTGACGGCCGACGGCAAGCCCTCCGTCACCCACTACGACCTGATCGAGGCATTCCGCGCCGCCTCCCTGCTCGACGTCAAGCTGGAGACCGGCCGCACCCATCAGATCCGCGTCCACATGGCCGCCCACCGCCACCCCTGCGTCGGCGACCTCACCTACGGCGCCGACCCCACGCTCGCCAAGCGGCTGCGGCTGACCCGCCAGTGGCTGCACGCCGTGCGCCTCGGCTTCGAGCACCCCGGCGACGGGCAGTGGGCCGAGTTCGCCAGCGACTACCCCGAGGACCTCCAGGCCGCGCTCGACCGGGTCCGCGAGGAGACCTACGGGTGACCGGCGCCGCCCGCCCGGCGCGGGTGCGCGTCGCCGACGGCGCCGCCGACCGCACGGCCTGCCTCGCGGTGCGCCGGGAGGTCTTCGTCGTCGAACAGGGCGTCCCCGAGGAGATCGAGTACGACGCCGACGACGCCGGGGCCGTGCACGTCCTGGCCGCCGACGGGGACGGCACCCCGCTGGGCACCGGCCGGCTGCTGCACGGCCCGGCCGCCGCCGCCCGCACCGGGGCCCCGGACACCGGCGCCCTCGGCCGGCTCGCCGTGCTCCGCCGGGCCCGCGGCCGGGGCGTCGGAGCGGCCCTGGTGCGGGCCCTGGAGGAGGCGGCCCGCGAGCGCGGTCTCACCGCGGTCGACCTGCACGCCCAGACCCACGCCCTGGGTTTCTACGAGCGGCTGGGGTACACGGCGTACGGACCGGAGTTCCCCGACGCGGGGATACCTCACCGCGCCATGCGGCGCGCCCTGTGACCTGGGGCGCCGTACCCGGCCGAGGGACCGGCCGCATGGCAGTCTGGGGATCAGCCGTGTGAACGCCCAGACCCCGCCGGAGCCGTGACCGTGGATCAGTTGGCCCTGTTGTTCCTGCTGCTGATCGGGGCCCTGCTGAGCGTGCCGCTCGGGGACCGCCTCGGGCTTCCGGCGCCGGTGCTGACCACGCTCCTCGGGATCGCCCTGGCGCTCCTCGACTTCGTCCCCAACGTGGACATCCCGCCCGAGCTGATCCTCCCCGCGCTGCTGCCCCCGCTGCTCTACGCGGCCGTGCGGCGCACCTCCTGGCGGCAGTTCGCGGCCAACAAGCGCCCGATCTTCCTGCTCGCGGTCGCGCTGGTCTTCGTCACCACCGCCTGCGTCGCCTCCGTCGCCCACGCCGTCGTGCCGGGGCTGCCGCTGGCCGCCGCCTTCGCCCTCGGGGCCCTGGTGGCGCCGCCCGACCCGGTCGCCGCGACGGCCGTCGCCGGACAGCTCGGGCTGCCGCGCCGCCTGGTGTCCATCCTGGAGGGCGAGGGCCTCTTCAACGACGTGACGGCCATCGTCCTCTACCACGTGGCCATCGCCGCGGCCGTGGGCGGCACCTTCTCGCCCTGGCGGGCCGGGCTCGACCTGGTGCTGTCGGCCGTCGTCGCCGTCGCCGTGGGGCTCGCGCTCGGCTGGGGCGCGTACAAGCTGATGGACGTGCTCGGCGACGCCACCCTCCGGATCGGACTGACCCTGCTCGTCCCCTACGTCAGCTACGTCCTCGCCGAGGAGCTGCACGGCTCCGGGGTGCTCGCCGTGCTCACCACCGCGATGTTCCTCGCCGAGTACGCCTCCGACGCCGACGACGTGATGTCCCGGCTCGCCGGGCACACCGTGTGGGACGTCGTCGACACCCTCGTCACCGGGATCGCCTTCGGACTGATCGGCCTGGAGCTGCACAACGCGCTGCGCACCGCCTCCGGGCGGTGGACCGAACTGCTGGGCTGGGCCGCCGCCGTGGCCGGGGTGGTGATCCTGGTGCGGCTGGCCTGGCTGCTGCCGGCCACCTGGCTGACCAAGCGGCTGCACTCCCGGCGCGACCAGGACGAGGACATCCCCACGACCTGGCGGGAGACGGTGGTGATGTGGTGGTCGGGGATGCGCGGGGTGGCCTCGGTGGCGCTGGCCCTCGCCATCCCGCTGCGCACCGAGGACGGCTCGCCCTTCCCCCACCGCGAGGAACTGATCTTCATCGCCTTCGGCGTGATCATGGCGACCCTGCTGCTCCAGGGCCTCACGCTGCCCTGGCTGGTGAACCGGCTGGGGGTGCGCGCGGACACCGAGCGGGAGAAGGAGTACGAGAAGCAGCTCGCGGTGCGCGCCGCGCGCGCCGCCAAGCAGCGGCTCAAGGAGATCGAGACGGTGGAGGAGCTGCCGGAGGAGCTGTCCGAGCAGATGGTGCGGCGCGCCTTCGACATCGGGCTGCGGATCAGCCCGGACATCGGGGACGAGGAGCGGCGCGAGGCCCAGGAGCAGCGCGTCCGGCGGCTGCGCAGGATCCGCCGGATCCAGGCCGAGATGCTCAGCGCCGCCCGGCACGAGGTGCTGGCGGCGCGCAGCGAGCCCGGCGCCGACCCGGAGATCGTCGACCGGGTGCTGCGCCACCTGGACGTACGCAGCATGCGCTGACCGCGGGCCCGCCGGGGCCCGCCGGGGCCCGGCCGCCCCGGCCGCTGCGGCGCCGTGCGGTGGGCCCCGTCCGGGCACGGCCCCGTCCGGGGCGCGGTCCGGCGCCGCGCGCCGGTCAGCGCCGGGTGCCGGAGCGGCGGGGCCGTCCGCCGCCCGGCTCCGCCGCCTCCGGGCGGCCGTCCGGCGCCCGGCGGGAGCGCGGCAGGCCCTCGCGGGCGGCGGGCGGCCCGGTGCCCGTTCCGGCCGCCTCCGTGCCTGCCGGCGCCGTTCCGGCCGCCTCCGTCCCTGCCGCTTCCCTTCCCGCCGGCTCCGTCCCGGCGGCCGGTTCCGGCGCGGTGGGCCGGGCCGCCGGGGCGGTGTTGACCCGGGGCAGGGCGTGCGGGTGCTGCTCGGCCAGCCAGCGGATCATCCGCTCGCGGACATGGACCCGCACCGTCCAGATGTCGTCCGCGTCCTTCGCCGTCACCAGGGCGCGCACCTGCATGGTGTTCGGGGTGGTGTCGGTGACGGTCAGGTTGTAGGTCCGCCCGTCCCAGGCCGGGCAGTCCCGCAGGATGTCCCGCAGCCGCTCGCGCATCGCGTCCAGCGGCGCGGTGTGGTCCAGGTGCCAGTAGACGACGCCGGTCATCTGCGGGGTCCCCCGCGACCAGTTCTCGAACGGCTGGGAGGTGAAGTAGGACACCGGCATGGTGAACCGGCGCTCGTCCCAGGTGCGCACCGTCAGGAAGGTCAGGGTGATCTCCTCGACCGTGCCCCACTCGCCGTTCACCACGACGGTGTCGCCGATGCGCACCATGTCGCCGAAGGCGATCTGCAGCCCCGCGAAGAGGTTGCCCAGGGTGGACTGCGCGGCCACACCGGCGACGATGCCCAGGACGCCCGCCGAGGCCAGCAGCGAGGCCCCGGCCGCGCGCATGTCGGGGAAGGTCAGCAGCATGGACGCGGCGGCGACCACGCCCACCACCGCCGACACCACCCGTCTGATCAGCGAGACCTGGGTGCGCACCCGGCGCACCCGGGCCGGGTCGCGCCGGGCGTGGGCGTGGGCGTAGCGGGCGTAGGAGGTCTCGACGACCGCCGCGGCGATCCGGACGACCAGCCAGGCCGTCGAGCCGATCAGGACCAGCGTCAGCGTCCGGCCGATCCCGGCCCGGTGCGACGGGAACAGCCCGGCCTGGTCGTAGGAGGCCCTCAGCAGGGCGGCGCACAGCACCAGCCGGTACGGGACGAGGGCCCGGCGCAGCAGCCCCCAGAGGGGCGTCTCGCGGTGGCGCGCGTCGGCCTTGCGCAGCAGCAGGTCGGTGGCCCAGCCGAGGGCGAGGGTCAGCAGGACGGAGCCGCCGACGACGATCAGCGGGCGGAGTATGTTCTCCATGCCCTGGAACGTAACCGGCGGGGCGCGGACCGAACCTGTGATCTGTGCCCCTCCCGGGCGGGGCCGGTGCGCGTGCCCTGCGCCGGGGAGCCGGCGTGCGCGGCGGGGCCGTACCCGCCTGGCACGATGGCCCCATGAACATCGTGCTCTTTCACTCGACCCACGGCCTGCGGCCCGCGGTGCGCGAGGCCGCCGAGCGGCTGCGCGGCGCCGGGCACCGGGTGTGGACCCCGGACCTCTTCGATGGGCGGACGTTCGACACGGTCGAGGAGGGCATGGCCCACCAGGAGGGGATCGGCCGGGAGGAACTGCTGAGGCGGGCCGTGCTGGCCGCCGCGCCCTACTCCGAACGCGGCCTGGTCTACGCCGGGTTCTCGCTCGGCGCCTCCGTCGCCCAGACCCTCGCCCTCGGCGACCAGCGAGCGCGCGGGCTGCTCCTCCTGCACGGCACCTCGGACATCGCGCCCAACGCGGCCGTGGACGGCCTGCCGGTGCAGCTCCACGTGGCCGAGCCGGACCCGTTCGAGACGGATGACTGGCTGAGCGCCTGGTACCTGCGGATGGGCCGGATCGGCGCCGACGTCGAGGTGCACCGGTATCCCGGGGCGGGCCACCTCTACACCGACCCCGGGCTGCCGGACTACGACGCGGAGGCGGCCGGGGCCACCTGGCGGGTGGCGCTCGGCTTCCTCGACTCCCTCGGGGAGGAGGACCGGACCGGGTCGTAGACCCGCTGGACCCGCTGGGTGCCGCTGAGCGTGCGGTAGGAGCGGACCCAGGCGGAGGAGGCGTCCGGGTCGGCCCGGTCGGAGACGGTGTAGAAGTCCATCTGGGCCCGCGCCGGGGTGATGTCCAGCACCCCGTACCCGTGCCGGTCGGTGTCGACCCAGTGGACGTGCCGGTTGGCGGCCCGGATGACCGGGGCGGCGACCGCGGAGACGGTCCCCTCGGGGACCCGGACGAGGTCGTCGAGGTTGTCCGAGGTGACGGAGGCGACCACGAACTCGGTGGCCGCCGACTCGGACAACGGGTACGTGGCGGCGTCGTGCGGCACGTCGTTGGCCCACGCCATGTGGATGTCGCCGGTCAGGAAGACCGTGTTGCGGATCGCCCTCGCGCGCAGATGGGCCAGCAGCTCGCGGCGGTCGGCGGTGTAGCCGTCCCACTGGTCGGTGTTGACGGCGAGGCCCTCCGCGGGCAGCCCCAGCAGCCCGGCGAGCGGCTCCAGCAGTTCGGCCGGGAGCGCGCCGAAGGCGAACGGCGAGATCATCACCGAGTTGCCGACCAGCCGCCAGGTGGTGTCCGAGGCCGCCAGCCCGGTCTTGAGCCAGTCCATCTGGGCGCGGCCGGTCAGGGTGCGGCCGGGGTCGTCGACCTCGCCGCGGCCCGTCCCGGCCTGCCGCGAGCGGAAGGACCGCAGGTCCAGCAGCGACAGATCGGCGAGCCTGCCGAAGCGCAGCCGCCGGTAGGTGGTCCCGGTGACGGCCGGGCGGACCGGCATCCACTCGAAGTACGCCTGCTTGGCCGCCGCCTGACGGGCCGCCCAGGTGCCCTCGGCACCCTCGGTGTGGTTCCCGGCCCCGCCGGACCAGGCGTTGTCGGCGAACTCGTGGTCGTCCCAGATCGCCACCACGGGCGCGGCGGCGTGCAGGGCCCGCAGGTCGGGGTCGGTCTTGTACCGGGCGTGCCGCACGCGGTAGTCGGCGAGGGTGACGATCTCGTGCGCGGGCTCGTGCGGGCGGACGACGGTGCCGCGGCGGGCGTAGGCGCCGGTGCCGTACTCGTAGAGGTAGTCGCCCAGATGGAGCCAGGCGTCCAGGTCGCCGCGGGCCGCGAGGTGCCGGTACGGGGAGAAGTGGCCGGCCTCCCAGTTGGCGCAGGAGACCACGCCGAAGCGCAGTCCGGCGACGTCGGCCCCGGCGGCGGGGGCGGTGCGGGTGCGGGCGGCGGGGGAGTCGCCGCCCCCGGCGGAGAAGCGGAACCAGTAGTCGGTGGCGGGCGCCAGGCCCCGCACGTCGGCCTTGACGGTGTGGTCGGAGGCGGCGGTGGCGAGGGTGGTGCCCCGGGCGACGACGCGGGTGAACGCCCGGTCGGCGGCGACGGTCCACCGCACCTCGGTGTCGGGTCCGGCACCGGAGCCCGGCACGGCCCCGGGCACCGGGGTCACCCGGGTCCACAGCAGGACGCCGTCGGGCAGCGGGTCGCCCGAGGCGACGCCGTGCAGGAAGGCGGGCGCCGCGGCGCCCGCCCCGGCGGGCGGGGCGGCGGCGAGCGGGGCGGCGAGGACGGCCCCGGCCGCCGCGGCCTTCACGACCGTGCGGCGGCTCGGGGTCCGCGGGCCCGCCGGTGCGGCGGTGGGCGGGACGGAGTCAGCGGATGTTCCTGGTCGACTGGTCACGCCCGATCACGTTACCGACCGGTAGTGCCGCGAGGGGGCGAACCGGGGAAAGTTCGCCCGCCCGTCGGCCGCCGGTCACTTCCCGATGCCGGCGTCCTTGAGGGCCTTGTTCCACTCCTCGACCGAGCCCGGGTTCTTGATCACCTTGTCGTCGATCTTGATGGTGGGCGTCGACTGGACGTCCTTCGCCTTCTGGAAGGAGTCGCTCATCCGCATCGCCCAGGGGTCGAAGGTGCCGTTCTTCACGGCGTCCTGGAACTTCTTGTTGCCCTTCAGGGCGTCGACGGTGTCGGCCACCTTGATCAGGTAGGAGTCGTCCGCGAACTTGTCGGTCGACTCGTCGGGGTGGTGCTCCGCCGAGTACAGGGCGCCCTTGTAGTCGATGAAGGCGTCCGGGCTCACGTCGAGCGCGGCACCGAGCGCGCTGAGCGCGTTCTTGGAGCCCTCACCGCTCAGGTTGTTGTCGAGGAAGGTGCCCAGGGTGAAGGACAGCTTGTACTCGCCGTCCTTCATGCCCTTGTTGATCGTCTCGCCGAGACCCTGCTCCATGGAGGCGCAGGCGGGGCAGCGCGGGTCCTCGTAGAGGTGGACGACCTTGTCGGACTTGGAGTCGCCGATGAGGACCGTGGTGCCGTCCTTGCCCGACGAGTTGGCCGGGAGGACCACCTTCGCCTCGGCGGCCTTGTCCCACCCGGTGGGCTTGCTGTTCTGCACGACGAAGTAGCCGATGCCGCCGGCCACCGCCAGCACGCCGACGATGGAGCAGGCCACGACGACCTGGCGCTTGGCCTTGTCGCGCTTGGCCTGGCGCTCGCGCTCCTGGCGCAGACGCTCACGGGCCGCCGTCTTCGCCGCCTGGCTGTTCCTCTTGCTCATGGTGGTGTTCTCTCCTGGGGACACGCGCACGGGGGTGCGCGGGCATGCGTGAAAGATGGGGGGACTGCGGTGCGCTCGGGGTCACACGGAGGCGACCGGGCGGCACGGCGGTCCCCGCCGTCCCAGGGAGTGGGTGCGGACCAGCTCGCGCGCGACGGCGGCGCGGCGCACCGGGCGGACCGGGCGTGCGGCGGCCGGGACCCGGCGCACCGTCACCGCCGCGACCGCCACCAGCAGCGGGCGGAAGGTGGTCGCGCCCACCGCGCGCAGCACCTGGGCCAGCGCCCGTTCGCCGCGCCGCAGCCAGGCCGCCGCGGCCAGGCCGACGGCGACGTGCGCGCCGAGCAGCAGCCAGGCCGTGGCCGGAGCCGCGTCGGACAGCGCCACCGCCAGCCGGTCGCCCTCGGCGCCGGTGACCCGGGCCAGCGGGGCGGTGACCCCGGAGCCGACGCCGGTGCCGTCGCCGCAGAGCACGCCGAGGCCGACGGACCGCAGCGGCCCGGTGACCGGCCCGCCCGCGCTGCCGTAGCAGACGTGCTGGCCGGTGGTGAAGACCGTGTCGGCGGCCAGCTCCAGGGGGATCAGCAGCGCGGCGATGCGCCCGAAGCCGCGCTCGCGCCCGGCCAGGGCGTACGCGATGACGAACACGGCGGCGGCCACGGCCGTCACCGTGCGCAACGGCAGCGGGACCCCGGACAGCAGCACGTGCGACGTGGTGCTGAGCGTCACGACGAGTGCCGTGAACAGCGCCGCGCGTACGGCTCTGAGCGGGGTCCCGGATATGTCCATAGCGATTCACGAGTGTGGCACGAAGGCAGGTAAAGAACTCCTAAAGGAGGGCTGTGAATATCGGCACCCACCGGGAACTGCCGCCGGTCCCCCCCCACCGGGCGCCGCCGCTGGTCACCCCCACCGGGCGCCGCCGCTGGTCACCCCCACCGGGCGCCGCCGCCGGTCACCCCGCCGCGCGGACCGGGGCGGGGCGGGGCCGGACGCCCTGCCGTCCCGTCCCCGCCCGGCCCGGCTCAGACGCCCGGCACCCGGCCCTCGCGGAGCAGGCCGACGAGGATCCGGTGGTCGGAGCGCGCCCGCGCGGCACCCTCGTGCGCGAAGTCGACCAGCAGCGGCGCGAACCCCTCCTCGTCGGCGGCGAGCGCGGCGTCGATGGCCCGCTCGGTGGCGAACGGCACCGGGGAGTCCCCGGAGGGGTCGTCCGCCGCCGCGTGCAGGGCGGCCGTGGCCCGGCCCAGGTCCGCCGCCACCTCCGCGATCTCCTCCGGGTCGTCCAGGGCGTCCCAGTCCAGGACCGCCTCGTACGGGGAGACCTCGGACACCCGGCGGCCGGTGCCGTCCAGCTCGGTCCAGCCCAGCCACGGGTCGGTGTGCGTCTGCAGCGCCCGCTGCGAGACCACCGCGCGGTGGCCCTGGTGCTCGAACCGGTCCCGGAGCTCCGCGTCGGCGACGTGCCGGGACAGGGTCGGGGTCCCGGGCCGCTCGAGGCGGATCACCACGTCGTTCTCCAGGGCGTCGCTGCCGCCCTCCAGGAGGATGTCGTACGACGCCGGGGGACCGGACCTGCCGGTGCCCGGGGCGCGCCGCCCCACCACGTCCTTCACGCGGTAGGAGTCGGGCCGGGTCAGGTACCACTCCGGCAGCGTCTCCAGATAGCCGTCGAAGGCCGCCAGCACCTTGTAGCGGGTGGCCGCGTCCAGCTCGACGGCGCCGGCGGCGGTGGTGAAGCGGCGCTCGAAGTCGCGGACCTCCGTCAGCGAGTCCAGCAGTCCGGTCCGGGTCAGCGCCCGCGCCCGGCGCAGCACGCCCAGCAGCGGCCCCTCCGCGGTGTCCAGGGTGAAGGGCGGCACCTCGTCGCTCTTGGCGCCGGTCGCCAGGGCGTGCACGCGCTCCCGGTAGGCGTCCGCGTACGCCCGCACCACCTCGCCGATCCACGCGTCGCTCAGCGCCTTCGACCAGCCGATCAGCGCGACGGAGGAGACGAAGCGCCTCAGGTCCCGGGTGAAGGGGCCGACGTACGCCTCGTCGAAGCCGGTGGCGCCGAAGACCAGGCGGCCGGTGGAGTCCATGCGGGTGCCGAAGCGCCCGGCGTGCAGGTCGCCGTGGGTCCACACCCGGGAGGTGCGCTCGTCCAGGTACGGCCCGCGCCGCTCGCCGGCCAGGTCGTGGTGGAAGAGGCAGGCCGTGCCGCTGTGGAAGGCGAGGGCGGAGCCCGCCATCCCGCGCAGGCGCGCCCGGTACGCGTCCGGGTCGGTGGCCGGGAGCCGGCCGAAGGCGGTGTGGAGGACGGCGAGGATCTCCTCGCCGCGGCGCTCGTCGTCGGGCTGCGGGACCGGCATCGCTGGTGCCTCCTGGTGCGGTGGTGCGTTCCGGGGGTGTGGTGCGGTCCGTGGGGGGAGGGGTGCGGCGGGCGGCCCGGTGGTGCGTGCTGGGGGAGCCGGTCCGGGGGCCGGGGCGCGTCCGGGCGGAGGGCGCTCCGACCGGACCAACGCGCGGCGCCGCGCGGGAGTGCCCCGGCCGGGGCGGGCGGCCCGACACGCGGGCCCCGGCCCGACGGTACGCGTGCAGGGCCCGGGGTGTCAGTGGTGAGGCATAGACTTCGACGCTGACCCCCCGGACTGACCGCAGCCCGTCGTCCCCAGTTTTCCCAGGAGGCCGCACGTGTCGAAGCCGCCGTTCACGCACCTGCACGTCCACACCCAGTACTCGCTGCTGGACGGTGCCGCGCGGCTGAAGGACATGTTCGACGCCTGCAACGAGATGGGCATGACGCACATCGCGATGTCCGACCACGGCAACCTGCACGGGGCGTACGACTTCTTCCACACCGCCCGGAGCGCCGGGATCACCCCGATCATCGGCATCGAGGCGTACGTGGCGCCCGAGTCGCGCCGCAACAAGCGCAAGATCCTCTGGGGCCAGCCGCACCAGAAGCGCGACGACATCTCCGGCTCCGGCGGCTACACCCACAAGACCATGTGGGCGGTGAACCAGACGGGCCTGCACAACATCTTCCGCCTCTCCTCCGACGCCTACGCCGAGGGCTGGCTGCAGAAGTGGCCGCGCATGGACAAGGAGACCATCGCCCAGTGGTCCGAGGGGATCGTCGCCTCCACCGGCTGCCCCTCCGGCGAGGTCCAGACCCGGCTGCGGCTCGGCCACTTCGACGAGGCGCTCAAGGCCGCCGCCGACTACCAGGACATCTTCGGCAGGGACCGCTACTTCCTGGAGCTGATGGACCACGGCATCGACATCGAGCACCGGGTCCGCGACGGGCTGCTGGAGATCGGGCGCAAGCTCGGCATCCCGCCCCTGGTCACCAACGACTCGCACTACACCTACGCGCACGAGGCGACCGCCCACGACGCGCTGCTGTGCATCCAGACCGGCAAGAACCTCTCGGACCCCGACCGCTTCAAGTTCGACGGCACCGGCTACTACCTGAAGTCGACCGACGAGATGTACGCCATCGACTCCTCCGACGCCTGGCAGGAGGGGTGCGCCAACACGCGGCTGATCGCGGAGATGGTCGACGTCGAGGGCATGTTCCACAAGCGCGACCTGATGCCCAGGTTCGACATCCCCGACGGCTACACCGAGGTCACCTGGTTCCAGGAGGAGGTCCGCCGGGGCATGGAGCGCCGCTTCCCCGGCGGCATCCCCGAGGACCGCCGGCAGCAGGCCGCCTACGAGATGGACGTCATCATCCAGATGGGGTTCCCGGGCTACTTCCTGGTGGTCGCGGACTTCATCATGTGGGCCAAGAACCAGGGCATCGCCGTCGGCCCCGGCCGGGGCTCCGCGGCCGGCTCGATCGTCGCCTACGCCATGGGCATCACCGACCTCGACCCGATCCCGCACGGACTGATCTTCGAGCGGTTCCTCAACCCCGAGCGCGTCTCCATGCCCGACGTCGACATCGACTTCGACGAGCGCCGGCGCGTCGAGGTGATCCGGTACGTGACCGAGAAGTACGGCGCCGACAAGGTCGCCATGATCGGCACCTACGGCAAGATCAAGGCGAAGAACGCCATCAAGGACTCCGCCCGCGTCCTCGGTTACCCGTACGCGATGGGCGACCGCATCACCAAGGCGATGCCCGCCGACGTCCTCGGCAAGGGCATCCCGCTCTCCGGCATCACCGACCCCAAGCACCCCCGCTACTCGGAGGCGGGCGAGGTGCGCGGGATGTACGAGAACGAGCCGGACGTGAAGAAGGTCATCGACACCGCCCGCGGTGTGGAGGGCCTGGTCCGGCAGATGGGCGTGCACGCCGCCGGCGTCATCATGTCCAGCGAGACCATCACCGAGCACGTCCCGGTGTGGGTCCGGCACTCCGACGGCGTGACCATCACCCAGTGGGACTACCCGAGCTGCGAGTCGCTCGGCCTGCTGAAGATGGACTTCCTCGGCCTGCGCAACCTCACGATCATGGACGACGCCGTCAAGATGGTGAAGGCCAACAAGGGGATCGACATCGACCTCCTCGGCCTCCCGCTCGACGACCCCACCACCTTCGAACTCCTCCAGCGCGGCGACACCCTCGGCGTCTTCCAGTTCGACGGCGGCCCCATGCGCTCCCTGCTGCGCATGATGAAGCCCGACAACTTCGAGGACATCTCCGCCGTCTCGGCCCTGTACCGGCCGGGCCCGATGGGCATGAACTCGCACATCAACTACGCGCTGCGGAAGAACGGCCAGCAGGAGATCACCCCGATCCACCCGGAGCTGGAGGAGCCGCTCAAGGAGGTCCTGGACGTCACCTACGGCCTGATCGTCTACCAGGAGCAGGTGCAGAAGGCCGCCCAGATCATCGCCGGGTACTCGCTCGGCGAGGCCGACATCCTCCGCCGCGTGATGGGCAAGAAGAAGCCGGAGGAGCTGGAGAAGAACTTCGTCATCTACCAGGCCGGCGCCCGCAAGAACGGCTACAGCGACGAGGCCATCCAGGGTCTCTGGGACGTGCTGGTCCCCTTCGCCGGATACGCCTTCAACAAGGCCCACTCCGCCGCGTACGGACTGGTCTCCTACTGGACCGCCTACCTCAAGGCCAACCACCCGGCCGAGTACATGGCCGCCCTGCTCACCTCGGTCAAGGACGACAAGGACAAGTCGGCCGTCTACCTCAACGAGTGCCGGCACATGGGCATCAAGGTGCTCCCGCCCAACGTCAACGAGTCCGAGTCCAACTTCGCCGCCCAGGGCGACGACGTGATCCTCTTCGGCCTCTCCGCCGTCCGCAACGTCGGGACCAACGTGGTCGAGGCGATCATCCGCAGCCGCAAGGCCAAGGGGAAGTACGCCTCCTTCCCCGACTACCTCGACAAGGTCGAGGCCGTCGTCTGCAACAAGCGGACCACCGAGTCACTGATCAAGGCCGGCGCCTTCGACACGATGGGCCACACCCGCAAGGGCCTCACCGCGCAGTACGAACCGATGATCGACAACGTGGTCGCGGTCAAGCGCAAGGAGGCCGAGGGGCAGTTCGACCTCTTCGGCGGCATGGGCGACGAGCAGAGCGACGAACCGGGCTTCGGGCTCGACGTGGTCTTCGGCGAGGACGAGTGGGAGAAGACCTACCTGCTCGCCCAGGAACGGGAGATGCTCGGCCTCTACGTCTCCAACCACCCGCTGTTCGGGCTGGAGCACGTGCTGTCCGACAAGGCCGACGCGGGCATCTCCCAGCTCACCGGCGGTGACTTCGGCGACGGAGCGGTCGTCACCATCGGCGGCATCATCTCGGGCCTCCAGCGCAAGATGACCAAGCAGGGCAACGCCTGGGCCATCGCCACCGTCGAGGACCTGGCCGGTGCCATCGAGTGCATGTTCTTCCCGGCCACCTACCAGCTCGTCTCCACGCAACTCGTCGAGGACGCCGTGGTGTTCGTCAAGGGCCGTCTCGACAAGCGGGAGGACGTGCCGCGGCTGGTCGCCATGGAGCTGACCGTCCCCGACCTCTCCCACGCGGGCACCAACGCGCCCGTGGTGCTCACCATCCCGGCCACCCGGGTCACCCCGCCCATGGTCAGCCGGCTCGGGGAGATCCTCACCCACCACAAGGGCGACAGCGAGGTGCGGATCAGGCTCCAGGGCCCGACCCGGACCACCGTCCTGCGCCTGGACCGGCACCGCGTCAAGCCCGACCCGGCCCTCTTCGGCGACCTGAAGGTGCTGCTCGGCCCGTCCTGCCTGGCGGGCTGACCCGCCGGGCGGGGCCCGCCGCCGCGCCCGGCTCCGCGGACGCGTCCGACGGCTCAGGGGCGCACCCGTGCACCGGGTGCGCCCCTGTCGTGTTCACCGGCCGCGAGGGCCGTGCGCCGCGCGTCAGTTGTGGCCGAAGCGCTTCTCACGCTTGCGGGAGGCGTGGTCGCCGGGGGAGAGCTGCGGAGCGAGCTGCTCCTCGCGGTCCATCGCCGACGGCTCGCTCTGCTGCGAGCCGCGCGAGGGCTGGGACTGCTGCTTGCGGTCGCGGTTGTGCTTGTTCTTGGCCATGGTGATCTGCCTCCTGAGGGGGATCTAGGGGCCAGGGCCGGAACCAGATTTACACAGGCCAACAAAGAACGCATATCGGGCAATTACCGTCCGTGACGCGGCTCGACGGACCGTGCGGCGCGGAAACGCCACGCCGATGATCGAGTTCGGGCCGTTAACCTCCGCGCGGTCGGGCAGACTCGAAGGAAGCCGAAGCAAACCTCCCGGAAAGAGGGTGGATCGCGTGGACCGCTGCATCGTCCTGGTGGACGCCGGGTATCTGCTGGGGGCCGCCGCCAGTCTCCTCGCCGGCGAGCCCTCACGCTCCCGCATCAGCGTCGACCACGCCTCCCTCATCCAGGGGCTGCGCGAACGCGCCGAGTCCGAGACCCAGCAGCCCCTGCTGCGCATCTACTGGTTCGACGGCGCCCCCGACCGCGTCCCGCAGCCCGAGCACCGGCGGCTGCGCGTGATGCCCCGTGTCACCGTCCGCCTCGGAGCCCTCACCCGCAGCGACGGCCGCTGGGCGCAGAAGGGCGTGGACGCCGCCATGCACGCCGAACTGACCGAGCTGGCCCGCAACCGCGCTTGCTCCGACGTCGTCCTCGTCACCGGCGACGGCGACCTGCTGCCGGGCATGATGGCCGCCAAGGAGCACGGCGTCGCCGTCCACCTGTGGGCCGTCCAGGCCGCCGACGGCGACTACAACCAGTCCGAGGACCTCGTCGCCGAGGCCGACGAGCGCCGCGTCCTGGACCGCGCCTGGATCACCAAGGCCGTCCGGGCCCGGGAGATCGGCGGGATCTGCGCCCCGCCGCCCGCGCCCCGCCCCGAGATCGCCGCCATCCTCTCCGCGCCGCTGCCCGACTCCTCCCTGCCCGCCCCCGCCGAGCGGCCCGCACCGGAGCCCGCGCACCCCGCCGCCCTGCCCGCCCCCGGCGCGGGGGAGCGCGTACCGCCCGCCAAGGGCGTCCCCACCCCCAAGGACCTCGCCGCCCTGCGCGCCCCCGGCCCGCACGCCCAGCCGCATCCGCACCCCGCCAGCGCCACCCTGCGCTGGTCCTCCGACAAGGGCTGGGTCGACCGCCCCGCCGCGGGCGAACCGGCCGAGACCCCCTCGCTGCCCACCCTCGCCCAGCTCACCACCGCCGAGCAGCGCTGGGCCGACCGCGAGGAGGACATCACCACCGTCGGCGGCGACCCCTTCGAGGTCGGCCAGGTCTTCGCCCGACGCTGGGTGGAGCGCCTAGGCGACCACCTCCATCTGCAGAAGCTCTCCGTGATGTACCCGCGCATCCCG
The DNA here is from genome assembly GCF_055598485.1 of Streptomyces sp. NPDC107521. Lineage (NCBI taxonomy): Bacteria > Bacillati > Actinomycetota > Actinomycetes > Kitasatosporales > Streptomycetaceae > Streptomyces > Streptomyces sp. NPDC107521. The sequence continues at coordinate 507,219 of NZ_JBVKAT010000001.1, forward strand.
CACCGGGTCGACGGCGAGCTGCTGCGCTACGCGGCCCGCTTCGGACTGCTCGCCCACAAGGACGACCAGATCGACGAGCACGACCGGTACGCGATCCGGGCCGGTTTCTGGCGCGAGATCGACCAGCGCACGGCGACCGAGCGCGCCCCCGCGGGCGACTGACGCGCCCCCGCCGCCACCGGGCGCCCCCGCGGGCCACCGGGGCGCCCGCCGAAACGGCCCCCGTGCGCGGACCCGGGGGCGGGACGGGACCGCCGACCCCGTAGTCTCGTCCCTTGTGAGTACGCGCGCGGCACAGTCATCTCGACCCGGTGGCGATGCCGTGTGCGTCGTCCGCGCGCTGACCAAGACCTACCCCGCCGTGCGCGGCAGGCGCGGGGTCCCCGCCACCCCCGAGGTCCGGGCCACCGACGACGTCACCCTGGAGATCCGCCGCGGTGAGATCTTCGGACTGCTCGGGCCCAACGGCGCGGGCAAGTCCACCCTCGTGCGCCAGCTCACCGGGCTGATGCGCCCCGACAGCGGCGGCGTCGAGATCCTCGGCCACGACATCGTGCGCCACCCGGAGCGGGCCGCCCGCATCCTCGCCTACCTCGGCCAGGAGTCCACCGCCCTGGACGAGCTGACCGTGTCGCTGGCCGCCGAGACCACCGGGCGGCTGCGCGGACTCGACGTCCGGCGGGCCCGCGCCGAGCGGGACGCCGTCCTGGACGAACTCGCCCTGACCCCGCTCGCCTCCCGCCCGCTCAAGAAGCTCTCCGGCGGCCAGCGGCGCCTGGCCTGCTTCGCCGCCGCCCTGGTGGGGGAGCGCCCGCTGCTGGTCCTCGACGAGCCGACCACCGGCATGGACCCGGTGGCGCGCCGCGCCGTCTGGGCCGCCGTCGACCGGCGCCGCGCCGAGCACGGCGCGACCGTGCTGCTCGTCACCCACAACGTCATCGAGGCCGAGACCGTCCTGGACCGGGTCGCCGTCCTCGACCGGGGACGCGTGATCGCCTGCGACACGCCCGCCGGGCTCAAGGAGCGGGTCGCCGGGGAGGTCCGCGTCGACCTGGTGTGGCGCGAGACGGCCCCCCTGAACGTCCCCGAGGTCGCCGCCCTGCGCGACCGCGCCGCCGAGTCGGGGCGCCGCTGGACGCTGCGGCTGGCCCCCGAGGAGGCCCGCGCCGTCGTCGCCACCGTCACCGGCGGTGCCGCCTTCGCCGCCCTGGACGACTTCACCCTGGCCACGCCCAGCCTGGAGGACGTGTATCTGGCGCTGGGCGGCGACGCCCGGCAGGGGCTGGTGCGGGCGTGAGCGCCCGCGGGGCCAGAATGGGGGGCGCCGTGCCCGCGCCCCCGGCCACGGCCCGACCCAAGGACCGCGAGGAAACGGAGCTGCGCGACGTGAGTGTCGTTCCCGGCGATGTCCGGCCGGGCGGTGCCCTGGCCGCCGAGCGGCCCGGTGCCGCCCCCGGAGCGGCGGAGCTGGCCCCCGCGGCGCGGCTGTGGCCCTCCCTGGCGGCGGTGTACCGGGCCCAGCTCTCCCGGGCAAGGGTGGCCCGCATTCCGCTGCTGTTCGTCGCCACCTTCCAGTCGGTCGGCATCATGATCCTGATGCGCGGCGTCGTGGACGGCGGCGGCGAGGCGCGGGCCGTGGTCGCGGGCTCGGCGGTGCTGGTCGTCGCCTTCGTCGCGCTCAACCTCCTGGCCCAGTACTTCGGCCAGCTCCGCGCCAGCGGTGGGCTGGACCACTACGCCACCCTGCCGGTGCCGCCCGCCGCGGTGGTGCTGGGCGCGGCGGGCGCCTACGCCTCCTTCACCGTGCCCGGGACGGTGGTCACGGCGGTCTTCGGCTGCGTGCTGTTCGGGCTGCCGCTGACCCACCTCTGGGTGCTGGCGGCCGTGATCCCGCTGGCCGGGGCCGCGCTGGCCGGGCTGGGCGCGGCGCTCGGGCTGCTGGCGCCCCGGCCCGAGCTGGCCACCCTGCTGGGCCAGCTCGGCATGTCGGCGGCGCTGCTGCTGGGCGTGCTCCCGGCCGAGCGGATGCCCGGGGTGGTGCGGCTGGCCCGGGACCTGCTGCCCTCGACCTACGGCGTCGAGGCGTTCGCCCGGACCTTCGGGAAGGACCCCGACTGGGCCCTGGTCCTCGGCGACCTCGCCGTGTGCGCCGCGGTCGGCGTCGTCTCGCTGGCCGTCGCCACCTGGGCGTACCGGCGGGCCGCCGTCCGGTGACGCGCGCCACGGGCGCGTTTGGCAACATGTCAGGGTGACCGCACCCCTGACTCCCCCCCCACCACCCCACGGCCGTCCCTCGGGCGGGGGCGGGCCGGTACCGCCGCCCGCCGGCGCGCACGCGGTGGACCTCGCCCCGTACCGGACCGGTGACCAGCAGGGCCTCTGGACGTGGCCGGAAGTGCGGCAGGCCGTCCTGGCGCTGGTGGCGCTGGCACTCTCCGGGGTGCTGCTGGGGATCCTCTGGTGGTGGCTGGCGCCGCACGTGCCGCTGGTCGGCGACGCGATGGGCGACAGCTGGGTCGTCTACCTCAAGGACTCCGAGGGCGAACAGGCGGTGGGGGTCGACGGCACGTTCACCCTCCTGGCGCTGGCCTTCGGGGCGGTCACCGGGGCGGCGGTCTTCCTGCTGCGGCGCGGCGGCGGGGTGCCGCTGGCGGTGGCGCTCGGCGCCGGGGGGCTGCTCGGCTCGCTGGTCGCCTGGCGGGTCGGCATCTGGCTCGGCCCCACCCAGAACGTGATCGCCCACGCCAGGGCCGTGGGCAGGGGCGTGACCTTCTCCGCGCCGCTGAAGCTGGGCGCCCACGGGGCGCTGCTGGCCTGGCCCATCGCCGCGCTCGGCGTCCATCTGGGCCTGACCAGCCTGTTCACCCCGCGCGACCCGGAACCGCACGACCCCGGGAACCCCGGGTTCCCGGCGAATACGCCGCAGGGGGAACCGCCGCGGGGTGCGGGGGACGGCAAGCCGACGTAGGTCTCCCGGAGGGGACGCGGAAGGGGCCGGCGCGCGCTGCCCGGTCCCCGACCGGCCCGTGCCGTCGCCCGGGCCCGTTCGTTGCTGTCCGCTGCCGCTGCCGCTGCCGCTGCCGCTGCCGCTGCCGCTGCCGCTGCCGCTGCCGCTGCCGCTGCCGCTGCCGCTGCCGCTGCCGCTGCCGCTGCCGTCGGCCGGGCCCGGCCTGGTCCCCCGTGCGTCCGTCCGGCACTCCGGGGCGCCCGTCCGGCGCCTTCCGCCGCGCCCGCGTACCCGTTCGGCCCACGGTCGTACGCTGCTCTGCGCGGTTGCCCGGCTCGCGCCCCCGCGCGCGCTCGCGCATGCCGGCGCAGCGGTACGGCGTCCCGCGCGCCCGTGTGGCTTCCATGGGCCGGTCACGGGTCCGGCGGAGGCGCCGGGTGGGCCGGCGCTGCGGACTTCCGGTGCGGCTGCCCGGCGCTCGCGCGCGTCTGTCCGTCCGGCACCGTTTCCGTGCCTGCGTGCCCGTCCGGCTCATGTTCGTACGGCACCCCGTGAAGCCTGCCCGGCTCGCGCCCGTGTACGCCGGCCCGCCCGGCGGCCCGGCGGCCCGGCGGCCCGCGCGCCCGTGCGGCTTGCATGGAGCCGGGTTCGGCCCGGCGGAGGGTGCCGGGTGGGCCCGGGTTCCGGTGTGGCGGGGGCCGCTCGGCGGACGCGTCCCCGCCGGTGTGCCCGGCGCCGCCGTCCGGTCCGTGCCGGAGGGCGGTGGGGTCCGGGCTGCACCGGTGCCCTGTCCGTGACGTTCCCCGCCCTCAGGGAGAGCCCGGGGCGGGTCAGAGGCGGCCGATGGGGGCCAGGACGGCGTCGGTCAGGGCGGCCAGGTCGGTGGGGGCCAGTTCGACCTCCAGGCCCCGGCGGCCCGCCGAGACGCAGATCGTGGGGTGGGCGGAGGCGGAGGCGTCCAGGACCGTGGGCAGCCGCTTGCGCTGGCCCAGCGGGGAGATGCCGCCCCGCACATAGCCCGTGGTGCGCTCCGCCAGCGCCGGGTCGGCCATCGCCGCGCGCTTGCCGCCCACCGCCGACGCCAGGGCCTTCAGGTCCAGTGAGCCCGCCACCGGCACCACGGCGACCGTCAGCGCGCCGTCGACGTCCGCGACCAGCGTCTTGAAGACCCGCTCGGGGGAGACGCCCATCGCCTCGGCCGCCTCCTCGCCGTAGGACGGGTGGGCGGGGTCGTGGTCGTAGGCGTGCACCGTGTACGCCACCTCGGCCGCCGTCAGCGCCACCGTCGCCGGGGTGCCCCCGGTCTGCTGCTTCTTCGCCTTCTTCGCCATCGCTGCCGTCCCTCCGGGAGACCGTGCGTCGGTGCGTACGGCGCCCCCGTACGCGGATCGCGCGTCCGGCGGCGTCCGCCGGGCGCGGATCAGTTGTAGTGCGTCGGGCCGGTGGTGAGCTCCGAGGCCGGCAGCGACGGCAGGGTGCGGATGATCGCAGTCTCGGAGCGCAGCAGCTTCAGCTCGTCCCGGAGCCGGGAGGCCGTGTCCGGGGCCTGGAGGAGGCGCTGCTTGGTCGGCGTGTCGAGCATCATCGCGGCGGCCACCAGGTACGAGACCACGCTGGGCTCGTCGGGCAGCTCCGCGCCGGTCGCCAGGGACCGCTCGCGCGCGCCCGCCAGCCGCTTCTGGTACTGGCGGAAGGAGCGCAGCACCCCCTCGGCCAGCGCGCCCGCCTCGTCGCCGGGCTCCTCGGGCAGCGGCTCCAGCTCGGCCGTCAGGAACGGTCCCGAGGAGTCCAGGGACAGCAGCCGCACCCGGGTCGTGCCGGTGGCCAGCACCTCGAAGGTGCCGTCCGGCCGTTCCCGGATGGTCGCCGCGTCGGCGACGCAGCCGACCCGGTGGAAGGACGCCATCGGATCGGGACCGAACCCGGCGGTGGGCCCGCGCTCGGGCACGGCGGTGGGATCGGGCATGCCGGGGGCGCTGGGGGCCACTTCGTGGCCGTCGCGGATGGCCACGACGGCGAACCGCCGGGACTCGTCCTCGGGGGTCTTCAGCAGGTCGCGCATCATCGCGCGGTAGCGCTCCTCGAAGACGCTGAGCGGGAGCACCAGCCCCGGGAACAGCACCGAGTTCAGCGGGAAGAGGGGGAGCCGGACGGTGGTCACGACGCAGAAGCCTAATGCGCGCCGCGCCCGGCCCGGCGGCCCCACCCGCCACGCGCCCCGCCCGGCCCGGCCGGGGCTCCCCTCCGCGCCCCGTGCGGGAGGCCCGGCGGGACGACGCCCGGGGCGCCGTCCCGACCACCGTCCGCCCGTCGACGGGATGCCGGGGCGCCGGGGCCGGCGGGGTGTGCCGGGGAGGACCGGGGCCCATGGCTCCCCGGGCACCGGGACCCTCCCGGGCACCCGCTCTCCCGGGCACCGGGACCCCGGAGAGCGGGTGCCGCCGCGGAGTCCCGAGGAGGCCGCCCCGTTCCGGCCGGGCACCGTCGTCGTGCGCACCGTGCCCGGCCCCGCCGCGGCTGTTCTCCCGGGCCCCCCGCGCGGGGTGCTGCGGCGAGTGGCCTCCGGGCGTCGGCCCCCGAGCGGGGAACCCCCGGCGAGTGGCGTCCGGGTGTCGGCCCCGGTGCGGGAGGCCCCGGTGGGGTGACGTCCCGGGCGTCACCTTGACCGCCGTCCGCCCGCAGAGGGGGCCCTGCGGCCGGTGGGGCGCACCCGGGGGCGGCCGGGGGCCGCCGTGGTCCCGCGGGCGCCCGGAGACCCCGCGGGCGCCGCCCCCGGCACCGCTCCGGCCGCGTCCCGGGGCGCGGCCCCGGTGGTCAGCTCCGGCGCAGGAGGCGGGTCGCGCCCGCCGCGACCGTCGTGGCGAGGATCCAGCCGGCCAGGACCAGGGCCGCGGCCAGCCACTTCCACGGGCCGCGCAGATGCCAGAAACCGATCTGGCCGAGGTCGATCACCGGCAGCAGCAGATCCAGGGTGAACAGCACCGGGCTCCAGTCCGGATGCTCCTCGCCCTTCAGCGGTGGCGGATCGGCCCGGGCGAAGGCCAGCGACCCCGCCGCCCACAGCACCGCCATCCACACCGCCGCCCGCCCCGGCCGGTAGCCGTAGGCCACCGTCCAGTCCTGCGCGTACCCCACCAGCTTCGCGGCCGGGGGCAGGCTCTCGCGGCGGCGGCGCTGCTTGGCGAGCAGCACCTCCCGGGCGTCCTCGTCCTCGCCCCCGGCCCGCAGCACGGCGGCCAGCCGCTCGTACGGCTCCGGGTTGTACTCCGCCGTCGCCGCGGCGACCCAGCGCAGCCGCCGCTCCAGCGGGAACGGGCCGCGCGGCACCAGGTTCTCGTAGGAGAAGCCGCCCATGTGCAGCCGGCCGGGACCCGGCCAGCTGTCCGCCCGGTCGACCAGATTGACGACCCGCGCCCCCGACAGCACCACCTTCCCGCGCGTCGGCCTCTCGCCCAGGAACCGCAGCTCCGGTGTCTGCACCCGGCGCAGCGACAGATCCTGCTCGTCGGTGAAGGTGAACCGCGCCTGTTCCAGGTCGACCGCGTCGCCGAAGCGCCCGTCGTCCAGCCGCACCCCGCCCTGGCAGGAGAAGCGCTGGACCCGCGTCCCCTCCGCCGGGGTGGTGCCCCGCAGCAGCGAGCTGCCCAGCCCCGCCGGGGTCAGGTACAGCGTCCGCCCCACGGTGAGCTGCGGCGCGTTCAGCGCGAGCCGGGCGTACGGGTTGCGGAGCAGGGCGCCGCGCAGGCTCAGCGACACGCCGACCGTGGCGCCGCGCAGGCTCATCTCCCCGTACGACTCCATCATCTCGGCCTGGAGGTCCTGGCCCACCGTCATGCCGTCAGCGGCGATCGAGCGCCCGCTGCGGTCCCGGTGCACCACCGCCTGGTTGAGCAGCAGATCGGTGCCGATCCGGGCGTCCGTCAGCCGGATGCCCTGGGCGAAGCGGCAGCGCGGCAGGTGCAGGTCGCCCTCGGTGTGCAGCCGGGCCGCTTCCAGCCGGGGCACCGCGCAGTCGACCATCCGCACCGTGGTGAAGCGGGCCTCCGGCAGCAGCACCTGCCGGTCGAAGCGGCAGCGCCGCAGCTCCACGTACGGCACCACGGTGCCGCCCGCGAGGTCCATGGTGCCGCTGATCCGCACGCCCACGAGCTGGAGCGAGGCCACCCGGCCCGCCAGCGCCGGGGGACCGTCGAGGAGCAGCCGGCATACGACGCGCGCCCGCACCGTCCGCTCCGGACCCCACACCTGCCCGCCGTGCGGATCGTCGACCCGCGCGTCACCGCCGCTGAGGTCGTACACGCCGCCCTCGCGGAACGCCTGCCACATGCCGGCCTCGACCAGCGTCAGGTCGTCCGGCAGCTCTCCGTCACGGTGGCCGTCCCCTTCGGTCACGGCACATCACTCCCTCCCCGTCCCTTCGGCAGTCGGTCACACTTCGTACAACCGTTCATGCCCACTGTGTGACCACCTGAACACTCAACGTGAGGGCGAACTTCGGTCCCCTCCCGGGGCGGTGACGGGCCGTGGCGTTCCGTATCAGCCACTGATACGCGCGGACGGCCTCCGACGCGGGTCTGAGAGAATTGGTTCCGTGATCTCCCGAATCGATCTGCGCGGCGCCGCCCTCCCCGAGGGCGCGGCCCTGCGCGACCTGCTGCCCCGAGCCGACTTCGACGTCTCGGCCGCCCTGGAGAAGGTGCGTCCGATCTGCGAGGCCGTGCATCATCGTGGCGACGCGGCGCTGATCGACTTCGCCGAGCGGTTCGACGGGGTCACCCTGGAGAGCGTCCGGGTCCCGGCCGCCGCGCTCGCCCGCGCGCTGGAGGAGCTGGATCCGGCCGTCCGCGCGGCCCTGGAGGAGTCCATCCGCCGCGCCCGCGTCGTCCACCGCGCCCAGCGCCGCACCACCCGCGCCACCCAGGTCGTGCCCGGCGGCACCGTCACCGAGAAGTGGGTGCCGGTCCAGCGGGTCGGCCTCTACGCGCCCGGCGGCCGCTCCGTCTACCCCTCGTCCGTGATCATGAACGCGGTGCCCGCCCAGGAGGCCGGCGTCGGCTCGATCGCGCTGGCCTCGCCCGCCCAGGCCGAGTTCGGCGGGCTGCCGCACCCGACCGTCCTCGCCGCCTGCGCCCTGCTCGGCGTCGACGAGGTCTACGCGGCCGGCGGCGCCACCGCCGTCGCGATGTTCGCGCACGGCACCGAGTCCTGTCCGCCGGTCAACATGGTCACCGGCCCCGGCAACATCTGGGTCGCCGCCGCCAAGCGGTACTTCGCCGGCCGTATCGGCATCGACGCCGAGGCCGGGCCGACCGAGATCGCCGTCCTCGCCGACGCCGGCGCCGACCCGGTGCACGTCGCCGCCGACCTGATCAGCCAGGCCGAGCACGACCCGCTGGCCGCCGCCGTCCTGGTCACCGACTCGGCCGCGCTCGCGGAGGCCGTCGAGAAGGAGCTGGCGGCCCAGACCGCGGTCGCCAGGCACCTCGACGACCGGATCGCCCCCGCGCTCGCCGGCCGCCAGTCCGCCGTCGTCCTGGTCGACGGCATCGACGAGGGGCTGCGCGTCGTCGACGCCTACGGCGCCGAGCACCTGGAGATCCAGACCGCCGACGCCGCCGCCGTCGCGGACCGCGTCCACAACGCCGGGGCGATCTTCGTCGGCCCCTGGTCGCCGGTCTCCCTCGGCGACTACGCGGCCGGGTCCAACCACGTCCTGCCCACCGGCGGCTGCGCCTGCCACTCCTCGGGCCTGTCCGTGCAGTCCTTCCTGCGCGGCATCCACGTCGTCGACTACACGCGCGACGCCCTGGCCGAGGTCGCGCACCACGTGGTGACGCTGGCGGAGGCGGAAGACCTGCCCGCGCACGGCGCGGCGATCAAGGCACGGTTCGAGTGGAAGGTCCCGGCAAGCAAGTGACGTTCGGCATCGACGATCTGCCCGTACGGGACGAACTGCGCGGTCAGTCCCCCTACGGCGCGCCCCAGCTGGCCGTGCCCGTACGGCTGAACACCAACGAGAACCCCTACCCGCTGCCCGAGGCGCTGGTCGAGCGGATCACCGAGCGGGTCCGCGAGGCCGCCCGCCACCTCAACCGCTACCCGGACCGGGACGCCGTCGAGCTGCGCACCGCGCTCGCCGCCTACCTGACGCGCACCACGGGCCACCCCGTGGGCCCGAGCGACGTCTGGGCGGCCAACGGCTCCAACGAGATCATCCAGCAGCTGCTGCAGACCTTCGGCGGGCCCGGCCGCACCGCGATCGGCTTCGAGCCCTCGTACTCCATGCACGCCCTCATCGCGCGCGGCACCGGCACCGGCTGGATCTCCGGACCGCGCCACGAGGACTTCACCATCGACGTGGCCGCCGCCGTGCGCGCCATCACCGAGCACCGCCCGGACGTCGTCTTCGTCACCAGCCCCAACAACCCCACCGGCAACGCCGTACCGGCCGCCACCGTCCTCGCCCTGCACGACGCCGCGCAGGCCGTGAAGCCGACGATGGTCGTGGTGGACGAGGCGTACATCGAGTTCAGCCACGGCGCCTCGCTGCTGCCGCTGCTGGCGGACCGGCCGCACCTGGTCGTCTCCCGCACGATGTCGAAGGCGTTCGGCGCCGCGGGCCTGCGGCTCGGCTACCTCGCCGCGCACCCGGCCGTCGTCGACGCCGTCCAGCTCGTGCGGCTGCCCTACCACCTGTCCGCCGTCACCCAGGCGACCGCGCTGGCCGCCCTGGAGCACACGGACGACCTGCTCACCTACGTCGAGCAGCTCAAGTCCGAGCGGGACCGGCTGGTGGCCGAACTGCGCGCCATCGGCTACGAGGTGACCGAGTCCGACGCGAACTTCGTCCAGTTCGGGCGGTTCGAGGACACCCGTGCCGCCTGGCGCGGCATCCTCGACCGGGGCGTCCTGGTCCGGGACAACGGCGTACCGGGATGGCTGCGGGTGACCGCGGGCACCCCGGCGGAGAACGACGCGTTCCTGGACGCGGTCCGTGAGTTGAAGAAAGAACAGGAGCAAGGCGCATGAGCCGCGTCGGGCGCGTGGAGCGCACCACCAAGGAGACCTCGGTCCTCGTCGAGATCGACCTGGACGGCACCGGGAAGACGGACATCACCACCGGTGTCGGCTTCTACGACCACATGCTCGACCAGATCGGCCGGCACGGTCTGTTCGACCTGACCGTGAAGACCGAGGGCGATCTGCACATCGACTCCCACCACACCATCGAGGACACCGCCCTCGCGCTGGGCGCCGCCTTCCGGCAGGCCCTCGGCGACAAGGTGGGCATCTACCGCTTCGGCAACTGCACGGTGCCGCTGGACGAGTCCCTCGCCCAGGTGACCGTCGACCTCTCCGGCCGCCCCTACCTCGTGCACACCGAGCCCGAGGGCATGGCGCCGATGATCGGCGCGTACGACACCACCATGACCCGGCACATACTGGAGTCCTTCGTCGCCCAGGCGCAGGTCGCCCTCCACGTGCACGTGCCCTACGGGCGCAACGCGCACCACATCGTGGAGTGCCAGTTCAAGGCCCTGGCCCGGGCCCTGCGCTACGCCTCGGAGCGCGACACCCGCGCCGCCGGAATCCTGCCGTCCACGAAGGGCGCCCTGTAGACCATGAGCGGTACCGCCACCGTCCTGATCGTCGTCGGCCTGTTCTTCCTCGGCGGCATCATCTCCTTCGTCAAGCAGAAGATGCCCACCAGCCTCATCGTGCTGCTCTCCATCGGCGCCGCGATGTGCCTCGTCTCGGGCGTGATGCGCCTGGAGGTGTGGAATTGAGCCCCGCCGCCAAGCGGGTCGTCGTCTTCGACTACGGCTTCGGCAACGTCCGCTCCGCCGAACGCGCCCTGGCGCGCGCGGGCGCCGAGGTCGAGATCACCCGTGACTTCGACGCGGCGATGAACGCCGACGGGCTGCTGGTGCCGGGCGTCGGCGCCTTCGCCGCGTGCATGGAGGGCCTGCGGGCCGCGCGCGGCGACTGGATCGTCGACCGCCGCCTCTCCGGCGGCCGCCCGGTCATGGGCATCTGCGTCGGCATGCAGATCCTGTTCGCCCGCGGCATCGAGCACGGCGTCGAGGCCGACGGCCTGGACGAGTGGCCCGGCACCGTCGCCCCGCTGCGCGCCCCGGTCGTGCCCCACATGGGCTGGAACACCGTCGAGGCCGCCTCCGGCTCGCAGCTCTTCGCCGGGCTGGACGCCGGTGCCCGGTACTACTTCGTGCACTCCTACGCCGTCCACGAGTGGACCCTCCAGCCGCGCGACCCGGCCTTCACCGCGCCCAGGGTGAGCTGGTCCACCCACGGCGAACCGTTCGTGGCCGCCGTCGAGAACGGCGCGCTGTGGGCCACCCAGTTCCACCCCGAGAAGTCCGGCGACGCCGGAGCCCAGCTCCTCACCAACTGGATCGAGACCCTGTAGATGAGCACGCTCGAACTCCTTCCCGCCGTCGACGTCCGCGACGGGCAGGCCGTCCGCCTCGTGCACGGCGAGTCCGGCACCGAGACCTCCTACGGCGCCCCCCTGGACGCGGCCCTCGCCTGGCAGCGCTCCGGTGCCGAGTGGCTGCACCTGGTCGACCTGGACGCCGCCTTCGGTACCGGTGACAACCGCGAGCTGATCGCCGAGGTCACCAGGGTCATGGACATCAAGGTCGAGCTGTCCGGGGGCATCCGCGACGACGACACCCTGGCAGCCGCCCTCGCCACCGGCTGCACCCGCGTCAACCTCGGCACCGCCGCCCTGGAGACCCCCGAGTGGGTCGCCAAGGTCATCGCCGAGTACGGCGACCGGATCGCCGTCGGCCTGGACGTGCGCGGCACCACCCTGCGCGGGCGCGGCTGGACCCGCGACGGCGGCGACCTCTACGAGACGCTGGCCCGCCTCGACGGTGAGGGCTGCGCCCGGTACGTCGTCACCGACATCGCCAAGGACGGCACCCTGCTGGGCCCCAACCTGGAACTGCTGAGGAACGTCTGCGCGGCCACCGACCGCCCGGTCGTCGCCTCCGGCGGCGTCTCCTCGCTGGACGACCTGCGGGCGCTCACCGGGCTCGTCCCGCTGGGTGTCGAGGGCGCCATCGTCGGGAAGGCCCTGTACGCGAAGGCTTTCACCCTGGAAGAGGCCCTGGAGGCAGTGGCGTCATGACGTCCGGCGTACGGCGCGTGCACAGCGGAAGTCCCTGGGAGGAGTCCTTCGGCTGCGCGCGGGCCGTCGCGGCGGGCGACCGGGTCGTCGTCGGCGGCACCACCGCCTTCCGGGACGGGGTGCTGCACGGCGAGGGCGACCCGTACGAGCAGGCCGGGGCGGCCTTCGCCGCCGCCCTGAACGCGATCGGGGAGTTCGGACTCGGCATCGGGTCCGTGATCCTCACTCGCGTCCACCTGGCCCACGCGCGCGACGTAGACGCGGTGGGCCGGGCCCACCGGGAGCTGTTCGGCTCCGTGCGCCCGGCCGCGACCTTCCTGGTCGTGGAGGGCTTCGTCGACTCCCGCATCCTGGTCTCGGTGGAACTGGAGGCCTACGCGGGAGGGACCGCGCCGCCCGGCGCGGAGGGCCCCACGCGGGCCCGTTAGCAGCGGTAACAGCACAGCACGAGGCACTAGAGGAGCCGTGGATTCATGACCCTGGCGGTCCGAGTCATCCCCTGCCTGGACGTGGACGGCGGCCGGGTCGTCAAGGGCGTCAACTTCCAGAACCTGCGCGACGCGGGCGACCCCGTCGAGATGGCCAAGGTGTACGACGCCGAGGGCGCCGACGAGCTGACGTTCCTGGACATCACCGCCTCGTCCGGCGACCGCGAGACGACCTACGACGTGGTGCGCCGCACCGCCGAGCAGGTGTTCATCCCGCTGACCGTCGGCGGCGGGGTGCGCACCGCGGACGACGTCGACCGGCTGCTGCGGGCCGGCGCCGACAAGGTGGGCGTCAACACCGCGGCCATCGCCCGGCCCGAACTGATCCGCGAGATCGCGGAGCGCTTCGGCCGCCAGGTGCTGGTCCTGTCCGTCGACGCCCGCCGCACCCCGTCCGGCGGCTTCGAGGTCACCACGCACGGCGGACGGCGCGGCACCGGCACCGACGCGGTCGAGTGGGCCCACCGGGCGGCGGAGCTGGGCGCGGGGGAGATCCTGCTCAACTCGATGGACGCGGACGGCACCAAGGACGGCTACGACCTGGAGATGATCGCGGCGGTCCGCCGCCACGTCTCCGTCCCCGTCATCGCCTCCGGCGGCGCCGGGCGGCTCGCGGACTTCTCCCCGGCCGTCGGCGCGGGCGCGGACGCGGTGCTGGCCGCCTCCGTCTTCCACTTCGGTGACCTGCGCATCGGCGAGGTCAAGGACGCCCTGCGGTCGGCGGGCCACCCGGTCCGCTAGGCCCTCCCGGACACCCGGCCCCGGCCGCCGCACGGGCGGGACCGGACCGCCGTCGGCCGCGCCGTCCCCGGCCCGGGGCGGCCCGGCCGCCGAGGGGGAGCACCGCAGGGGCGCCCGGGGGGCGTCAGAGGCCGAGCTGTTTCGCCTCGTGCAGCCGGGTGATCGCGTCCTCGTCGCCGTCCAGCGCCACCTTCGCCGCGTCCTGCCGCCCGAAGGCGAACATCAGCAGCTCGGAGGGCTCGCCCGTGACCGTCACCACCGGCGCGCCCCGGTGGGCGACCACCGTCCGCCCGTCCGGACGGCGCAGCACCAGTCCCGTCGGGGCGTCCCGGGCCACCAGCCGGGCGGTGCGCTCCAGCCGGGCCCACAGGGCGTCCTGGAACACCGGGTCCAGCTCGCGCGACGACCAGTCCGGCTGCGCCCGGCGGACGTCCTCGGCGTGCACGTAGAACTCCACCGTGTTCGCCGCCTCGTCGACCTGCTTCAGGGTGAACGGCGAGAACTTCGGCGGCCCGGAGCGGATCAGCCCGATCAGCTCCTCGTACGGCTTCTCCCCGTACTCCCGGGACACCCTCTCCAGCCGGCCCGCCAGCGGCTTGATCAGCACGCCCCCGGCGGCGTCCGGCCGCCGCTCGCGCACCACGACGTGTGCCGCCAGGTCCCGGGTCACCCACCCCTCGCACAGGGTGGGGGCGTCCGGACCGGCGGTCTCCAGCAGGTCGGCCAGCAGCAGCCGCTCACGCTTGGCGAATGTCGACATGCCGTCAGCCTACGGCCGCGCCCCCGGTCCGCCCACCGGACACGGCCGGGGCCGGCCTGCCGCGCGCGGCACAATGGACCCATGACCAGCAGCCCGCCCCGGGGGCCCAGCCCGCTCGCCCCGGAGATCGCCGCCCGCCTCAAGCGCAGTCCGGACGGACTCCTCCCGGCCATCGCCCAGCAGTACGACACCGGGGAGGTGCTGATGCTCGGCTGGATGGACGACGAGGCGCTGCACCGCACCCTGACCACGGGCCGCTGCACCTACTGGTCCCGCAGCCGCGGCGAGTACTGGGTCAAGGGGGACACCTCCGGACACGTCCAGCGGGTCAAGTCCGTCGCCCTGGACTGCGACGCCGACACCGTCCTCGTCAAGGTCGACCAGACCGGCGCCGCCTGCCACACCGGGGCCCGCACCTGCTTCGACGCCGATGTGCTCCTCGGCGGCGGAACGGGTGGCGACGCGCCCGGGGCGGATCAGTAGGGTCTGCGGCCATGGACGTCATGGACCTCGAGACCTTCCGCAAGCTCGCCGCCGACCGCCGCGTCGTGCCGGTCACCCGCAAGCTCCTCGCCGACGGCGACACCCCGGTCGCCCTCTACCGCAAGCTCGCCGCCGAACGCCCCGGCACCTTCCTCCTGGAGTCCGCGGACGGGGGTGCCTCCCAGGCGTTCAGCACCGGGGGAGGGCGCTCCTGGTCCCGCTTCTCCTTCATCGGCGTCCGCAGCGACGCCACCCTCACCGAGCGGGACGGTCTGGCCCACTGGGAGGGCACCCCGCCGGTCGGCGTCCCCGCCGGGGGCGACCCCCTCGGCGCGCTCCGCGCCACCATCGAGGCCCTGCACACCCCCCGCGACCTCGCCGAGGACCTGGGCCTGCCGCCCTTCACCGGCGGCATGGTCGGCTACCTCGGCTACGACATCGTCCGCCGCCTGGAGAAGGTGGGCCCCGGCGAGCGCGACGACCTGCGGCTGCCCGAGCTGACCATGCTGCTCACCAGCGACCTCGCCGTGATGGACCACTGGGAGGGCTCGGTCTGGCTGATCGCCAACGCGATCAACCACAACGACCTGGACACCGGCGTCGACGAGGCCTACGCCGACGCGGTGGCCCGCCTGGACGCCATGCAGGCCGACCTCGGCCGCGCCGTGGCCCAGCCCCCGGCCGCGCTGCCCCCCTCCGAACTGCCCGAGTACACCGCCCTCTGGGGCGGCACCGACTACCAGGCGGCCGTCGAGGACATCAAGGAGCGCATCCGCGCGGGCGAGGCCTTCCAGGTCGTCCCCTCCCAGCGGTTCGAGACGCCCTGCACCGCGAGCGCCCTCGACGTCTACCGGGTCCTGCGCGCCACCAACCCGTCCCCCTACATGTACCTGCTGCGCCTCGACGGCTTCGACATCGTCGGCTCCTCGCCCGAGGCCCTGGTCAAGGTGGAGGCCGGCCGGGCCCTGCTGCACCCCATCGCCGGCACCCGCCACCGCGGCGCCACCCCCGGGGAGGACCAGGCGCTGGCCGAGGAACTGCTCGCCGACCCCAAGGAGCGCGCCGAGCACCTGATGCTCGTCGACCTGGGCCGCAACGACCTCGGCCGGGTCTGCGAGCCCGGCTCCGTCGAGGTCGTCGACTTCATGTCCGTCGAGCGGTACTCGCACGTCATGCACATCGTCTCCACGGTGACCGGGCAGGTCGCGCCCGGCCGCACCGCCTTCGACGTGCTCACCGCCTGCTTCCCGGCCGGCACCCTCTCCGGCGCCCCCAAGCCGCGCGCCCTGCAGATCATCGACGAACTCGAGCCCTCCCGCCGCGGCCTGTACGGCGGCGCCGTCGGCTATCTCGACTTCGCGGGCGACTCGGACACCGCCATCGCCATCCGCACCGCCCTGCTGCGCGACGGCACCGCCTACGTCCAGGCGGGCGCGGGCGTCGTGGCGGACTCCGACCCGGTCGCCGAGGACACCGAGTGCCGCAACAAGGCGGCGGCCGTGCTGCGCGCCGTCCACACGGCCAACCGCCTCGGCGGCTGACGGCGGCCGGCACGGCCGCCGGCGGCGGCGGGACGGGGCGCGCGGGGGCGCTCCGTCCGGCCCGGGACCGTGCCCGCACGCCCCGGATGTGGCCGGAAACCGCCGCCCGACGGCCCCCGATGGGGGACTTCTCACCCTCCGATCGTGAACCCCGGGTGCCGCGGCACCCGGGGTCCGGGTGATAGTGGAGTACGTGACTGCTGTTCCTCACCCCCGCACCCCCGACGCCGGTCCCGGCAGGTCCCACGGCCGCCGCAGCCTCGCCCTCGCCCTGCTGAGCGGCGCGCTCGGCGCCGCCGTCGCCCTGCTCGCCACCCGCCAGGAATGGTCCGAGGGCACCGCGACGGTGGCCGGCGGCGCCTTCCCGCTGACCGCCAGGGGAAGCGACGTCACGGGCGTCCCCGCGGCGCTCGCCATAGTCGGCCTCGCCGCGCTCGTCGCCGTCTTCGCCGTCCGCCGCGCCGGGCGCCTCGCGGTCGCCGGGCTGCTCGCGCTGTGCGGCGCGGGCACCGTCACCGCGGCCCTCGCCGGCGCCCTGGACAGCTCCGCCCTGGACGACAAGGCGGTCCGGGCGGCGGGCGACACCTCGGCCACCGTGGACGCCCTCACCCACACCGCCTGGCCCTACGTGGCCGCCGCCGGCGGGCTCCTGCTCCTGCTCGCCGGGCTGCTCGCGCTGCGCTACGGGCGGCTGTGGCCCGCGATGTCCGGCCGCTACGAGCGCGACGGCACACCCCGCCCGCGCCGCCGGGAGCGCCCGGTCGACCCGGACCGCCCCGAGGACCTCTGGAAGGCGCTCGACCGCGGCGAGGACCCGACCGGGGCCTGACCGGCCCGTCCGCGGCACCCGTACGGGGGACACGCCCACCGGGCGGTGGACCCCCGATCACGCCACGCGCGCCCGTGCGGGACAATGAGCGCGAGCGTCCTGCTCAGACACGTACACAGCAACGAGGAGCAAGCAATGGCGGGCAGCAGCCACGGTCACACCCCGGCCGCCTGGACCGGCGTCATCATCGCCTTCATCGGTTTCTGCGTCGCGGGCATGTTCATGGTGATGGCGCAGCCCGCGGGCTTCTGGGCGGGCATCGGCGTCACCCTCGTGGGTGCTGTCGTGGGCGGCGTCATGAAGCTGATGGGCCTCGGCCAGCCGAAGCACGTCGACCCCTCGCGCAGCATCGCCGACAGCCGCGCCGCCGCCGGCGCCTGAGGGCGGGCGCCGCACGACGGCGGAACGCCTCCACGGGGGGCGGGCGGCACCCGGGTGCCACCCGCCCCCCCGCGCGTTCCCGGCCCGGCTTCGGACCCCACGCCCCCGCGCCCGGCCCGTCCCGCCCGGCGCGTCCCGTCCGGCACCCGTTCGCCCCGTCCGGCACCCGTTCGCCCCGCCGGGCGTACGCCTGCCCCGCCGGGCGTACGCCTGCCCCCTGGGCGTGCGGGTGCTCCGTCGGGCACGCGCCCGGTTTCCGGCCGGGTGCCGTTACCGCCGGGGGCGGCGCCCCGCGCCCGGCGCGTCCCGTCCGGCACCCGTTCGCCCCGCGGGAGGTACGCCCGCGCCGCCGGGTGTGCGTGTGCTCCGCCGGGCGTGTGACCGGTCCGCGTCGGGCACCTTTCGAGAGAGGGACGCCGCGCCCGGGCCTTCCGTGCCGCGCCCGGGCCTTCCGGTTTCGTCCGTCCCGCCAGGCGTTTGTGCGTCCCGCCCCCGTGCGTCGCGTCCGGCGGTGCGTGGTTCTCGCCGGTCCGGGATCTGGCCTCGTGCGTTCGCGCGCCGCGCCCTCCGCCGCCCCGCCGCCGTGCCCGAGCCCTGCGGCGTGCCCGCGCCCGGCGCCGCGCCCCCCTTCGCGCCGCGCCCGGGGTGCCGTGTTCCCCCGCCCGGCGTCCCCCGTGCGGGCCCGCGCCGTGCCGGGCAGAATGCGGACCGTGGACGCCGAGACCCTTCCGAAGCCGCCGCCCGAACCGGCCCCCCGGCACCCGTCGGCCGGGCCCGCCGCGCCTCCCGCCGGCCCCCTTCCGCCCGCCGGACCCGGTCCTCGCGCCGTCCCCGGCCGCCGCCCCGTCTCCGGTCCCCGGGCCGTCGCCGGGCGCCTCGCCGTCCCCGCCGCCGTGCTCGCGGCCGTCGCCGGGGCCTTCACCTACGTGGCGGCCGTCGACCCCAACGAGCCCGGCCACTACCCCGTCTGCCCCCTGCTGCGCGTCACCGGCCTGTACTGCCCCGGCTGCGGCGGACTGCGCAGCGCCCACGCCGTCGCCCACGGGGACCTGCTCACCGCCCTGCACGCCAACGCGCCCGCCGTCCTCGGCTACGCGGCCTTCGCCGTGCTCTGGACCCTCTGGGCGGTGCGCGCCGCCCGGGGGCGCCGCTCGGCCCTCTCCCCGGGCCCCGCGCTGCTCTGGAGCCTGGGCGCCCTGCTGCTGGTCTTCACCATCGTCCGGAACCTGCCCATCGGTGGCTGGCTGACCCCTTGACGGACCGCCCGATGTCCACCTTGTGGGACCGGCGGTGGCCGGATGCGGGCCCCGCGGCCCGCTGCGGATACCATCTCAGTGACCGAACGTTCCGCCGTCCGAAAGGGGCCTCTCGCGTGAGTGTGCTCGACGAGATCATCGACGGAGTCCGTGCCGACCTCGCCGAGCGGCAGGCGCGCGTCAGCCTCGACGAGCTCAAGGAGCGCGCGGCCCGGGCCAGGCCCGCGCAGGACGGCGTGAGCGCCCTGCGCGGCGACGGGGTCAAGGTCATCTGCGAGGTCAAGCGCTCCAGCCCCTCCAAGGGCGCGCTGGCCGCCATCGCCGACCCGGCGGGGCTCGCCGCCGACTACGAGGCGGGCGGCGCGGCCGTCATCTCCGTCCTCACCGAGCAGCGCCGCTTCGGCGGCTCGCTGGCCGACCTGGACGCCGTCCGCGCCCGGGTGGACATCCCCGTCCTGCGCAAGGACTTCATCGTCACCTCGTACCAGCTCTGGGAAGCCCGCGCGCACGGCGCCGACCTGGCCCTGCTGATCGTCGCCGCCCTGGACCAGCCCGCCCTGGAGTCGCTGATCGAGCGCGCCGGGTCCATCGGGCTCACCCCCCTCGTCGAGGTCCACGACGAGGAGGAGGTCGAGCGGGCCGTCGACGCCGGGGCCAAGGTCATCGGCGTCAACGCGCGCAACCTGAAGACGCTGGAGGTCGACCGCGGCACCTTCGAGCGCGTCGCCCCCGAGATCCCGGCCGGCATCGTCCGCGTCGCGGAGTCCGGCGTCCGCGGCCCGCACGACCTCATCGCCTACGCCAACGAGGGCGCCGACGCCGTCCTCGTCGGGGAGTCCCTGGTCACCGGCCGCGACCCCCGGACCGCCGTCTCCGACCTGGTGGCCGCCGGCGAGCACCCGGCCCTGCGGCACGGCCGCGGCTGACCCCGACCGGCAGTCCCCGATGACCGCACCCACGCCCGTCCCCGCGTCCAGGGACCCGTACGCGCGCCTGGCGCGCGGCTGCCGCCCGCGCGGCTGCCGCGCCCCCGCGCGCCGGGTCCACGGGCGCCGGGTGCGTTATGTGATCGGGGACGAGCCCGGCCAGGTGAACGGGATGCGATGGCACCGCGCCCCCTGAGGGGCGCGGGCCGCCACTGAGCCGCGCGGTCCGTCGGGTGCCCTCGGGCGCCGACGGGCCGCGCGGTCGGACGACCCCACCCCGCGGCGCACCGTGCCCACCCATCACACCACCGTGAGGCTCCCGCATGCCCAGCTCCTTCTTCATCCCCGATCCCGAGGGTCAGGTCCCCAGCCCCCAGGGCTACTTCGGCGCCTACGGCGGCAAGTTCATCCCGGAGGCCCTGGTGGCCGCCGTGGACGAGGTCGCCGTCGAGTACGACAAGGCCAAGGCCGACCCCGAGTTCGCCCGTGAGCTCGACGACCTGCTCGCCCACTACACCGGGCGGCCCTCCGCCCTCACCGAGGTCCCCCGCTTCGCCGCCGAGGCGGGCGGCGCCCGGATCTTCCTCAAGCGCGAGGACCTGAACCACACCGGCTCGCACAAGATCAACAACGTGCTGGGCCAGGCCCTGCTCACCCGGCGGATGGGCAAGACCCGCGTCATCGCCGAGACCGGCGCGGGCCAGCACGGCGTGGCCACCGCCACCGCCTGCGCCCTGTTCGGCCTCGAGTGCACCATCTACATGGGCGAGGTCGACACCCGGCGCCAGGCGCTCAACGTGGCCCGGATGCGCATGCTCGGCGCCGAGGTCATCGCCGTGAAGTCCGGCAGCCGCACCCTCAAGGACGCCATCAACGAGGCGTTCCGCGACTGGGTTGCCAACGTCGACCGCACCCACTACCTGTTCGGCACCGTCGCCGGTCCGCACCCCTTCCCGGCCATGGTCCGCGACTTCCACCGGGTCATCGGCGTCGAGGCCCGCCGCCAGATCCTGGAGCGGGCCGGACGGCTCCCCGACGCCGCCGTCGCCTGCGTCGGCGGCGGCTCCAACGCCATCGGCCTCTTCCACGCCTTCATCCCCGACGAGGGCGTCCGCCTCATCGGCTGCGAACCGGCGGGACACGGCCTGGAGACCGGCGAGCACGCCGCCACCCTGAGCGCCGGGGAGCCCGGCATCCTGCACGGTTCCCGCTCCTACGTCCTCCAGGACGACGAGGGCCAGATCACCGAGCCGTACTCGATCTCGGCCGGCCTGGACTACCCGGGCATCGGCCCGGAGCACGCGTACCTGAAGGACTCCGGCCGCGGCGAGTACCGCGCGGTCACCGACGACGCCGCCATGCAGGCCCTACGCCTGCTGTCGCGCACCGAGGGCATCATCCCGGCCATAGAGAGCGCCCACGCGCTGGCCGGGGCCCTGGAGGTCGGCCGGGAGCTGGGACCGGAGGGGCTGCTCGTCGTCAACCTCTCCGGCCGCGGCGACAAGGACATGGACACCGCCGCCCGCTACTTCGGGCTCTACGACACCGACGCCGAGGTCGCCGCCGACCGGGCGGGCACCGCCGAGATCGAGGGGGACGCGAAGTGAGCGGGAACGTACGACTGCTGGACGAGACCCTCGCGGCGGCGAAGGCCGAGGGCCGCGCGGCTCTCATCGCCTACCTCCCGGCCGGGTTCCCCACCGTCGACGGCGGCATCGAGGCGGCCAAGGCCGTCATCGGGGGCGGCGCCGACATCGTCGAGATCGGGCTGCCGCACAGCGACCCGGTCCTGGACGGCCCGGTCATCCAGACCGCCGACGACATCGCCCTGCGCGGCGGGGTGCGCATCGCCGACGTGCTGCGCACCGTCAAGGAGGCCCACGAGGCCACCGGGCGGCCGATCCTCGTGATGACCTACTGGAACCCGGTCGACCGCTACGGGGTGGAGCGCTTCGCCGCCGAGCTGGCCGAGGCGGGCGGCGCCGGGTGCATCCTGCCCGACCTGCCGGTCCAGGAGTCCGCGACGTGGCGGGAGCACGCCGACAAGCACGGTCTCGCCACGGTCTTCGTGGTGGCGCCCAGCAGCCGGGACGCCCGGCTGGCGGAGATCACCGCGGTCGGCAGCGGCTTCGTCTACGCGGCCTCCCTGATGGGCGTCACCGGCACCCGGACCTCGGTCAGCTCGCAGGCCGAGGACCTGGTGCGGCGCACCCGCGCCACCACCGGCACCCCGGTCTGCGTCGGGCTCGGCGTCTCCGACGCCGTCCAGGCCGCCGAGGTCGCCCGCTTCGCCGACGGGGTGATCGTGGGCTCCGCCTTCGTCAAGCGGATGCTGGACGCCCCCGACGCCGCCACCGGGCTGGAGGAGGTCCGCGCCCTCGCGGCCGATCTGGCGAAGGGCGTCCGCAGCCGGGCGTAGCCGTCCGCCGCGTGGCCCGGCGGACCGGGCCGAATGTCATACGGGTCCCTCGTACGGGTGGACCTGGGGCCGGGGAGGCGCGTTGCGCCTCCCCGGTTCGTTCTGCGGGGTGTGAGCGAGAAGAACCGAGGAAAGCGCACCGCCCGGGAGCGGATGGCGGCCGAGCGGCAGAAGCAGCAGTCCAGGGACCGGCGCCGGCGCGGCCTGATCGTCGGCGTGAGCGTGGTCGGCGTCCTGGGGCTCGCGGCGGTGATCGGGGTGATCGCCGCCAACGCGGGCAAGGACGACGGCAGCGAGTCGGCCGGCCCGGTCGTGGTGCCCTCCGGGGCCCAGGGCAAGGACAGCCTCGCCATCCCCGCCGGGAAGGAGAGCGCCGGATCGACGCTCACCATCTGGGAGGACTTCCGCTGCCCCGCCTGCAAGGCCTTCGAGCTGGCCTACCGGGACACCATCCACGAGCTGGCCGCCGCCGGGCAGCTCAAGGTGGAGTACCACCTGGCCACGCTGATCGACGGCAACATGGGCGGCACCGGCTCCCGCGAGGCGGCCAACGCCGCGGCCTGCGCCCAGGACGCCGGCCGGTTCTCCCCGTACCACGACGTGCTCTACGACAACCAGCCCGCGGAGACCGACGACGCCTTCGCCGACAAGGACCGGCTGATCGCCCTGGCGGGCAAGGTCGACGGCCTGGGCACCCCCGCCTTCCAGGAGTGCGTGCGCAACGGCACGCACAACGCCTGGGTCGCCAAGTCCAACCAGGCGTTCAAGAAGGGCGGCTTCAGCGGTACCCCGACGGTCCTGCTGGACGGCGAGAACATCTACCAGGACGGCGGCATGACCCCCGACAAGCTGAAGCAGCGCGTCGCGGAGGCGAACAAGTAGGCTCGTGGGAAGCCCACAAGTAGGAAGGACCGGGCGCGGGCGGACCAATCCGCCCTCCCGTTACGGACCCGTAGCCGAGGTGTCTTGCCGCAGGTCCCGTCCGACACGGTAGCGTCGACCTTGCCATGGAACTTGCCTTCATTCCCAGCCCGTCCAGCGGGGTGCTGCATCTCGGCCCCGTTCCGCTGCGCGGCTACGCGTTCTGCATCATCATCGGTGTCTTCGTGGCCGTGTGGCTCGGCAACCGGCGCTGGGTCGCCCGGGGCGGCCGGGCGGGCACGGTGGCCGACATCGCGGTCTGGGCCGTTCCCTTCGGCCTGATCGGCGGCCGGCTCTACCACGTGATCACGGACTACGAGCTGTACTTCAGCGACGGCCGTGACTGGGTGGACGCCTTCAAGGTCTGGGAGGGCGGCCTCGGCATCTGGGGCGCCATCGCGCTCGGCGGGCTGGGCGCCTGGATCGGCGCCCGGCGCCGGGGCATCCCGATGCCCGCCTACGCCGACGCCGTCGCCCCCGGCATCGCCCTGGCCCAGGCCATCGGCCGCTGGGGCAACTGGTTCAACCAGGAGCTGTACGGGCGGGCGACCGACCTGCCGTGGGCGCTGAAAATCACCTCCTCCGCCGGGGGCCGGGAGCCGGGCACCTACCACCCGACGTTCCTGTACGAGTCGCTGTGGTGCGTGGGCGTCGCGCTCCTCGTCATCTGGGCCGACCGCCGCTTCTCGCTCGGCCACGGCAGGGCCTTCGCCCTGTACGTCGCCTCGTACTGCGCGGGCCGCTTCTGGATCGAGTACATGCGCGTCGACGACGCCCACCACATCCTCGGCCTGCGGCTGAACAACTGGACCGCGCTCCTCGTGTTCCTGCTGGCCGTGGTCTACATGGTGGTCTCGGCGCGGACGCGGCCGGGCCGGGAGGCCGTGGTCGAGCCGGGCGCGGAGAAGGCCGACGGCGCCGCGGAGGACGCGGAGACCCCGAAGGGCGCCTCCGGCGCGGACGCGAAGGGCGCCGCCGAGGACGCGGAGCCCGCGAAGGGCGCGGAGCCCGCCAAGGGCGCCGCCGGGCCCGGGAGCGCCGGGACCGCGAAGGGCGCCGAGGACATTCCCGACGCCCGGGACGGGGACGCCGGGGACTCCGGCGACGTGAGGAACGGCGCCGGGTCGGCCAAGAAGGGCTGAGACGGCACCCGGCCGGACGGCCGGGGCGCGTACGGGCGGCGGTGGTCTCCACCGCCGCCCTCGTCGTGTCCGGCCCCGGATCCCGGTCCCGCCCGGTCCCCGGGTCCCGATCTCCGGGCCCTCGGGCTCGTGGCTGCCCGGCTGCCCGGCGGCTTCGAGGTCCGGCGTCCCGGGCCCGCCTGTACCGCCCGGCTCCGCCCGTACGGCCCGGCTCCGCCCGTACGGCCCGGTCTCATCCGCTGCCGCCGGGCCCCGGCCCCCGGCCTCCGGGCCCCGACGGTTGCGTCCCACCCCGGCGCCAGCACCTGGCTTCCGGGCCTTGACCAGGCCGGCCCCTGGTCCCGGCCCCCGGGCCGCGAGCCCTTGGGCTCCCGGGGCACGGAGGCCGACGGCGCGCATGCCCGGAGGGCTCCGAGGTCCGGCGTCCGGTCCCCGCCCGTACCGCCCGGCTTTGCCCGTACGGCCCGGTCCCCGCCCGTACCGCCCGGCTTTGCCCGTACGGCCCGGCTCCTTCTGCACGGCCCGGTGCTCGCTCGGCCTCTCCGGCCCTTCGCCCGTTCCCCGCACCCGTACTCGGGTTCGTCCGCGCCACCCCTCCCGCGCGCCCCGCGACCCCGTGCCGCCCGGTGCCGTTCCGCGCCCGTCGCCCCGGCGGGATCCGGCCCCGGAGGGGGTCCGTCCTCCCTGTCCGATCCCCGTGCGAGCATGGCCATGGACGTCCTTCCGACGACAAAACCGCAGGTAAGCGCAGCCTTTCCTTGCTGGCGGCAGGGAATGGATCACCGTAGATTGGTTGTTGTCGAGAAGTGGAATTCGTCCAAGGAGCACGCGTCGACGACGTGCTCGACGCTCCCCAGGGGGACCCGCATGGCCATCATCGAGACCGAAGCCGCGCTCCACGAGGCGCACCGCGACAACCACACCCACCGGGACGTCAACGGGGGGTGGCTGCGCCCCGCCGTCTTCGGCGCCATGGACGGGCTGGTCTCCAACCTGGCCCTGATGACCGGCGTCGCCGGGGGCGCGGCCGGGCAGCAGACCATCGTGCTCAGCGGTCTGGCGGGGCTGGCGGCCGGAGCCTTCTCGATGGCCGCCGGCGAGTACACCTCCGTCGCCTCCCAGCGCGAGCTGGTCGAGGCCGAGCTGGACGTGGAGCGCCGGGAGCTGCGCAAGCACCCGAAGGACGAGGAGGCCGAGCTGGCCGCCCTCTACGAGGCGCGCGGCGTCGAGCCGGAGCTGGCCCGCGAGGTGGCCCGGCAGCTCTCCCGCGACCCCGAGCAGGCGCTGGAGATACACGCCCGCGAGGAGCTCGGCATCGACCCCTCCGACCTGCCCTCCCCGCTGGTCGCGGCCGTCTCCTCGTTCGGCTCCTTCGCCCTCGGCGCCCTGCTCCCCGTGCTGCCCTTCCTCCTCGGCGCCGAGGCCCTCTGGCCCGCCGTGCTGCTGGCGCTGGCCGGGCTGTTCCTGTGCGGCGCGGTGGTCGCCAAGGTCACCGCGCGGAGCTGGTGGTTCAGCGGGCTGCGGCAGCTCGCGCTGGGCGGCGCGGCGGCCGGGGTGACCTACCTCCTGGGCACCCTGTTCGACTCGGCCCTGGGCTGACCCCGCTCCGTCAGGATCCGTCTCCCCGCGTTACACGCACGTTAATTCCCTGCCCGCCGGTTTCGCCCCCGAAGCCAGCGGGCATGGTGCGTAAGCGCCACGGGTGAGGAAGCCCGTCGCGTATCCCGCGGAGCGGGCGACGACGCCCCTCCGCCCCGGAGCCGCCGGTCAGCGTCCTTTCCCTCGGCTCGACCCACCACCTCGCACCATCGGGTCCGCGATCCCGAAAGCCGTCGCCGACCCCTCAGATGTCCGCATGCTGGTACGGCGTTTCCGCTTTGCGGGATCCGCAACATCGTGTAGCCTGCACCAGCTTTCGCACTCAGCGGAGGGCCAGCGTCGTCCCTCGGCAACTCGATTTGCCACCCGACGACGATGGGGAGAGCCGATGCACATGCCGCGCCAGCCGTCCCAGCAGCAGCCCGTGACCGACCGGAACCGGTCCTTCATGGACGCCCGCCCCGCCCGGCAGGGCCTGTACGACCCCCGTGAGGAGCACGACGCCTGCGGCGTCGGCTTCGTCGCCACCCTCACCGGTGAGGCGTCCCACACCCTGGTCGACCAGGCCCTCACCGTGCTGCGCAACCTGGAGCACCGGGGAGCCACCGGCTCCGAGCCCGACTCGGGCGACGGCGCGGGCATCCTGACCCAGGTGCCCGACGCCTTCCTCCGCGAGGTGGCCGGATTCGACCTGCCCGAGCCCGGCGGCTACGCCGTCGGCATCGCCTTCCTCCCGCCGGAGGGGACCGCCGCCGCCGTCGAGCGGGTCGGGGAGCTGGCCGCAGAGGAGGGACTGACCGTCCTCGGCTGGCGCGAGGTCCCCGTCGCCCCGCAACTGCTGGGCGCCACCGCCCGCGCCACGATGCCGGTCCTGCGCCAGCTCTTCGTCACCGACGGCACCTCGCGGGGCATCGCCCTGGACCGCCGGGCCTTCGCCCTGCGCAAGCGGGCCGAACGCGAGCTGGGCGTCTACTTCCCCTCGCTGTCCGCGCGGACCGTCGTGTACAAGGGCATGCTGACCACCGGCCAGCTCGAACCGTTCTTCCCGGACCTGTCCGACCGCCGCTTCGCCTCCGCGATCGCGCTCGTGCACTCCCGGTTCTCCACCAACACCTTCCCGGCCTGGCCGCTGGCCCACCCCTACCGGTTCGTCGCGCACAACGGCGAGATCAACACCGTCCGGGGCAACCGCAACTGGATGGCCGCCCGGGAGTCCCAGCTCGCCTCCGACCTGTTCGGCCACGGGCCGGCCGGGGACGGTGCGGCGGGCGGGAACGCCGCCGCGGGCCTGGAGCGGCTGTTCCCGATCTGCACCCCCGACGCCTCGGACTCCGCCTCCTTCGACGAGGTCCTGGAACTGCTGCACCTGGGCGGGCGCTCCCTGCCGCACGCCGTGCTGATGATGATCCCGGAGGCGTGGGAGAACCACGAGTCCATGAACATCGAGGACGCGGGCCGCCGCGCCTTCTACCAGTACCACTCCACGATGATGGAGCCCTGGGACGGCCCCGCCTGCGTCACCTTCACCGACGGCACCCAGGTCGGCGCCGTCCTCGACCGCAACGGACTGCGCCCCGGCCGCTACTGGGTCACCGACGACGGCCTCGTCGTCCTCGGCTCGGAGGTCGGCGTCCTGGACATCGACCCGGCCCGGGTGGTGCGCAAGGGCCGCCTCCAGCCGGGCCGCATGTTCCTCGTCGACACCGCCGAGCACCGCATCATCGAGGACGACGAGGTCAAGGCCGCCCTGGCCGCCGGCCGGCCCTACGCCGAGTGGCTGGAGGCCGGCGAGATCGAGCTGTCCGACCTGCCCGAGCGCGAGCACATCGTCCACACCCACGCCTCGGTCACCCGCCGCCAGCAGACCTTCGGGTACACCGAGGAGGAGCTGCGGGTCATCCTGGCGCCGATGGCCCGCACCGGCACCGAGCCGATCGGCTCCATGGGCACCGACTCCCCGATCGCCGCCCTCTCCGAGCGGCCCCGGCTGCTGTTCGACTACTTCACCCAGCTCTTCGCCCAGGTCACCAACCCGCCCCTGGACGCCATCCGGGAGGAGCTGGTCACCTCCCTGCGCAGCTCCCTGGGGCCCCAGGGCAACCTGCTGGACCCGACCGCGGCCTCCTGCCGCAGCGTCGTCCTGCCCTTCCCGGTGATCGACAACGACGAGCTGGCCAAGCTCATCCACATCAACGCCGACGGCGACATGCCCGGCTTCAAGGCCGCCACCCTCTCCGGTCTCTACCGGGTGCACGGCGGCGGCGAGGCGCTGGCCGCCCGGATCGAGGAGATCCGCGCCGAGGCCGACGCCGCCATCGACAACGGCGCCCGGCTGATCGTGCTCTCCGACCGCCACGCGGACGCCGAGCACGCCCCGATCCCCTCGCTGCTGCTCACCGCGGCCGTCCACCACCACCTCATCCGCACCAAGCAGCGCACCCAGGTGGGCCTGCTGGTCGAGGCCGGCGACGTCCGCGAGGTCCACCACGTGGCCCTGCTCATCGGCTACGGCGCCGCGGCCGTCAACCCCTACCTCGCGATGGAGTCCGTCGAGGACCTGGTGCGGGCCGGGACCTTCCTGCCCGGCGCCGACCTCGCGCAGTCCCTCCGCAACCTCATCCACGCCCTGGGCAAGGGCGTCCTGAAGGTGATGTCCAAGATGGGCATCTCCACCGTCGCCTCCTACCGCGGCGCCCAGGTCTTCGAGGCCGTCGGCCTCGACGA
Organism: Streptomyces sp. NPDC107521; assembly: GCF_055598485.1. Taxonomy (NCBI): domain Bacteria; kingdom Bacillati; phylum Actinomycetota; class Actinomycetes; order Kitasatosporales; family Streptomycetaceae; genus Streptomyces; species Streptomyces sp. NPDC107521. Next base: position 535,530 of record NZ_JBVKAT010000001.1, read on the forward strand.
GTCCTTCGTGGAGACCTACTTCCACGGCACCGCCACCAAGATCGGCGGCGTCGGCATCGACGTCGTCGCCCGGGAGGTCGCCGCGCGCCACGCCAAGGCGTACCCCGCCTCCGGCATCGCCCCGGCGCACCGCGCGCTGGAGATCGGCGGCGAGTACCAGTGGCGCCGCGAGGGCGAGCCCCACCTGTTCGACCCGGAGACGGTCTTCCGCCTCCAGCACTCCACGCGCTCCGGGCGCTACGACATCTTCAAGAAGTACACGTCCCGGGTGAACGAGCAGTCCGAGCGCCTGATGACGCTGCGCGGGCTGTTCGGCTTCGCCTCCGGCCGGACCCCCGTCCCGCTGGACGAGGTCGAGCCCGTCTCCGAGATCGTCAAGCGCTTCTCCACCGGCGCCATGTCGTACGGCTCCATCTCCCAGGAGGCGCACGAGACGCTCGCCATCGCCATGAACCGGCTCGGCGCCAAGTCCAACACCGGCGAGGGCGGCGAGGACCCCGAGCGGCTCCACGACCCGGTCCGCCGCTCCGCCATCAAGCAGGTCGCCTCCGGGCGCTTCGGCGTCACCAGCGAGTACCTGGTCAACGCGGACGACATCCAGATCAAGATGGCCCAGGGCGCCAAGCCCGGCGAGGGCGGCCAGCTCCCCGGCCACAAGGTCTACCCCTGGGTCGCCAGGACCCGGCACAGCACCCCCGGCGTGGGCCTGATCTCCCCGCCGCCGCACCACGACATCTACTCCATCGAGGACCTCGCCCAGCTCATCCACGACCTCAAGAACGCCAACCCCCGGGCGCGCGTCCACGTCAAGCTGGTCTCCGAGGTCGGCGTCGGCACCGTCGCCGCCGGGGTCTCCAAGGCCCACGCCGACGTGGTCCTCGTCTCCGGCCACGACGGCGGCACCGGCGCCTCCCCGCTGACCTCGCTCAAGCACGCGGGCGGCCCCTGGGAGCTGGGCCTGGCCGAGACCCAGCAGACCCTGCTGCTCAACGGGTTGCGCGACCGGATCGTCGTCCAGACCGACGGCCAGCTCAAGACCGGCCGCGACGTGGTCATCGCCGCCCTCCTCGGCGCCGAGGAGTTCGGCTTCGCCACGGCGCCGCTCGTCGTCTCCGGCTGCGTCATGATGCGCGTCTGCCACCTGGACACCTGCCCCGTCGGCATCGCCACCCAGAACCCGGTGCTGCGCGAGCGGTTCGCGGGCCGGGCCGAGCACCTCGTCACCTTCTTCCGGTTCATCGCCGAGGAGGTCCGCGAGCTCCTCGCCGAGCTGGGCTACCGCTCCGTCGAGGAGGCCGTCGGCCACGCCGAGGCCCTCGACGTCACCCGGGCCGTCGACCACTGGAAGGCCCGGGGCCTCGACCTGGCCCCCCTGTTCCACGTGCCCGACCTGCCCGAGGGCGCGGTGCGCCACCGGACCGTCGCCCAGGACCACGGCCTGGAGAAGGCCCTGGACAACGAGCTGATCCGGCTCGCGGCCGACGCCCTGGGCGCCTCCGGTGCCGAGGCCGCGGCCCCGGTGCGGGCCCGGGTCGCCATCCGCAACATCAACCGCACCGTCGGCACCATGCTCGGTTACGAGGTGACCCGGAGGTTCGGCGGCGCGGGCCTGCCCGACGGCACCGTCGACCTCACCTTCACCGGCTCCGCCGGGCAGTCCTTCGGCGCCTTCGTGCCGCGCGGCATCACCCTGCGCCTGGAGGGCGACGCCAACGACTACGTCGGCAAGGGCCTCTCCGGCGGCCGGATCGTCGTCCGCCCGGACCGGCGCGCCGACCACCTCGCGGAGTACTCCACCATCGCCGGCAACACCATCGGCTACGGCGCCACCGGCGGCGAGATGTTCCTGCGCGGCCGGGTCGGAGAGCGCTTCTGCGTCCGCAACTCCGGCGCGCTGGCCGTCTCCGAGGGCGTCGGGGACCACGGCTGCGAGTACATGACCGGCGGCCACGCCGTCGTCCTCGGCCCGACCGGGCGCAACTTCGCGGCCGGCATGTCCGGCGGCGTCGCCCACGTCCTCGACCTCGACCCGCGCCGCGTCAACGCCGGGAACCTGGACGCCGTGGAGCCGCTGGACGACGCCGACCGGGAACGGCTGCACGACGTGGTGCGCCGGCACCGGGAGGAGACCGGCTCGACCGTAGCCGCCGCGCTCCTCGCCGACTGGCCCGCCGCCGCGGCGCGGTTCAGCCGGATCATCCCCCGTACGTACAAGGCAGTGCTCGCCGCCAAGGACGCCGCCGAGCGGGCCGGTCTCACCGAGACCGCGATCACCGAGAAGATGATGGAGGCGGCGTCCCATGGCTGATCCCAAGGGCTTCCTCAACCACGACCGCGAGGCCGCCAGGACGCGTCCCGTGGCGCAGCGCGTCAGGGACTGGAGCGAGGTGTACGTCCCCGGCTCCCTGCTGCCGATCATCGGCACCCAGGCGTCCCGGTGCATGGACTGCGGCATCCCGTTCTGCCACAGCGGCTGCCCGCTCGGGAACCTGATCCCCGAGTGGAACGACTACGCCTACCGCGAGGACTGGCCGGCCGCCCAGGAGCGCCTGCACGCCACCAACAACTTCCCGGAGTTCACCGGCCGCCTGTGCCCGGCCCCGTGCGAGTCGGCGTGCGTGCTCGGCATCAACCAGCAGCCGGTGACCATCAAGAACGTCGAGGTCTCCATCATCGACAAGGCGTGGGAGACCGGTGACGTCGTCCCGCGCGTCCCCGAGCGGCTCTCCGGGCGGACCGTGGCCGTCATCGGCTCCGGCCCCGCCGGGCTGGCCGCCGCCCAGCAGCTCACCCGGGCCGGCCACACCGTCGCCGTCTACGAGCGCGCCGACCGCGTCGGGGGACTGCTGCGGTACGGCATCCCCGAGTTCAAGATGGAGAAGCGGCACATCAACCGGCGCATCGAGCAGATGCGCGCGGAGGGCACCCGGTTCCGCACCGGCGTCGAGATCGGCCGGGACCTGAAGGCCACCGACCTGCGCCGCCGCTACGACGCCGTGGTCATCGCCGCCGGGTCCACCACCGCCCGCGACCTGCCGGTGCCCGGCCGCGAACTCCTCGGCATCCACCAGGCGATGGAGTACCTGCCGCTGGCCAACAAGGTCCAGGAGGGCGACTACGTCACCGCCCCGATCTCCGCCGAGGGCAAGCACGTCGTCGTCATCGGCGGCGGCGACACCGGCGCCGACTGCGTGGGCACCGCCCACCGCCAGGGCGCCGCCTCCGTCACCCAGCTGGAGATCATGCCGAGGCCGGGCGAGGAGCGGAATCCGGCCTCGCAGCCCTGGCCGACCTTCCCGATGCTCTACAAGGTCACCTCGGCCCACGAGGAGGGCGGCGAGCGGGTCTACGCCGTCTCCACCACCCGTTTCGAGGGCGACGAGGAGGGCCGCGTCCAGTGGCTCCACCTCGCCGAAGTGGAGTTCACCGACGGCGGGTTCACGCCGAAGCCGGGCACCGGACGCCGCATCCCGGCCCAGCTCGTCACCCTCGCCATGGGCTTCACCGGAACCGACCGGGAGAACGGCCTGGTGGAACAGCTCGGACTGGAACTCGACGAACGGGGTAACATCGCCCGGGACGCCGACTTCCAGACCAATGTGCCGGGTGTGTTCGTCGCCGGTGACGCCGGCCGGGGCCAGTCGCTCATCGTCTGGGCCATCGCGGAGGGCCGTTCGGCCGCCCGCGGTGCCGACCGCTTCCTGACCGGGGCCAGCGACCTGCCGGCCCCGATCCGCCCGACCGACCGCTCCCTGGCGGTCTGACCGGCGGATCGATCCCAGACGTCCCGTACAACGGCGTACGGGCGGGCACTCCGGGGGACTTTCCCCCGGACCCCCCGAGATGGCGCCTGCCCTGTCCCCGACCGGACCCCGGGCAGGCGCTGTCGTCTCTCCGTACGCCCCCGCGCCCGTCCGGGCCGCCCCGACCGCCCGCCGGGACGGGCGGCGGGACCGGCCGCGCCCTACGGCACCCGGTACGTGTCCCCGTACGTCTGCCACGTCAGCGGGGTCCGCAGCGCCAGGTTGCCGGCCTCCAGGAAGCGGCGCTGGGCGGTGTCGATCCGGGAGGTGTCGATGCCGGGGCGCCGGGCCAGCATGGCCGCGCGCCGCACATCGAGGAAGGCGTCCAGGAAGGCCGTCTCGGAGCCGCCCGCGGCCGGGGTCGCGGCCCGCTCCGCCGCCCGCTCGCGCAGCCCGTAGAAGCCGTCGGGACCGGTGTCCGGGCCGTGGAAGACCATCGCGTCGTAGTAGACGAACTGGCCCAGCGGACCCAGGCCGTCCCGCTCGGCCCGGCGCACCGCCGGATCGAAGTAGACCCGGTCCCGCTCCTCCTCCTGCGCCTTGCGGAACGCCGGGACCTCCGCCTCGGCCCGCCATGCCCCGGGGAAGCCCGGGTCCAGGCCCTCGTGGGAGCCGGTCCCGTCGACCGCGCGCAGCGCGGGCAGGTAGCGGGCCAGGCCGTTGTCCGGATGGGCGCGGGTGTAGCGCTCGACGAGGGCGAGCAGGTCGTGGGTGCCGGTGCAGAAGCCGATGATGCCGGCCGTGTAGCCGTCGCCGTGCCCGTCGTCCTCGACGGCCCCGTAGGACGTGCGCCAGTCGACGGTCGAGTTCTCGGCGCTCGACACCAGTTGCTGCGCCAGCTCCTTCTTCTCCGGCGAGGCCAGCCCCGCCGGGGCACCGTCGGCCCTCCCGTCGGACCGGTCCCCGTCGGCCCCCCGCGACGCGGCCGGGGCGGTCACGGCGGACGGGGCGGCGGGGGCGTCGGCCGTGTCGGCCGGCATGAGCAGGTACGCGCCCGTGACCACCACGGGAGCGGCCACGAGGAGCAGCACACCGGCACGTTTCACTGGGGAGGACCTCCGCCCGTCACTGACGACACCCGGCACCGGTCCCGCCCCCCCGCCGCGCGGTCCCGTGACCCCGCGGTCCGGCGGAACGCGACCGGCCCGGCGGCGAACCAAGCTATCAACCCCGGCGGCCCCCCGGCGCCCGGCCGCGGGTGCCGTACGCTCGGGCCACGCCGAAGCCGCTGCGGGAGGGGAGCCCGGATGGCCGCCATCAGCCTGACCAAGGTGCTGGAGACCGCGCCCGCCCTCGCGGGGCCCTACCGCAGCGCCGGGGTGTCGCTGACGAAGCACGGGCTGGAGGGTGTCCGCGCGGCCGTGTACCTGGTCGTCGACCACTCCGGCTCCATGCGGCCCTACTACCGGGACGGCAGCGTCCAGGCGCTCGCCGACCGGGTCCTCGGGCTCTCCGCCCACCTCGACGACGACGGCACCGTGCCGGTCGTCTTCTTCTCCACCGACGTGGACGCCATGGCCGAGATCACGCTCGCCGGCCACGAGGGGCGCATCGGGCGGATCGCCGACGGGCTCGGGCACATGGGCCGCACCCACTACGAGGCGGCCATGGACGCCGTCATCGACCACTACCTGGACAGCGGCGCCCGCGACCCCGCCCTCGTCGTCTTCCAGACGGACGGCGGCCCGAGCAGCCGGACCGCCGCCGAACGCCATCTGTGCAAGGCGGCCGGGCTGCCGCTGTTCTGGCAGTTCGTCGGCTTCGGAGACCCGGACAGCCGCCGGTTCGACTATCTGCGGAGGCTGGACGAGCTGGCCGTGCCCGCCAGGCGGGTCGTCGACAACGCCGGGTTCTTCCACGCCGGGCGCGACCCCCGCCGGATGTCCGACGCCCGGCTGTACGACCTGCTGCTGGGCGAGTTCCCGCAGTGGCTCGCGGCGGCCCGCGCGGCGGGCATCGTCCGGACCGGGTCCGGGACAGCCGGGATCAGGGCAGCCCGGATCAGGGGATGAGGGCCCAGCCGATCCGCACCGCGGCCGTCAGCTCCACCGCGCCGGGGGCGAGGTCGCCCGCCGGTCCTCCGCCGGGCCCGGCGCGGAGACCGGGCGGCTGGACGGGCCCCGCCTCCAGGTCCCGCAGGGAGACGACCGGCCCCAGTCGCACCCCCGCCGCCCCCGCGTACACCCCGGCCCTGCGCCGGGCGTCGGCCACGGCCCGGCGGCGCGCCTCGTCGCCCAGGGCCTCCCGGTCCCGCACGTCGAACTCCACGCCGTCGATCCGCTGCGCGCCCGCGGCCACCACGTCCACGATCAGCCGCTGGAGGCCGTCCAGCGCCTCCGTCTCCACCCCGTACGCCGCCCGGCACGCGTAGCCGACGAACCTGCGGCCGGTGCCGTAGCCGTCGAACCCCGAGGCCAGGGCGAGCCGCGAGGCCGACACCCCGTCGTCCTCCAGACCGTGCCGGCGCAGCACCCCGCGCAGCCGCGACACCGCCTCCCCGGCCTTGCGGAACGCCAGGTCGGGGGAGGGCTCCACCACCTCGACCACCAGCGCCACCCGGGCCAGCCCCGGCTCCGCCCGCACCCGGCCCACACCCGTCACCGTGAGCCCGCCGGGCTCCCCGTCCGCCTCCGCCATGGGGGCATTCAAGCACCGCGCCCGGACACCGGCCACGCCCCGCCCGCCGGGGCCGCCCGCTCCGGCCCCGCCGCGGCGCAGGTGCCGGTGCCGCGTCCGCCCCCGCGGTGCCGCCCGTCCCGGCCGCGCGGGCGGCGTCCCTGGGCGGCGTCGGCGCGCCGCGCCGCACCCCCCGGCGCGCCGGGGAGGCGTTCGGGCGGTGAGACGGTCTGCGGCGGTCCGCCCCCCACCCGTAGGGTGGGCGACCATGACCACCAGCAACACGGGCACCGGCGCGGAGGACCCCGCCGTCGTCGAGGAGCTGAACCGGCTGCGCGACAGCATCGACAACATCGACGCCGCCGTCGTCCACATGCTCGCCGAACGGTTCAAATGCACCCAGCGGGTCGGCCACCTCAAGGCCCGGCACTCCCTGCCGCCCGCCGATCCGGCCCGCGAGGCCCGGCAGATCGCCCGGCTGCGCTCCCTCGCCGAGAGCGCCAGACTCGACCCGGCCTTCGCCGAGAAGTTCCTCACCTTCATCATCGCCGAGGTGATCCACCACCACGAGCGCATCGCGGAGCACAAGGACGACGACGCGGCCCCCGCGCGGGGCTGACCCCCCCCGCGGCGGCCCCGCTCGGCGCGCGCGGCGGCCCCCTCAGAGTGTGCCGCCACCGCCGAACGAACCGGACAAACATCGTGAACCGGCCCGGCCCTGTGCGCCGCCCCCACCATCGGGCAGCATGGCCACCATGTCCGTACTGACGCGCGACGAAGCGCAGACCCGTGCCCAGCTCCTCGATGTCCACCACTACACCATCGACCTCGACCTGACCGGCGGCGACGAGACCTTCGGTTCCCGCACCGCCATCCGGTTCACCGTCCGCTCGGGGACGGGCAGTACGGACACCTTCGTCGAGGTCAAGCCCGCCGAGCTGCGCTCCGTGACCCTCGACGGACAGCCTCTCGACCCCGGCGCCCTGGACGGCAACCGGCTGCCGCTGACCGGCCTCGCGCCGGGCGAGCACGAGCTGCGCGTCGAGGCGTCCATGCGCTACTCGCGCACCGGTGAGGGCATGCACCGCTTCACCGATCCCAGCGACGGCGAGACCTATGTCTACACCCAGCTCTTCCTGGACGACGTGCAGCGCGTCTTCGCCGCCTTCGACCAGCCCGACCTCAAGGCCGTCTTCGCCCTGACCGTCACCGCCCCCGAGGAGTGGACGGTCCTCGCCAACGGCGTCACCGAGCACACCGGCGGCGGCGTCTGGACGGCCGCCCCCACGCCGCCCGTCTCCACCTACCTCGTCGCCGTCGCCGCCGGGCCCTGGCACTCCGTGCGTGCCGAGCACCGCGGGCTGCCCTTCGGCATCCACTGCCGCCGCTCGCTCGCCCCCCACCTGGAGGCCGACGCGGACGAGCTGTTCGAGATCACCCGCGCCTGTTTCGACCGCTACCACGAGAAGTTCACCGAGCCCTACCCGTTCGACTCCTACGACCAGGCGTTCGTCCCCGAGTTCAACGCCGGCGCCATGGAGAACCCGGGACTGGTCACCTTCCGCGACGAGTTCGTCTTCCGCTCCGCCGTCACCGACACCGAGCGGCAGACCCGCGCCATGGTCATCGCCCACGAGATGGCCCACATGTGGTTCGGCGACCTCGTCACCCTCAAGTGGTGGGACGACATCTGGCTCAACGAGTCCTTCGCGGAGTACATGGGCTACCAGACCGTCGGGGAGGCCACCCGCTTCACCGACATCTGGACCGACTTCGGCGTCGCCCGCAAGGCCTGGGGCTACAACGCCGACCAGCGCCCCTCCACCCACCCGGTGGCCCCGGAGAACGTCGAGGACACCGCCTCCGCGCTGCTCAACTTCGACGGCATCTCCTACGCCAAGGGCGCCTCCGCCCTGCGTCAGCTCGTCGCCTGGCTCGGCGAGAAGGACTTCCTGACCGGCATCAACCTCCACTTCGAGCGGCACAGGTTCGGCAACGCCACCCTCGCCGACTTCATCGACTCGCTCGCCGCCGCCACCGAGCGCGACGTCCACACCTGGGCCGACGCCTGGCTGCGCACCACCGGCGTCGACACCCTCGCCCCCCGCGTCACCGGGGACAACGGCGGGCGCCTCCTCACCGTCGAGCGCACCGGCAGCCGCCCGCACCGCATCGCCGTCGGCCTCTACGACCAGGACCTCACCGACGAGGGCCGGCTGAGCCTGCGCGAGCGCTTCGACGTCGACGTGCCGCAGAGCGAGCCCCGGCCCATCGGCAAGCGCCCCGCCCTGATCGTCCTGAACGACGGGGACCTCACCTACGCCAAGGTCCGCTTCGACGCGGAGTCCTTCCGCACCCTCGTCGCGACCCTGTCCGGACTCCCCGGCGCGCTCACCCGGGCCGTCGTCTGGAACGCGCTCCAGGACGCCGTGCGCGACGGCGAACTGCCGGTCACCGAATACCTGGAGACCGCCCGCGCGCACCTCCCGCACGAGACCGACCTGGCCCTCGTCGACGGGGTGCTGACCTTCGCCACCACCCAGGTCGCCCGCCGCTACGTCACCCCCGAGCAGCGGCCCGCCGCCCTGGCCGTCCTGGCCGAGCTGTGCCGCGACCTCATCCGGCGCACCGAGGACGGCGACCACCCCGGGCTGCGGCTGATCGCCGTGCGGCACCGCATCAGCACGGCCACCCAGCCCGACACCATCGCCGGCTGGCTCGCCGAGGGCACCGTCCCCGGCGGCCCGGAACTCGACCCGGAGCTGCGCTGGCGGGTCCTCACCCGGCTCTCCGTGCTCGGCGCGGTCGGCGAGGCGGAGATCGCCGCCGAGCTGGCGCACGACCCCAGCGCCACCGGGCAGGAGGGCGCCGCCCGATGTCGGGCCGCGCTGCCCGACGCCGGGGCCAAGAGCCGTGCCTGGGCCGCCATGTTCGACTCCGACGACCTCTCGAACTACCTGTTCACCGCGACCGCCCAGGGTTTCTGGCAGCCCGAGCAGGCCGAGCTGACCGCGGAGTACGTCGCCCGCTACTACCCCGCCGCGGTCGCCCTCGCCGCCCGCCGGGGCCCGGCCATGGCGGAGGCCGCCGGACACGGCGCCTTCCCGGTGTACGCCGTCGACCCCGAGACGCTGCGCCTCGGCCGGGAGTGCCTCGACACGGACGGCCCGACCCCGGCCCTGCGCCGCAAGCTCGTCGACCAGCTCGACGACCTGGCCCGCGCCCTGCGCGTCCGGGGGGTCGAGACGGACTGACGGCACGGGCGGTGCCCCGGTACGGGTCCGCTGCCCTTACCCGGGACCGGCCCGGGGGTCTGGGCCCCGGAGGCCGGTCCGGGGCCGGGGCTCCGCCCGGGGTCCAGGCTCCGCCCGGGGGCCGGGGGCCGGGGGCCGGGGGCCGGGGGCCGGGGGCCGGGGGCCGGGGGCCCGCCCGGGCCCGGCGGGTCGGTTGACGAGCCGGGTTGACGCACCGGGCCCGCCCGGAGGCCGGACGGGAGGGACCCGCCGCCCGGCGGAACGGGCCGACGGCGCCCGCCGGACGCCCGCGGCCGACGGCGCGGGAGCGGGCCGGGAGCCCGGACGCGGGAAGGGACGGACCCCCGCGGCCACCCCTCGGAACGGCTCCCCTCCGTTCCCCGGCCGACCGCCCTCCCCGGCCCGCGCGGCGCCCGGGGCGGACGTGCCCCGCGGGGCCCCGCCGGTGGGGCGACGGGCGGCGGTACCCCCTTTCGGGTTCTGATCAGCACGGTTGCCGGGCAGGCACGGGGGAGCGCGGCCACCCTGGGGGCTGTCCGTTCCCGCCCGGAAGGCAGTCCATGGGCATGCCGCCCCCCGCCCGCACCCCCGACCCCCGGAGCCCCCGGCCGACCCCGGCACCGGACCCCCGGGAGGCCGACGCCCACCCGCGCACCGGGACGGGCACGGGGGGCGGTACGCGCCGGGGCACCGGGACGGGCCGGAGCGCCGGCGCTTCCCGCCGGCCCGGTGCCCGCGCTCAGTCCGCCCACGTCCGGGCACGTACCGGGGGGTGGCCGGGCGTGGGGAGCCGCCCGGGTGCCGGCGTCTTCCGTCGGCCCGGGATTCTCGTGGGCCCGGGTGCACCGGTGCCTTCCGGGACGGGTCCGGGCGCCGCGACCGGCCCGTGTGCCGGTGCTTCCCACCGGCCCGTGACCTCCGCTCGCCCCGGCGCCCCGGCACGTGCCGGGACCCGGCCGCGCGTCGCCGCGTCCTCGCGGTCCGGGACCCTTCCGCCTACCGGGGACCGCGGGCGCTCCGGCGCCGCATGGTCCGGCACTTCCGCGCAGGGCGTCCCCGTACGCTCCCGCGCCACCCCGCGTACCCGTACCGCCTCTCGCATCCGCGTCACTTCGCGTGCCAGGGCTGTCCCGTGTACCCGTACTGCCCCCTGCTTCCGCGTCACTCCGCGTACCCGTACAGCCTCTCGCATCCGCGTCACTCCATGTGCCGGGGCTGTCCCGTGCACCGGTACCGCCCCCTGCGTCCGCGTCACTCCGCGTGCCAGGGCTGCGCCGCGCACCTGCACCGCCCCCTGCACCCACGCCACCCCGCGCGCCAGGGCCGCCCCGTGCCTTCGCGCCACCCCGCGCCCCGGTGTCCCCGGCCGCTCCCGCGTCCCGGTGTCGGCCGGAGGCTCCGCGCGTGCCCGGGACTCCATACGCGCCCGGCGCACCGGCACCGCGGCGCACGCCCCCGCGCGCACGGCGGGCCCCGCGCACCTCCGGCCCTCCCCGCGCCCCACGCCCGCGCGCACGACGGCCCGCCCCGAACCCCCGCCTACGGCCCTACGACCGGCCGGCTCCCCGGCCCCGTGGAAGGACAACCCCCGTCCGATGAACGACCCGCAGTCCGCCCCGCCCGCCCCCGACGAGCCCCACGACCTCGTCGGCATCGGCATCGGCCCCTTCAACCTCTCCCTGGCCGCCCTGGCCGACCCCCTGAGCGGGCTCGACGCCGTCTTCTACGACCAGCGCCCCTCCTTCCACTGGCACCCCGGTCTGCTGATCGACGGCGCCCGCGTCCAGGTCCCCTTCCTCGCGGACCTCGTCACGCTCGTCGACCCCGGCAGCCCCTGGTCCTTCCTCAACCACCTGCGGGCCCGCCAGCGCCTCTTCCCCTTCTACTTCGCCGAGCGCTTCCACATCCCGCGCACCGAGTACGACGCCTACTGCCGCTGGGTCGCCGAGCGGCTGCCCGCCCTGCGCTTCGGCCACCGCGTCGACGCCGTCCGCTGGAACGCGGGGGACGGCCTCTTCGAGATCGACCACACCCGGATCGGCGCCGACGGCGGTGCGACCGCCCGGGCCCGCGCCCGCGCCAGGAACGTCGTCCTCGGCATCGGCACCGAACCCCACGTCCCGGAGGCGCTCGCGCCCCTCGTCGGCGCCCCCGGCGCCCCCGTCGTGCACTCCTCCGACTACCTCGCCCACCGCGACGCGCTGCTCGCCGCCGGGCACATCACCGTCATCGGCACCGGCCAGTCCGGCGCCGAGGTCTTCCTCGACCTGCTCCGCCGCCGCCCCGTCGGGCGCGAGCGGCTGCACTGGCTCGGCCGCACCGGCGCCTTCGCGCCCATGGAGTACTCCCGGCTCGGACTGGAGCACTTCACCCCCGACCACACCCGCTACTTCCACGCCCTGCCCGAGGAGGTGCGTGACGGCCTCGTCGCCTCCCAGTGGCAGTTGCACAAGGGCATCGACGCCGACACCGCCGCCGCCATCCACGACGAGCTGTACCGGCGGACCCTGGGCGGCGGCTGGCCCGACACCGTGCTCACCCCCGGCGTCCGGGTCCGCACCGCCGGGCGGCTCGCCGCCAGCCAGGTCGAACTCCACCTGGAACACGTCCCGCAGAGCACCCGCACCCGGCTGACCACCGACGCGGTCGTCCTCGCCACCGGCCACCGCGAACGCCCCCTGGACCGCCTGCTGGCCGCCCTGGAACCGCAGCCGCGCCGGGACGGCCGGGGGCGCCCCCGTGTCGACGAGTCCTTCCGGCTGGACCTCGGCCCCTCCGTCACCGGCCGGATCTACGTCCAGAACGCCGAGACGCACACCCACGGTGTCGGCGCCCCCGACCTCGGCCTGGGCGCCTGGCGGAGCGCGAGCATCCTCAACGACCTGACCGGCACCGAGCCCTACCCCCTGCCGGGCCGCACCGCCTTCACCACCTTCGGACTGGCCGAGGAGCGCCTCCGGGTCCCGTCCGCGCGCCGGTACCGCACCCTCGTACCGCTCGCGGACGGCACCTGAGGCCGCCGGACGACGCGCCCCCGCCCCCGTGCGCGACGCTCATCGGAGCGGGGCGGCGCACCGTTGACGGTTTGTCAGGAACCCTTTGACCAAAGGTGGTTGAGTGGTCATGTGCGGCCAATTCACTACCCGCTGGTACGGCATAGGCTCGGACCCATGCGCCGAGCGAAAATCGTCTGTACCCTGGGGCCCGCCACCGACTCCTACGACCAGATCAAGAGCCTGGTCGAGGCCGGCATGGACGTGGCCCGCTTCAATTTCAGCCATGGCACCCACGCCGAGCACGAGGAGCGCTACCACCGGGTGCGCAAGGCCGCCGACGAGACCGGCCGCAGCGTCGGCACCCTCGCCGACCTCCAGGGCCCGAAGATCCGGCTCGGCCACTTCACCGAGGGCCCCGTCCTGCTTGAGCGCGACGACGAGTTCACCATCACCGTCGAGGAGGGCGCCGGGGGCGACCGGCACGGCTGCGGCACCACCTACGCCGGTCTCGCCGACGACGTCACCCCCGGTGAGCGCATCCTGGTCGACGACGGCCGGGTCTGCCTGCGGGTGACCGGCGTCGACGGCCCCCGGGTGCGCACCCGGGTGGTCGAGGGCGGCATGGTCTCCGACCACAAGGGGCTCAACCTGCCCGGCGTCTCGGTCTCGGTCCCCGCGCTGTCCAAGAAGGACGAGGACGACCTGCGCTGGGCGCTGCGCAACGGCTTCGACGTGATCGCCCTGTCCTTCGTGCGCAGCGGCCGCGACGTGCTGGACGTGCACCGGATCATGGACGAGGAGGGCCGCCGGCTCCCCGTCATCGCCAAGGTCGAGAAGCCGCAGGCGGTCGAGAACATCGAGGACATCGTCGCCGCCTTCGACGGCGTCATGGTGGCCCGCGGCGACCTCGGCGTCGAGATGCCCCTGGAGCAGGTCCCGATCGTGCAGAAGCGCGCGGTCAAGCTGGCCCGGCGCAACGCCAAGCCGGTCATCGTCGCCACCCAGATGCTCGACTCAATGATCGACAACGCCCGCCCGACCCGCGCCGAGGCGTCGGACGTCGCCAACGCGGTCATCGACGGCACGGACGCCGTGATGCTCTCCGGGGAGACCAGCGTCGGCAAGTACGCGGTGGAGACGGTGCGGACGATGGCCCGCATCGTGGCGGCGGCCGAGGAGGACCTCCTCGCCGGGGGGCTGCCGCCGCTGACCGGGCAGGACAAGCCCCGCACCCAGGGCGGCGCGGTGGCCCGCGCGGCGGCGGAGATCGGCGACTTCCTCGGCGCGGAGTTCCTGGTGGCGTTCACCCAGTCCGGGGACACCGCCCGGCGCCTGTCCCGCTACCGCTCGCCCATCCCGCTGCTGGCCTTCACCCCGGACCCGGCCACCCGCTCGCAGCTCAGCCTCACCTGGGGCGTGGAGACCTTCCTCGGGCCGCGGGTGGAGTCCACCGACGCGATGGTCGACCAGGTGGACGAGCTGCTCACCCGGCACGGGCGCGGGGAGAAGGGCGACGCCGTGGTCATCACGGCCGGATCGCCGCCCGGTGTCCCCGGGACGACGAACATGGTGCGCGTCCATCACATCGGGGAGGACGACTGCTGACCTCTGAAAGAAAGGGATACGTGCCCCGGGTGGGACTCGAACCCACACTGAATGCCTTTTGAGGGCATCGTCTCTGCCGATTGGACTACCGGAGCCTCTTCGAACCGAAGGGCAGTGTATCCCCTCGGTGAAGCAAACATACAGGAGCTGGGTAGGCTCTTGTCAGCAGTGCCCCTGCACCGAACGAGGAGCCCCACGTGACCGCCCCCGAGCCGCCCCAGCCAGAGAACGCGCCCGAAGACGACGCGTCGCACGTGCCTCCGATGACGACCCGCGTCGTCATCGCCGAGGACGAGGCCCTGATCCGGCTCGACCTCAAGGAGATGCTGGAGGAGGAGGGGTACTCCGTCGTCGGCGAGGCCGGCGACGGCGAGCGGGCGGTGGAGCTGGCCCGTGAGCACCGGCCCGACCTGGTGATCCTCGATGTGAAGATGCCCAAGCTGGACGGCATCTCGGCCGCCGAGCGGATCGCCGCGGAGAGCATCGCCCCGGTGCTGATGCTGACCGCCTTCTCCCAGCGCGATCTGGTGGAGCGGGCCCGGGACGCCGGGGCGATGGCGTACCTGGTCAAGCCCTTCAGCAAGAGCGACGTCGTCCCGGCGATCGAGATGGCCGTCTCCCGGTTCACCGAGCTGAAGACGCTGGAGAAGGAGGTCGCGGACCTCAGCCAGCGGCTGGAGACCCGCAAGCTGGTCGACCGCGCCAAGTCCGTGCTCCAGACCGAGTACGGACTGACCGAGCCCGCCGCCTTCCGGTGGATCCAGAAGACCTCCATGGACCGCCGGATGTCCATGCAGCAGGTGGCCGAGGCGGTCATCCAGGACGCCGAGGAGAAGAAGGCGGCCAAGGGCTGACCCCCCGTCACCGGCCGGGCCACCGCCCGCCGCTGCCCGGCAAGGGCACCGCACGCGTCCGGGCCCGTACCCCCGTCGAGGGGTACGGGCCCGGACGCGTGCGGCGGCGGGACGGGGTGCTCAGTCCTCGCCCAGGTACGCCTTGCGGACCGAATCGTCGTGCAGCAGGTCCTGGCCGCTGCCGGAGAGCACGATGTTGCCGACCTCCATCACATGGCCCTGGTCCGCCAGCGACAGCGCGGCCTGGGCGTTCTGCTCGACCAGCAGGATCGTGGTGCCCTGCGCCTTCAGATCGGCGATCGTCGACATGATCTTCTGCATCATGATCGGCGACAGTCCCATCGAGGGCTCGTCCAGCATCAGCAGCTTCGGCTGCGACATCAGCGCCCTGCCCATGGCGAGCATCTGCTGCTCACCGCCGGACAGGGTGCCCGCGGCCTGCCTGCGCCGCTCCCCGAGGATCGGGAAGAGGTCGTAGGCGTGCTGGATGTCGCGCTCGATGCCCTGCCTGTCGCTGCGCAGGAACGCGCCGAGCCGGAGGTTGTCCTCGATCGCCATCCTGGGGAAGATGTGCCGCCCCTCGGGGGAGTGGGCGAGCCCCAGGGAGACGATCTGGTGGGCGGGGACCTTCTTCAGCGACCGGCCGTTGAAGCGGATCTGTCCGCCGACGGGCTTCAGCAGCCCCGACAGGGTGCGCAGCGTCGTGGTCTTGCCCGCGCCGTTGGTGCCGATGAGGGTGACGACCTCGCCGGCCTCCACGGTGAACGAGATGCCCTTGACGGCTTCGATCTTGCCGTAGGCGACCCGGAGGTCCTCGACTTCGAGCAGGGCGGTCATCGGTCGTTCTCCTTGCCGGCCGGGGTGTCGGCCGCGGTGCCGGCGTTGGCCTCGGCGGCCTCCACCTCGGCGGCTTCCGCAGCGCCGGGGTCGTTCTCCAGGGGTTCGCCCAGATAGGCGGCGACGACGCGCTCGTCGCCCTGGACGGTGGCGCTGTCGCCCTCGATCAGCTTCTCGCCCTGCACCAGGACGGCGACGCGGTCGCAGAGGTTGAAGATGAACCGCATGTCGTGCTCGATGACGAGGATCGCGATGCCCTTGTCGCGGATCGCGAAGACCAGTTCCTCGGTGGTCCGGGTCTCCTGCGGGTTCATGCCGGCCGTCGGCTCGTCCAGCAGCAGCAGGCCCGGCTCGCTGGCCAGCGCGCGGGCGATCTCCAGCTTGCGCTGCTCACCGTAGGGGAGGTTGCGGGCCAGGTGGTCCGCCTTGGCGGCCAGGCCCACGAACTCCAGCAGCTCCATGGCGTGTTCGCGGGAGGCCGCCTCCGCCCGGTGGAAGCCGGGGCCGCGCAGGACGGCCGACCAGAAGCCCTCCCTGGTGCGGGTGTGGCGGCCGACGAGGACGTTCTCCAGCACCGTCATGTTGTTGAACAGCCGGATGTTCTGGAAGGTCCGGGCGATCCCGGCGGCGGTCACCTTGAACGACTTGGGCGGCAGCACCCGGTCCCTGTAGCGGACCTCGCCCTCGGTCGGGATGTACAGACCGGTGAGGCAGTTGAAGAAGGTGGTCTTCCCGGCGCCGTTGGGGCCGATGAGACCGACGATCTCGCCGCTGTTGACCGTGAGGTCCACGCCGCGCACGGCCGTCAGGCCGCCGAAGCGCATGGTGACCCCGCGTGCGTCCAGGACCGTGGTGGCGGTGCCCTTGGTGGTGGTGTCGGTGGTCATGTGGTCAGGCCCCTGTCTTGCTCAGGACGGTGGGCGCGTCGTCCTCTTCGTGGAACTCGAGCTGGCGGCGCCGGTTGGGGATGAGGCCCTCCGGACGGAACCGCATCAGCAGGACGAGCGCGAGTCCGAAGGCGAGCAGCTGGTAGTCGCCGAGGAACTGGAGCTTGTTGGGGATCAGGAAGAGCAGGGCGGCACCGATCAGGGGGCCGGCGATGGTGCCCATGCCGCCGAGGACGACCGCGGCCAGCAGGAAGGCCGAGTTGGGCGGTGTGGTGCCGGCGAACAGGTACTGCTCGGGCGTCACCGTGTAGGTGACGTGCGCCTGTACGGTGCCCGCGAGGCCGGCCAGGGTGGCGCCGACGGCGAAGGCGATGAGCTTGACCCGGAAGCCGTTGATGCCCATGGCGAGCGCGGCGGTCTCGTCCTCGCGGATGGCGACCCAGGCGCGGCCGATGCGGGAGTCGCCGCTGCGCCGGAAGACCAGCACCACGACCGCCGTGATGACGAGCATCAGGAAGAAGTAGTTGGCGAACCGGCCGATGGTGAAGCCGCCGATGTCGTGCTGGATGCCGAGGTCGAAGCCGAGGATCTTCAGGTCCGGGATGGACGACACGCCGTTGGAGCCGTTGGTGATGTCCGGGCCCGAGGTGCCGTCGGTGTTGTTGGCGGCGATGCGGAAGATCTCACCGAAGCCGAGGGTGACGATGGCCAGGTAGTCGCCGCGCAGCCGCAGCGTCGGGGCGCCGATCAGCACACCGAACACCAGCGAGGCGACGGCGCCGACCAGCACGGCCGCCCAGAACGGGAAGTGCACGTCGAACGGCGAGCTGGGCGAGCCGGACACCAGGGCCGCCGCGTAGGCGCCGACGCCGAGGAAGGCGACGTAGCCGAGGTCCAGCAGGCCCGCGAGGCCGACGACGATGTTCAGGCCGAGGGCGACGGTGGCGAAGATCAGGATGTAGACGCCCAGGGTGGCGTACTGGTCATCCGTCTGGGTGAAGGGGAAGCAGGCCGCCGCGATGAACGCGCCGCAGACCGTGATGTTCTGGTGCCGGGCGGTGATCTGCGAGACCCGGGAGATCAGACCGGCCTTGTTGAGCGCCGCGAAGCCGAGCCCGGCCATGATCAGGAAGCCGACGAACAGCTCGTCGTACTCGGTGCCGATGCCGTAGGTGAAGACCACCAGGGCGATCGCGAGGACCGCGACGATGATCAGGATCTCGGCGTAGGAGGGCAGCGGGCGCGCCGGGCGCGGGGTGCCGGCGGCGAAGGCCGCGCGGAGCGTGTGCCGCTTCTGCACGGCGTTGTGCTTGAACCGCTCCCAGCCGGTCTCGTCCGGGTCGAAGGGGTCCGGCTCCGGCCGTTCGAACGGCAGGGCCAGCGCGCCGAGCAGCGACACCAGGGTGGCGGCGGCCACGAGGTAGCCGCCGGGCTCCAGGTTGACGGCGCCGCCGAGTTCGGTGCTGATGGCGAGGACCGCGTACCAGGCGGTGGCGAAGGTTGCCAGGGCGGCGAGCTTGAGCGCCGCGTCGGCCCCGGCGGGCACCAGCCAGCGCAGCCCCTTGACGCCGTAGGAGGCGATGCCGAGGAGGGTGGTCAGGGCGCCGCCGATGAGCACCAGCACCTGCAGCCCGCCCGGGTAGCCGTAGACCGTGAGGTCACCGGGGAACTCGGAGGTCCAGGTCCAGGCCATGAACGTGGCGACGACGGCCAGGGCGCCGCCGCCGGTGGCGAGGGCGCGGCCGAGCAGCGGAGGGATGCCGATGAGGCCGGTGGGAGTGTCCGCGGCGGGCTCGCCGGCGGCCTTCGGAGCGGTGGTCTGTGTGGTCATCGGTGTCACGCCCTGTCCGCGACGCGTTCGCCGAGCAGGCCCTGCGGCCTGAACAGGAGCACGAGGATGAGGAGGATGAACGCCCAGACGTCGGCCCAGGACTGGCTGCCGAACTTGTCCAGGCCGGGGATGTCGGCGATGTACGCGGTGGCCAGGGTCTCCGCGACGCCGAGGACGACGCCGCCGATCATGGCGCCGTAGATGTTGCCGATGCCGCCCAGCACCGCGGCCGTGAACGCCTTCAGGCCGAGGATGAAGCCCATCTTGAAGTCGATCTGGCCGTACTTGAGGCCGTTGGCGACACCGCCGACGGCGGCGAAGACCGCGCCGAGGGCGAAGGCGACCACGATGATGCGGTCGGTGTTGATGCCCATGAGCTTGGCGGTGTCGCGGTCCTGGGCGGTGGCCTGCATGCCGCGCCCGGTGCGGGTGCGCATCACGAAGTAGGCGAGGAAGGCCATGCTCAGGGGGGCGGCGGCGAGCAGGAAGATGTCGCCGGTCTGCAGGGTGGCGCCGCCGATGCTGAAGGGGCCGCCCTCGATCTGCGGGAAGGGCAGCTTCGACTTGGCTTCGGGGTACAGCGCCCACACGGCCTGCTGGAGGGCGAGGGACAGGCCGATGGCCGTGATGAGCGGGGCCAGCCGCGGGGCACCGCGCAGGGGACGGTAGGCGAACCGTTCCGCCCCGATGGCGACCAGGACGGAGACCACCATGGCGCCCAGGAGCATCAGCGGCAGCGCGATCCACATGGAGGTGCCGTCGGGCAGGATGTACAGGTGGACCGTGAGCGCCCCGAAGGCTCCCACCATGAAGATCTCGCCGTGGGCGAAGTTGATGAGCTGGACAATGCCGTAGACCATTGTGTAGCCGATGGCGATCAGCCCGTACATGGATCCCAGTAGCAGGCCGTTGACCAGCTGCTGCGGCAGTTCGTTCACCGCATGTCCTCCGAGACTTTCGGACGTTCGACGGATGAGGCCGGATGCGAGTCCGCGCGGGGCGCCTGTGGAACAGCGCCCCGCGCGGCTCGTGGGCAGTGGTGCGGGCGGGCGGGGTCAGCCGCCGTAGGTACCGGACTTCACGGCACCCCAGGCACCGTTCTCGACGGCGTAGACGGTGAGCTGCTTGTTGGTGGCGTCACCGAACTCGTCGAAGGAGACCTTGCCGGTCACACCGTCGAACGACACGCTCTGCATGGCCTCGACGACCTTGGCGCGGGCGTCGCCCGGCAGCTTGCCGCCGTTGTCGTCGACGACCTTCTTCACGGCCTCGATGATCGACCAGGCGGAGTCGTAGGAGTAGCCGCCGTACGCCTCGAAGGCGTCCTTGTACCCCTCGGCCTTGTAGTTGGCGACGAACTCCTTGGCGGACGGGAGCTCCTCGACGGGCGCGCCGACCGAGGTCGCGAGGTCGCCGGTGCCGTTGGCGCCGGCGAGCTTGATGAAGTCGGCGCTGTAGATGCCGTCGCCGCCGACGAGCGGGATCTTCGCCCCGGCCTCCTTGATCTGCTTGCTCAGCGGACCGGCCTGCGGGTACTCGCCGCCGTAGTAGACGACGTCGGCGCCGGAGTTCTTGACCTTGGTGGCGACCGCGTTGAAGTCCTTGGTGTCCGGGTTGATGTGCTCGGTGCCGACCACCTTGCCGCCGAGCTTCTTGAACTCCTCCGTGAAGGTGCCCGCGAGACCGGCGCCGTAGGTCTTCTTGTCGTCGATGACGAAGACCTTGCGCTTCTTGGAGTCGTTGTAGACGTACTGCGCGGCGAACGGGCCCTGGACGGCGTCCGTGGTCGCGGTGCGGAAGTACGACTTGTACGGGCGGACCTGCTTGTTCTGCCAGTCCACGCCCTGGGTCAGCGACGGGTTGGTGTTGGCCGGGGAGACCTCGACCAGCTTCGCCGTGTCGAAGACCTTCTGCATGGACTCGCCGACCGAGGAGTTCAGCGGGCCGACCACGCCGAGCACGTCCTTGTTGGCGACGAGCTTGGTGGCGTTCTGCTGGCCGACCGAGGGCTGGCCCTGGTCGTCGAGCGCCTGGATCTTGAAGGTGACGCCCTCGACGAACTTCTGCTTGTTGGCCGTCTTGGCGGCGAGGTCCGCGGAGTTCTTGATGCCGAGGCCCAGCGCGGACAGGTCGCCGGTCAGGGGGGCGTCCACGCCGATGACGACGGTGGTGTTGCCACCGCCGGAACCGTCACCGGACTTGGAGCCGCCGTCGTCGTCACGCGAACCGCAGGCGGTGAGGGTGAGCGCTCCCGCCGCCAGAGCGGCGGTGATGGCGATGAGCGAACGTTGGCGCACGATCAGTCCTTTCCCTGGCACGGCCGCTGCCTTGTGGAAGGCGGCCGAGTCGAGCGCTGTGCCGAAGTGTCATTCCGACTGCGCGGTGACTGGCCGTGACTCTAGGCGGGTGCGGGGAATGTGGAGGAGGGTCTGACTGATGATGTGACTCTCTTGTTATGACACGCGGTAATGCAGAGCGGTGTCAGTGGGGAAGAAGGGCGGAATTCAGGCCGATTCGCCCTGTCCGCATCGTGAGAACCCGCAGGAACAGGGGGGCTTGTTCAGGCGTATGAGCCGTTTTGGTGATTACCGGAAAACGTTGCCAGGGGCGACTGGTGGGGCCTATGGGAAGAGGTGGGACATAGTTCCGGGGCGGCCGGAAATCATGCATGTGCATTGTGTGTGCATTACACAGCGTTACGCCTCAGAAGGGGAGTCCGGGGTTCCGTGGTGCTTTTTCATATTCCGTGATCCGCGGTGTGGTAATGATCTTGTGCAGGGAATGCGGCTTTGTCGGGAAAGGTTCCCCGGTGGTGGAGTAACCCGGCCGCGGATGGCTCCCGCGGGCGCGTGACCGGTCGTTTTCCGCCGTTCGCGGACGGGTGCGGAGGCCGTCGTCGGCGGTGCCGGAGCACCCGCCGGGCCGCTGACGCCCGCTCAGGAAAAAGGCTGATTCCCGCCCCTGACGGTGGCTAGGAAGCGGTGGGATGTGCAAGGGGGTGGGAGGGACGGCCACGGGGGCGCGTGGGGAGGCCGGGGTGTGCGGGGAGTGCGGGGACGCAGGGGGCCCGGCCGCGCCGGTTCGGGCCCGGTCACCTCGCCGGACGGCCCCGGTGACCCTGCCGAGGACGGGCGGGGGACGGGGAGGTGACGGGTGGCGTCGGCGGTGCGGCCCGTGGCGGTGCGGCGGCCCCCCGGGGCGCGGAGCCGGAAGGCGCGGTGCGGTTGCCGACGGGGCGGGAGCCCCCCGGCGCGCTCCGGTGTCGCGGGGTCGGCGTGGGGGAGATGCCCCGACCGGCGGGGACGTGCCGGGGGACAGAGGGTCCGCGTGACCCCGGACCCGGTCGTGCCGGGCTCTTGGCGCGGCCCCGGCCCCGGCGGCGTGGGGCGGCGGCAGAGGGGTCCCCGGCCGGCAGGGGGGGAACCGCCGGGGGACAGGCCGCCCATGTCGCCCCGGACCCCGGGCCGTACGGGGTCTCGGTGCGCCCCGGTGTCGCGGGGTCGGCGAGGGAGGGAAGTCTCCGACCGGCCGGGGAAGTGCCAGGGTCAGGGGGCGCAGGGGGACTGCGTGGCCCCGGACCCCGGGCTGTACGGGCCCTGGGCGCGCCCCGGCATCGTGGAGTGGCGGGACGGAGCGGCCCCGACCGGCGGGAAGCACCGGGGAACAGGCGGCTCGCGCGGCCCTGGGCCCCGGTCATGGGGGACACCCTCGGGGCGTCCGGCCGGGGCGTCCGGCGTCGGCCCGGGGGAGTGCCGACCGGCGGAGAAGCACCGGCCCGCGGGGAGGCATCGGCCTGCGGGGGAAGAACCGGCCGGCGGGGAGCGCCGATCGGGAGGGGCGGCCCGCGGGGAGCGCCGATCGTGGGGAGGGGGCCGGTGGGGGCGCCGTCAGGGGCGCCCGCCGCCGGCCTCGCTCAGGCCGTGCCGCCGCCGGGCCGCGCCGCGTCCCCGGGGCCGGCCGCCTCCCGCAGCAGACAGGTCAGCCGGGCGCTGCACACCCGCCGGCCGCTCTCGTCGCTGATCACGATCTCGTACGTCGCCGTCGAACGGCCCCGGTGCACCGGCGTGGCCACACCGGTGACCGTCCCGGACCGGACCCCGCGGTGGTGGGTGCAGTTCAGGTCGACGCCGACGGCGATCCGCGTGCTGCCGCCGTGCAGCATCGCGCCGACCGAGCCCAGCGTCTCCGCCAGCACCGCCGAGGCACCGCCGTGCAGCAGCCCGTACGGCTGGGTGTTGCCCTCCACCGGCATCGTGCCGACCACGCGGTCCGCCGACGCCTCCAGCAGCTCGACGCCCATCCGCTTGCCGAGCGCCCCGGCCGAGAACAGGGCGGGCAGGTCGATGCCCAGCGCGGCGTACTCGTCGAGGACTTCCCGGGGGAACGTGACCCGCTGCTGCTCGCCCATGGGCCGGACTCCGTTCTTCGTGATCGGTGGTGCGGCGCGGCCTGCGCGCCGCACGGCCTGAGCGAACGCTCAGCCGGTCGCCGATTGTTCCAGACGGACCACCACCGACTTGCTGGCCGGGGTGTTGCTGGTGTCCGCCGTGGCGTCCAGCGGCACCAGCACGTTCGTCTCCGGGTAGTACGCCGCCGCGCAGCCCCGGGCCGTCGGGTAGTGCACCACGCGGAAGCCCGGGGCCCGCCGCTCCACCCCGTCCGGCCACTCCCCGACCAGATCGACGTACGACCCGTCCGCGACCCCGAGCCGCCCGGCGTCCTCCGGGTTCACCAGGACGACCCGGCGCCCGTCGCGGATCCCCCGGTAGCGGTCGTCCAGGCCGTAGATCGTGGTGTTGTACTGGTCGTGCGAACGGAGCGTCTGGAGCAGCAGCCGCCCCTCGGGCAGCCTCGGGTACTCCACCGGCGCGGCGGTGAAGTTCGCCCGCCCGGTCGCCGTCGGGAAGCGGCGCTCGTCGCGCGGGGCGTGCGGCAGCGCGAAGCCGCCGGGGCGGGCCACCCGCGCGTTGAAGTCCTCGAAGCCGGGCACCACGCGCGCGATGCGGTCCCGGACGGCCCCGTAGTCCCGCTCGAACTCCTCCCACGGCACCCTGCTGCGCCCGCCGAGCACCCGGCGGGCCAGGCGGCACACGATCGCCGGCTCGGAGAGCAGATGGGGGCTCGCGGGATCCAGCCGGCCGCGCGAGGCGTGCACCATGCCCATCGAGTCCTCGACCGTCACGAACTGCTCGCCGCCCGCCTGCACGTCGCGCTCGGTGCGGCCGAGCGTCGGCAGGATGAGGGCCCGCGCGCCGGTGACCGCGTGCGAGCGGTTCAGCTTCGTCGACACGTGCACCGTCAGCCGCGCGCGCCGCATGGCCGCCTCGGTGACCTCCGTGTCCGGGGAGGCGGAGACGAAGTTGCCGCCCATGGCGAAGAACACCTTGGCGTCGCCGTCGCGCAGCGCGCGGATGGCCCGGACGACGTCGTACCCGTGCTCGCGCGGCGGGGCGAAGCCGAACTCCTTCTCCAGGGCGTCCAGGAAGGCGGGCGCGGGCCGCTCGAAGATGCCCATGGTGCGGTCGCCCTGCACGTTGGAGTGGCCGCGCACCGGGCACACCCCGGCACCGGGCCGGCCGATGTTGCCGCGCAGCAGCAGGAAGTTGACGATCTCGCGGATGGTGGGCACCGAGTGCTTGTGCTGGGTCAGCCCCATCGCCCAGCACACGATGATCCGCTCGGAGCCGAGCACCAGGCGCAGCGCCTCCTCGATGTCCGCGCGGGTGAGACCCGTCGCGGCGAGCGTCTCCTCCCAGTCGGCCTCCAGGGCGGTGCGGGCGAACTCCTCGTAGCCGTGGGTGTGTTCCCGGACGAACGCCTCGTCGACCGCGCCCGGCGTCTCCAGGACCAGCCGGTTGAGGAGCCGGAACAGCGCCTGGTCGCCGCCGAGCCGGATCTGCAGGAACAGGTCGGTCAGCGCGGTCCCCCGGGTGAGCCCCTTCGGGGTCTGCGGGTTGCGGAACCGCTCCATGCCCGCCTCGGGCAGCGGGTTGACGCTGACGATCCGCGCCCCGTTCGCCTTGGCCCGCTCCAGCGCGGAGAGCATCCGGGGGTGGTTGGTGCCCGGGTTCTGCCCGGCCACGATGATCAGGTCGGCCCGGTGGAGGTCCTCCAGCAGGACGCTGCCCTTGCCGACGCCGAGGGTCTCGGTCAGCGCCGAGCCGGACGACTCGTGGCACAGGTTCGAGCAGTCCGGCAGGTTGTTGGTGCCCAGTTCGCGGGCGAAGAGCTGGTAGAGGAAGGCCGCCTCGTTGCTGGTGCGCCCGGAGGTGTAGAAGAGGGCCTCGTCGGGGGAGGAGAGCGCGCCGATCTCCTCGGCGACGATCCCGAAGGCCCGCTCCCAGGTCACCGGCTCGTAGTGCTCGCCGCCCTCCGGGAGGTACACCGGGTGGGTGAGCCGCCCCTGCTGGCCCAGCCAGTAGCCGCTGCGGGTGGCGAGGTCGGCCACCGGGTGCGCGGCGAAGAACTCGGGGGTGACCCGGCGCAGGGTGGCCTCCTCGGCCACCGCCTTCGCCCCGTTCTCGCAGAACTCCGCCGTGTGCCGGTGCTCCGGGTCGGGCCAGGCGCACCCCGGGCAGTCGAACCCGTTCTCCTGGTTGACGCTCAGCAGGGTCAGCGCGGTGCGCCGCACGCCCATCTGCCGCTGCGCGGCGCGCAGGGTGTGGGCGACGGCGGGGATGCCCGCCGCCGCGCGCTTCGGTCCGGTGACCTTCGGCGCGTCCTGGACCGGATCACTCGCGGGCGGCTTCCTGGCCATCGCGCACTCCCCTTCGCGTCCCGTGCGGGCCGCCCGTCTCCGTCGTACGGGCCGTGCCAGCGATCCTCGCACGCCCCGCCGACATCCGGGCCCTCCGGGACCGGCGACCGGGATCCGGCGGGGTCTCGGCGGGGACACGACAGGAGCGCGGCCGGCCGGCACGGGGCGCGGCGGGGCTGCGAAGGGGCTGCGGCGGGGCCGGCCGCCGGACGCGGCGGGGATGGGGGGCGGGGAGCCGGCCGGCGCGGTCCGGCGGCGACGCAGGGCGTGGGCGGGACCGGGTGTCAGTGGTCCGTGGCAGGATCGGGGGCGTGGCAAAGACAGCATCGAAGCAGACCGACCAGACCCCCGGCGGCAGCCGCCCGCGCCTGATGCTCATGGACGGGCACTCGCTGGCGTACCGCGCGTTCTTCGCGCTGCCCGTGGAGAACTTCACCACCGCGACGGGCCAGCCGACCAACGCGATCTACGGCTTCGCGTCGATGCTGGCCAACACGCTGCGCGACGAGGCGCCCACGCACTTCGCGGTGGCCTTCGACGTCTCCCGCAGGACCTGGCGCTCCGAGGAGTTCACCGAGTACAAGGCGAACCGCTCCAAGACCCCGGACGAGTTCAAGGGCCAGGTCGAGCTGATCGGCGAGCTGCTCGACGTGATGCACGTGCCCCGGTTCGCCGTGGAGGGCTTCGAGGCGGACGACGTCATCGCCACCCTCGCCACCGAGGCCGAGGCCGAGGGCTTCGACGTGCTGATCGTCACCGGCGACCGGGACTCCTTCCAGCTGGTCAGCGAGCACACCACGGTGCTCTACCCGACCAAGGGCGTCTCCGAGCTGACCCGGTTCACCCCGGAGAAGGTCGTCGAGAAGTACGGGCTGACCCCCGCCCAGTACCCCGACTTCGCCGCCCTGCGCGGCGACCCGTCCGACAACCTGCCGGGCATCCCCGGCGTCGGCCCGAAGACCGCCACCAAGTGGATCAACGAGTTCGGCTCCTTCGCCGAACTGGTCGAGCGCGCCGACGAGATCAAGGGCAAGGCCGGGCAGAACCTCCGGGACCACCTGGAGTCCGTCAAGCTCAACCGCCGGCTCACCGAGCTGGAGCGCCGCGTCGAGCTGCCCCGGCGGGTCACCGAGCTGGAGCGCCCCGCGTACGACCGCAAGGGCGTCGCGATGATCCTGGACACCCTGGAGATCCGCAATCCCTCCCTGCGCGAGCGGCTGTTCGCCGTCGACCCGGGCTCCGAGGAGGCCGAGGTCACGCCGGTCGTGACGGACGGCGTGGAGCTGGACGGCACCGTGCTGGCCACCGGCGAGCTGGCGGGCTGGCTCGCCGGCCGCGGAGCCGGGCCGCTCGGCGTCGCCACCGTCGCCACCTGGGCGCTCGGCACCGGCTCGGTCGCCGAGGTGGCGCTGGCCGCGGCCGACGGCACCGCCGCGTGGTTCGACCCGTCCCAGCTGGACGAGGCGGACGAGACGGCGTTCGCGGGCTGGCTGGCCGACGCCTCCCGGCCCAAGGTCCTCCACAACGCCAAGGGCGCCATGCGGGTCTTCGCCGAGCACGGCTGGTCGGTCGGGGGCGTCTCCATGGACACCGCGCTCGCCGCCTACCTGGTCAAGCCGGGCCGCCGCTCCTTCGACCTGGACGCGCTCTCCCTGGAGTACCTGCACCGCGAACTGGCCCCGGCCGCCGCGGCCGACGGCCAGCTCGCCTTCGGCACCGACGAGGGCGCGGAGGCCGAGGCGCTGATGGTGCAGGCCCGCGCCGTCCTGGACCTGGGCGAGGCGTTCGGGGACCGGCTGGCCGAGGTCGGCGCCGCCGACCTGCTGCGCGACGTGGAGCTGCCGACCTCCGCCCTGCTGGCCCGCATGGAGCGGCACGGCATCGCGGCCGATCCGGAGCACCTCCGGGCCATGGAGCAGATGTTCGCGGGCGCGGTGCAGCAGGCGGTGAAGGAGGCGCACGCGGCGGCCGGCCGCGAGTTCAACCTCGGCTCGCCCAAGCAGCTCCAGGAGGTCCTCTTCGGCGAGCTGAACCTGCCCAAGACCAAGAAGACCAAGACCGGTTACACCACCGACGCCGACGCGCTCGCCTGGCTGGCCACCCAGACGGAGAACGAGCTGCCGGTGATCATGCTCCGCCACCGCGAGCAGGCCAAGCTGCGCGTCACCGTCGAGGGCCTGATCAAGACGGTCGCCGCGGACGGCCGCATCCACACCACCTTCAACCAGACGGTCGCGGCCACCGGCCGGCTCTCCTCCACCGACCCGAACCTGCAGAACATCCCGGTCCGCACCGACGAGGGCCGGGCGATCCGGCGCGGCTTCGTCGTCGGCGAGGGGTTCGAGTCCCTGATGACGGCCGACTACAGCCAGATCGAGCTGCGGGTGATGGCCCACCTCTCCGAGGACGCGGGCCTGATCGAGGCGTTCACCTCCGGCGAGGACCTGCACACCACGGCCGCCGCACAGGTGTTCTCCGTGGAGCGGTCCGCGGTCGACGCGGAGATGCGCCGCAAGATCAAGGCCATGTCGTACGGGCTGGCCTACGGGCTGTCGGCCTTCGGCCTCTCCCAGCAGCTCAACATCGAGGCGGCCGAGGCCCGCGGCCTGATGGACGCCTACTTCGAGCGGTTCGGCGGCGTACGGGACTATCTCCACCGGGTGGTGGAGGAGGCGCGGGCGACGGGCTACACGGCGACGCTGTTCGGCCGCCGCCGCTATCTGCCCGACCTCAACAGCGACAACCGCCAGCGCCGGGAGGCGGCCGAGCGGATGGCGCTCAACGCCCCGATCCAGGGCACGGCGGCCGACATCGTCAAGATCGCCATGCTCCGGGTGGACCGGGCGCTGCGCGAGGCCGGGCTCACCTCCCGGATGCTGCTCCAGGTGCACGACGAAATCGTCCTGGAGATCGCCCCCGGGGAGAGCGCCGCGGTGGAGGAGATCATCCGCCGCGAGATGTCCACGGCGGTGGAACTGCGGGTGCCGCTGGGCGTCTCGGTCGGCTCGGGCCCCGACTGGGAGTCGGCGGCCCACTGACGACGGACGCGTCCCGGCTCCGCGCCGGAGCGTCGCGCCCGGGGCCGGTTTCCGTCCCCGGCGCTTCCCGTACGGGCGGCACCGCGCGGACGGTCCCGCGCGGGCGGCACGGTCCGGTGCGGACGGCTGCGGGCGGGGAGCCCCGGCTCCGGGGCCCGGCCCGGCCGTCCGGGCGCGGGGCTCCCTACGGGGACGGGCCGGGAGGGCGCGTCACTCAGGTGGGGGCCGTGGGAAGGACGGCCGGGGAGGGGGCCGTGAGGATGGCGGGCATGGGTATACGCATGCTCCACCACCGGACGAACCCGGCTCGGGCAGGCACACAGCGACCCGCCCGGGTGCTCCTCCCACCGGCATCGGCTCCGGTCCTCGCACCCGACGCGAGCACCCTCCGCGTCCCCACCACCCTCCTGGACACCCCCCGCCGCACGGCGGCCGTTCTGCGGCGGCGGCTCGTCCGTGGCGTTCCGGCGGCCGTCGTCCCGCGTGAACCCCCTGCCCGGCGGTCCGGGAGCGGTCCGGTCCGGGGCCGTCTGGCCGCCGTCCTCGCCCTGGTACCGCGCCTGAGGCCCCAGGCCGTGTATCGAAAGTGGATCTTGAGCGGTGAATGATCGTGGTTCATGCGCGGAGAGATCCCACGGACGAACGGTGGGCGGTGCCGGAGCCGTTGTTGCCGAAGGGGGCGAAGGCGGGACGGCCACCTGTCCGGCCCCGGCGGCAGCTGATCGACGGCATACGGTTCCGGGTTCGGACGGGGGTTCCGTGGCGGGATGTGCCCGTCGAGCACGGGCCGTGGGGCCGGGTCTACGACCTGTTTCGCCCACGGCAGCGGCACGGTACCTGGTACCGAGTCCTCGCCCGGCTCCAGTGCCTGGCCGATGCGAAGGATGCGATCACGTGGGACCTGGGCGTCGAGTCCACGGTGTGCCGCGCCCATCAGCATGCAGCCGGAGCCCGGAAGCGGGGTGACCTGCAGAAAGAACCGCCGGGCGGGGTCTTCACCGAGCCCCGTGATCACGCACTGGGACGCTCGCGCGGCGGGTTCACCACCAAGCTGCGCCTGGCCGTCGAACAGGGCCAAAAGCCCATGTCGATCGTGGTGACGGCTGGGCAGCGCGGAGACTCGCCGCAACTCGAACCCGTTCCGGAGAAGGTCCGCGTGTCCCGCATCGGGTCGGGCCGACCGCGTGTCCGTCCCGATCGAGCGCGCGCTGACCAGGCGTACGCCTCCCGCGGGAACCGCGCCCGCCTGCGCCGACGCGGGATCCGCCGCACCATCCCGGACAAGGCCGACCAGGCGCGTAACCGCAGGAAGCTCGGCTCCCATGGCGGCCGACCGCCGCGTTTCGCCCCGGTCGACCACCGCGAGCGCCATGCGGTCGAGTGCGGGATCAACCCGCCTCAAGCGTCACCGGGGGTGGCCACCCGCCACGGCAAGCTCGCGGTTCGCCATGAGGCGACTGTCCTCGTAGCGGCCGTCAACGAGTGGCTGTGATTGGCAGACGTCGCTAGAGCTCGTAGTCCTGGGCCAGTTCCTCCCAGCGAATGCTGCGAAGCGCAAGATCGGCATCCTCGCCTGACGGGACATCCGGGAAGGGCTGGAACCGGACCACGGTGAGAGCGGAGCGGTGCAGCACGGGGTCGAGCACAGGAGCGACCGCCGTCGAGCGGAAGACGCCGATGCAAGCCACGGAAGGCGGCACCTCAACAGGACCGAAGGCGCCGGCGGTCTGGTCCGGGTACTCGTGGGAGGGCGGAACGAGATGGACCGGCGCGAAGGAGAACGCGCGTTCGGCCTCCCGCCGGCGGCCGCTGACTTTCATGTCGTTGACGCGCTTGCACGGGTAGCCCTCCAACATCCCCTCATAGGTCGAAGACATCCGCAGCTCGGTGAGCTCGATCGAACGACCAGACGAGAGGACGATGTGGCTCAGCGACATGCCGACACCCCATGCGCATGATCCACTTTCGACACACGGCCTGGATTTCCCTCCGGAAGGTGCCGCGAGGCGCCGGGGTCCGGCACGCCTCCGTGGGGGTGGGCCGGGCGGCGGCATTCCGCATCCGGTTCGCGCCACCGCCACCGCGGGAGGCCACGCGCCGGACGCGGTACGACCCGGCCTCGGGCCGGACGAGGGGGCCGACGACGGAACCCGGGGCCGCCACGGGTCCCGGCGCCCCTCAGCGGGTCACCCGCCACCCCCGCGAGGCGCCCGTGTCCGTACCCGCGCCCGTGTCCGGGCCCGCTCCCACGGTGCCGTCCGCCTTCCCGCCCGGGCCCGCGCCCGCTCCCGCACCGCCGTCCGCTCCGGTGTCCGGGCCCGCCGTGCCGCCGGGTGCCCGGACCGGGCGCCGTGTCCGAACCGCCACGGCGTACAGCGGCAGGGCGAGCAACAGTCCCGCCCCGGCCCCGAAGCACACCGTCGGGATCAGCTCCCACGGCTTCGCGACCGCTCCCCAGTACGCCCACCACCGCACCGCCCGCACCACCGCCCCGGTCGCCGCGCAGCCGCCGAACAGGGCCAGGGCCCACCACCGGTCCCGCGCCGACAGCGACGGCACGGCCGGCCGGGGGACGTCCGGCATCCCCCGCAGCGCCCGGACCAGGAACAGCGCGATCACCACCGCCGCCACCGCCGAACCGCCGTACTGGAGGTACCAGTAGAGCGGCGATCCCGCGAAGTCCCGCTCCAGGACGGGGAACACCCGCGCCCCCCACCGGCTGTGATGTGTGAAGGCGTCCCACACCACATGGGTGAGCGCGCCGAGCACCGCCGAGGCGTACCACCGGGCCACCAGGGACGGCCGGGTCCGCGCGCGGGGCGCCCCGCAGCGCAGCAGCGCGGCCGGCCGCCCCTGCCGGCCCGCCGGAAGCAGGGCCACCAGCGGCTCACGCACCGTCAGCCACAGCCCCACCAGCGTCCAGGCGACGAGCACGTCCAGGGTGAAGACGCCCGGGAAGGAGTGCGTGACCCGCCCGAACTCCATCGCCCCGGGGACGAGACTCGCTGCGTAGTAGGTCATGTCGGGCGCGAACGAACCCGCCACGAGGACCGACGGCACCAGCCGTCCCCGCCCGGTCCCGTCCCCGCGCACGGCGGGCAGGACGGCGGCGGCATGGCTTGCGGTGAACGGCAACGGAGCTCCTCGCGTGGTCAATCGGTGAAAATCGGGCGGGTGCCGGTGCCCGCTCACAGCAAGGTGCCGTAGGGTCGCCAGCGGCACCGTACCGGTCGAACAGACGATCAACGCCCGGGGAGGGTTTCGGTGCGTCCCCCGAGCGCTCGTCCGTCACCGCGGGGCGATGGCCGGCGTACCGCCCCGACCGGGTGGGCACGACAGCTGAAGACGACGGGCACGGACGGACGACGACGCGCACGAGCGTTCAGGGGAGGGGTTCACTCTATGGCGGCGCACTTCGACAGGAGACTCCGCAAGGCGGCGGTCACCACCACCGTGGCGGCACTCGCCGTCGCGGCCCTGTCCGCCTCCCAGGCTCCCGACGTGACGGTCGACGCCCAGGGCAGACGGACCTCGTCGGACAGCGCCACCGCGCCCGACGCGCTCCCCGCCGACCAGAGCGCCACCGGCAACTCGCCCTATCACACCGACCTTCCGCCGCTGAACAGCCCGAGTCCCGCGCCGTCCCCCACCATCGGCGGCACCCCCGTCGTCCAGGGCCCGGCCGAGGAGGGCATCCCCGCCACCGTCCTCGACGCCTACCGCAGGGCCGAGGCCGAGCTGCGCCGCACCAAGCCCGGCTGCAACCTGCCCTGGCAACTCCTGGCCGCCATCGGCAAGGTGGAGTCGGGCCACGCCCGGGGCGGACGCGTCGGCGCCGACGGCACCACCACCAGCCCCATCATCGGCCCCCAGCTCGACGGCAACGGCTTCGCGCTCATCAAGGACACCGACAACGGCCTGTACGACGGCAACAGCGCCTACGACAACGCCGTCGGCCCCATGCAGTTCATCCCGTCCACCTGGGCGTGGGCGGGCCGCGACGGCAACGGCGACGGACGCGCGGACCCGAACAACGTCTACGACGCGGCCCTCTCGGCCGGCGGCTACCTCTGCCGCAACGGCTGGGACCTCGCCGTTCCGGCCGACCTCAAGCGCGCGATCCTCAGCTACAACAACTCGCAGGACTACCTGCACACCGTCCTGTCCTGGCTGGACTACTACCGCAGGGGCAGCCACCCGGTCCCGGACGGCACCGGCACGCTGCCCGTGGGCCGCAGCGACGACCCGTCCCCGGTGATCCCGCCGTCGACCCCGCCCGGCGGCCCCACCGGTCCCGGCACGCCCTCGCCCGGCACGGGCACCGGCACGCCCACCGAGCCCACCGAGCCGACGAAGCCCACCGAGCCGACGAAGCCGACCGACCCGGGCAAGCCCGCCGAGCCCAAGCCGCCCGCGCCGACCCCGCCCCCGCCCGGCACGAAGCCGACGCCCACCGACACGGTGGACCACCTGGAGAAGACCGGCACCGGGCCGCTCACCGCGACCGCCGGGGAGACCTTCGCCGAGCGGGCCGCCGCCCGCGCCGAGACCGACGAGGGCAGGGGCGTCGCCAAGGTCCGGGTCCGCTTCACCGTCCAGGGCGACACCGACACCGTCTTCACCGGCGGGGAGCGCGTCGCCACCGCCGTCACCGACCGCTCCGGCGTGGCCACCGCCCCCGCCCTGGTCGCGGGCGAGCGGACCGGCACGTTCACCGTCCGTGCCACCGTCGTCGGCCGCGCCGTCCCCGGTCTCGGCTACCGGGCGACCGTCACCGAGCGCGTCGCCGACGCGCTCGCCCGCACCGGCGACGGCACCGCCCCGGTCTGCGAGGCCGGCGGCACCTTCGCGGACCCGATCGGGCTGAGGGCCACGCTCAAGGGCGCCGCCGCGAGCGGGGTCGCCGTCACCGCCACCCTGGTGCGGTCGGCGACCGATCCGGCCGAGAACGACCAGGGTCCCTACTTCGAGGGGGCCGACGGCGAGCCCGTCCGCACCGTCACCCGGCTCACCGACGCCAAGGGCCTGCTGACGCTGCCCCGGCTGCACGCGGACGAGGCCCCCGGCGCGTACGTGCTGCGGCTGACCGCCCCGGGCGGCGCCACGCTCAACATCGGGCTCACCGTGACCCCCGCCGAGGAGGCCGAACCGTCCCCGGGGCCGTCCACGCCGTCCGGGGAGCCTTCGGCCGGGACCTCGCCGAGCCCCTCCGCCACGGCGCCCGCCGCCTCCCCGTCCGCGTCCGCCTCCCCGTCCGGATCCGCGTCCGCGTCGGCGTCCGGCACCCCGTCCAGCGGTTCGCCCTCGCCCGGCGCCGGGAAGTAGCCCCCGTCCGTCACCGTCCGAGCCGCGCGGTGGTGTGGCGCGTCGGCTCGGCCGTGGCGGGGTCCTCGGGCCACGGATGCCGGGGATACCGGCCCCGCAGCTCCGCCCGCACGCCCCGGTAGCCGTCCCGCCAGAAGGAGGCCAGGTCGGCGGTGACGGCGGCGGGCCGCCCGGCGGGGGACAGCAGGTGCACCAGCAGCGGCACGCCCGCCACCTCGGGCGAGCGGTCCAGCCCGAACATCTCCTGGAGCTTGACCGCGAGCACCGGCCGCTCCGGGTCGGCGTAGTCGATCCGGACGCGGGAGCCGCTGGGCACCGTGATCCGTTCGGGGGCCAGCTCGTCCAGCCGCCCCGCCTCCCCGGAGGCCCAGGGAAGCAGCCGCGCCAGCGCCTGCCCGGCGTCGATCCGCGCCAGGTCCGCCCGCCGCCGCGCCCGGCCCAGCTCGGGCTCCAGCCACTCGTCCGCGCGCGCCAGCAGCGCCTCGTCGGTGACGTCCGGCCAGGGCCCGCCGAGCCGCAGCCGCAGGAAGGCCAGCCGCAGACGCAGCGATCGCGCCCCGGCCGACCAGCGCAACGGCTCCAGCCCCTCCCGGCGCAGCCCCTCCAGCAACGCCTCCCGCACGAGGTCCGGGGCGGCGTCCCGCAGCGGCCGCACCGCCAGCTCGACGGCGCCCAGCCGCTCCACCCGCCGGGCCACGACGTCGCCGTCGGCCCAGCGCACCTCGTCCCGCGTCTCCCGCAGTGCCGCAGCCGCCCGTACGGCCGCCGCCTCGTCGACCGCCGCCGCGAGCCGCACCCGCGCGTGCCCCCGCCCGACGGGCCG
Organism: Streptomyces sp. NPDC107521; assembly: GCF_055598485.1. NCBI lineage: Bacteria > Bacillati > Actinomycetota > Actinomycetes > Kitasatosporales > Streptomycetaceae > Streptomyces > Streptomyces sp. NPDC107521. Next base: position 570,156 of record NZ_JBVKAT010000001.1, read on the forward strand.
GTCGGCCACCGCCACCGCGATCCACGGCGCCCCGCGCAGTGCCGATCCCTCCGGCAGCTCCGCGCGGGTGCCGGAGACCATGAGGTACGACCCTCCGTCCAGCCTCGCCACCCGCTCCGGGTACGCCAGCGCGGCCACCCGGCCGACCAGCGCCTCCTCGGAGCGGTGCGCCGTCCCGCCCCCGCCGCCGGCCGCACCTGCCCGGTCCGCCGCCCCGGGGCCGCCGGTGCCCCGGCGGACGCGGTCCGCCGTCTCACGCCGCCCCGGGGCTCGGGAACCGCCCGCGCCTGCGCGCGGGCCGTCGGCCGCCGTGCCGCGAGTGCCGTCGGTCCCGCGCCCGCCGTCCGTCGGTCCGCGCCCGTCCGGGCCGCCGTGCCCGTGGTCCGCCGTCGCGCCCCGGTCCCCGCCCCCGCGTCCGCCCGCGCCCCCGTGACCGTCGTCCGCCGCTGCGCCGCGCAGCCGCCGTGCCTCCCGGCGCCAGCGCGCCCCGTACGCGTCGCCGCCGCGCCGGGCGGTGCGCAGCGCGGTCACCAGATCGTCCCCGTACTCGCGCGGGGCCTCCTCGCTGAGCAGCGCCACCACCTCCGCGACGGCGTCCCCCGCGTCCCCGCCGCCCGCGTCCAGCAGCGCCCGGCCCAGCCGGGGGTGCACCCCCAGACGCGCCATGCGCGCGCCCCGCTCCGTGGCGCGGCCCGCCCGGTCGACCGCGCCGACGGCCGCCAGGACCGCCCGCGCCGCCGCCATCGCCCCGCCCGGCGGCGCGTCCAGCAGCGCCAGCCCCGACGCGTCCGGGTCGCCCCAGCAGGCCGCCTGGAGCGCGAAGGCCGTCAGATCGGCCACCTTGATCTCGGGCGCGGGGAACCCCGGCAGCCGCGCGTCCTCCGCCTCCGCCCAGCAGCGGTACACCGCCCCCGGCGCCTCCCGCCCCGCCCGGCCGGCCCGCTGCCGGGCCGACGCCCGCGAGGCGCGCACCGTCGTCAGCGCGCTCAGCCCCCGCGCGTGGTCCACCCGGGGCTCGCGCGCCAGTCCCGCGTCCACCACCACCCGCACCCCCGGCACCGTCAGCGACGACTCGGCCACCGACGTCGCCAGCACCACCCGGCGCCGCGTCCCGGGCGCGAGCACCGCGTCCTGCACCGCCGCGGGCGCCCGCCCGTGCACCTGGAGCACCTCCGGACCGGCCTCCCCGAGCAGCCCGGCGACCCGGGCGATCTCCCCGACACCGGGCAGGAAGCACAGCACGTCCCCGTCCCGCTCGGCCAGCGCCCGCCGCACCACCGCGGCCACGTGCGCGAGCAGCGCCGGGTCCACCCGCGTCCCGTGCGGCGGGCGCACCGGCCGGACCGGCGGCGCCCACACCACCTCCACCGGATACGACACGCCCGGCGCCGTTACCACCGGAGCCCCGCCCAGCAGCTCCGACCAGCCCTCCGCGTCCGTCGTCGCCGACGCCGCCACCAGGTGCAGCCCGGGCCGCAGGGCCTGCCGCACGTCCCAGAGGAACGCCGCCGCGGTGTCCGCGTCCAGATGGCGCTCGTGGCACTCGTCCAGCACCACCACGTCGGTGCCCGCCAGCTCCTGGTCCCGCTGGAGCCGCTGGAGCAGCACGCCCGTGGTGACGACCTCCACCCGGGTGTTCCGCCCGGTCACCCGCTCGCCGCGGACCGTGTGGCCGACGAGCCCGCCGGGCCGCTCGCCCAGCAGCCACGCCATCCGCCGGGACGCCGCCCGCGCCGCGATCCGCCGGGGCTCGGCGACGACCACCCGCCGCGCCGGCCCCCCGTCCAGCAGCCCCGCGAGCGCCAGCGGCACCAGCGTCGTCTTGCCGGTGCCCGGCGGCGCCACCAGCACCGCGCAGCCGTGCCCCGACAGGGCCTCGCGCAGGGCGGGCAGGGCAGCGCGGACGGGCAGGGAGCTCAGGGCGTCGTCACGGATCACGGACCCAGTGTCGTCGACCCGGCCGGGCGCGGTCACCGCCGCTCAGACGCGCTCGCACACGAAGATCGCCGTCCCCGGGATCAGCCCCCCGCGCAGCGGCGACCAGCCGCCCCACTCGGAGGTGTTCCAGTCCGGCCACTCCGGCTCCACCAGGTCCACCAGCCGGAACCCGGACGCCACCACGTCCCGGACCCGGTCGCCCAGCGTGCGGTGGTGCTCGACGTAGACCGCGCTGCCCGTCCCGTCCTGCTCGACGTAGGGGGTGCGGTCGAAGTAGGAGGAGGCCACCGACAGCCCCTCGGGGCCGGGCTCGTCCGGGAACGCCCAGCGCAGCGGGTGGGTCACCGAGAACACGAACCGGCCCCCGGGCCGCAGCACCCGGCGCACCTCCCGCAGCACCAGCCGGGGGTCGGCCACGAAGGGCAGCGCCCCGTACGCCGAGCAGGCCAGGTCGAAGGAGGCGTCGGCGAAGGGCAGCACCGCGGCGTCGGCGCAGACCAGCGGGAAGTCACCGCCGATGCGCAGGGAGTGCTGGAGCTGGCGGTGGGAGAGGTCCAGGGCCACCGGACGGGCGCCCCGGGCGGCCAGCCAGCGTGAGCACTGGCCCGCCCCGGCGCCGATCTCCAGGATGTCCCGCCCCTTCAACTCCTCCGCCGGGCCGAGGAGTTCGGCCTCCACCTCGTCCAGTCCCTCGGGGCACCACACGAAGCGGTCGTCGCCGAGGAAGGTGCCGTGCTCGTTCTGGTACTCGTCCGCGTTGCGGTCCCACCAGCCGCGGTTGGCGCGGGCGCTCTCCGTGACCCCGGCGGCACGCCGGGTGGCCTCCGGTTCGTCGGACATGACGGGCTCTTGGATGACCGGCTCCCTCGTACTAATCTGCGGGCACTTCCGTGGTCCGTCCCCGGGGGCCGCGGACCGGCGCGCGCGGTGCGCGGAGGTGTCGCGGCGGCTCCGGGGGACGTTTTCGTGCCGGGTATGCGGCGAACCGCCCCGCGTGTGCGGCTTCGCGCATTGACCCTGCCCGGCTGCCCCCGTATGCTACAAGTTGCGCTGCGGGCCTGCGCACCTCAGACGTAGCAGGTCGCGCTCGCATCTGTTGTATGTCCCCTCGGTTGTCGAGGCGTCGCCGGCGGTTTCGGCTGACGCTTCCTTGGCTGTCCGGCTTCTTCAGAGCGAAACCGGCTCCCGGCGCAAGCAGTGCCTACGACTTCAATGTCCGTACCGGAGCCCTTTCCCACATGACGAGCAGCACCGAGACCACCGCCACCACCCCGCAGGTAGCGGTCAACGACATCGGTAACGAGGAAGCCTTCCTCGCCGCGATCGACGAGACGATCAAGTACTTCAACGACGGCGACATCGTCGACGGCGTCATCGTGAAGGTCGACCGGGACGAGGTCCTGCTCGACATCGGTTACAAGACCGAAGGTGTCATCCCGAGCCGCGAGCTCTCGATCAAGCACGACGTCGACCCCAACGAGGTCGTCGCCGTCGGTGACGAGATCGAGGCCCTGGTCCTCCAGAAGGAGGACAAGGAAGGCCGCCTGATCCTCTCGAAGAAGCGCGCCCAGTACGAGCGAGCCTGGGGCACCATCGAGAAGATCAAGGAAGAGGACGGCATCGTCACCGGTACCGTCATCGAGGTCGTCAAGGGTGGTCTCATCCTCGACATCGGCCTCCGCGGCTTCCTCCCGGCCTCCCTGGTCGAGATGCGCCGCGTCCGCGACCTCCAGCCCTACGTGGGCAAGGAGCTCGAGGCGAAGATCATCGAGCTGGACAAGAACCGCAACAATGTGGTCCTGTCCCGCCGTGCCTGGCTGGAGCAGACCCAGTCCGAGGTCCGCCAGACCTTCCTCACGACCCTCCAGAAGGGTCAGGTCCGCTCCGGCGTGGTCTCCTCGATCGTCAACTTCGGTGCCTTCGTGGACCTGGGTGGCGTCGACGGTCTGGTCCACGTCTCCGAGCTGTCCTGGAAGCACATCGACCACCCCTCCGAGGTCGTCGAGGTCGGCCAGGAGGTCACGGTCGAGGTCCTGGACGTCGACATGGACCGCGAGCGCGTCTCCCTGTCGCTGAAGGCGACCCAGGAAGACCCGTGGCAGCAGTTCGCCCGCACCCACCAGATCGGCCAGGTCGTCCCCGGCAAGGTCACGAAGCTGGTTCCGTTCGGCGCGTTCGTCCGTGTGGACGAGGGCATCGAGGGTCTGGTGCACATCTCCGAGCTGGCCGAGCGCCACGTGGAGATCCCCGAGCAGGTCGTCCAGGTCAACGACGAGATCTTCGTCAAGGTCATCGACATCGACCTGGAGCGCCGCCGGATCTCGCTGTCCCTCAAGCAGGCCAACGAGTCCTTCGGTGCCGACCCGTCGGCGGTCGAGTTCGACCCGACCCTGTACGGCATGGCCGCGTCCTACGACGACCAGGGCAACTACATCTACCCCGAGGGCTTCGACCCCGAGACCAACGACTGGCTCGAGGGCTACGAGAAGCAGCGCGAGGAGTGGGAGCGCCAGTACGCCGAGGCGCAGCAGCGCTTCGAGCAGCACCAGGCGCAGGTCATCAAGTCCCGCGAGGCGGACGCCCAGGCGGCTGCCGAGGGTGGCGAGGACGCCGCTCCGGCCGCTTCCGGCGGCGGTTCGTACTCCTCCGAGGGCGGCGACAACTCCGGCGCCCTGGCGTCGGACGAGGCGCTGGCCGCGCTGCGCGAGAAGCTGGCCGGCGGCCAGAGCTGATCACGCGCTGAGCAGGGGTTCCGCCCCGAGCGACAGCTCATGACGGAGGGCCCGCATCCCCACCCGGGATGCGGGCCCTCCGGCGTTCCCGGAGCGGCGGCCCGGACATGATCATGGGAACGGACGGGAATGCCGGAACCGGTACCCGTGTTGTGGGTAGCGAACACGAGGAGGGGAGCGGTCACTGTGCTTGATCCGCAGGGTTTGTACGCATGGGAGCCGAAGGGCCTGGCCGTCGTCGACGTGGCCCTCGCCCAGGAGTCCGCCGGACTCGTCATGCTCTACCACTTCGACGGCTACATCGACGCCGGCGAGACCGGCGACCAGATCGTCGACCGGCTGCTCGACACGCTGCCCCACCAGGTCGTCGCCCGGTTCGACCACGACCGGCTCGTCGACTACCGGGCCCGCCGCCCGCTGCTCACCTTCCAGAAGGACGCCTGGACCGACTACGAGGAGCCCGCCATCGAGGTGCGGCTCGTCCAGGACGCCACCGGTGCGCCCTTCCTGCTGCTGTCCGGCCCCGAACCGGACGTCGAGTGGGAGCGCTTCGCCGCCGCCGTCGGCCAGATCGTCGAGCGGCTCGGCGTGCGCCTCTCGGTGAACTTCCACGGCATCCCCATGGGCGTCCCGCACACCCGCCCCGTCGGCATCACCCCGCACGGCAACCGGACCGACCTCATCCCGGGCCACCGCAGCCCCTTCGACGAGGCCCAGGTCCCGGGCAGCGCCGAGGGGCTGATCGAGTACCGGCTGGCGCAGGCCGGACACGAGGTCCTCGGGGTCGCCGCGCACGTCCCGCACTACATCGCCCGCTCCGCCTACCCGGACGCGGCGCTGACGGTCCTGGAGGCCATCACCGCCGCCACCGGCCTGGTGCTGCCCGGCGTCGCCCACTCGCTGCGCACCGATGCCCACCGCACCCAGACCGAGATCGACCGGCAGGTCCGGGAGGGCGACGAGGAGCTGACCGCGCTGGTCCAGGGCCTGGAGCACCAGTACGACGCCGCCGCCGGCGCCGAGACCCGCGGCAACATGCTCGCCGAGCCCGTCGAGATCCCGTCGGCGGACGAGATCGGCCGGGAGTTCGAGCGCTTCCTGGCCGAACGGGAGGGCGAGGGCTGATCCGCTAGGCTGCTGGCGGACCGCGCCCGGGTCCCGGCCACCGGCCGGACCGGCGGCGGCGCGTCCGCCGCGGTCCGCGGCCGGTACGAGTGTCCCCGCCGGCGCGGGGTGGTGAGGGGTGGAGGCGCTGCCATGCTGTCCGTGGGTCTGACCGGCGGTATCGGTGCCGGCAAGAGCGAGGTGTCCCGGCTCCTCGTCGACTGCGGGGCCGTACTGGTCGACGCGGACCGCATCGCGCGGGAGGTCGTCGCCCCGGGGACGCCGGGCCTCGCCGCGGTCGCGGCGGCCTTCGGCCCGGAGGTGCTCGCCCCCGACGGAAGCCTGGACCGGCCCGCCCTGGGCGCCGTCGTCTTCGCCGACCCCGAGAAGCTGGCCGCGCTGAACGCGATCGTGCACCCCCTGGTCGGCGCCCGCTCCCGCGCGCTGGAGGAGGCCGCCGACCAGGACGCCGTCGTCGTCCACGACGTCCCCCTGCTCACCGAGAACGGCCTCGCTCCCCGGTACGACCTGGTGATCGTGGTCGACGTCGACCCCGCCACCCAGCTCGACCGGCTGGTGCGGCTTCGCGGCATGACACCCGGGGACGCCCGCGCGCGCATGGCCGCCCAGGCGACCCGCGAGCAGCGCCGGGCCGTCGCGGACATCGTCATCGACAACGACGTGCCGCTGGAGGACCTGCGGCGCCGGGTGCGGGAGGTCTGGGCGGAGCTGGTCCGCAGGGCGCGGGCGGCGGACCCCGACCCGGACCGCGACGCGGACCCCGATCGTGACGCAGGCCCCGATCGTGACGCGGGCCCCGGGGCCGGGTGACCGGAACGCCCGGGAACTGCGGCCCCCGCGGGGGTTGTTGACCGTCTCCACCGAAGGAAGGACAGTGCCGTGCCCGAGACCAGTGGCCCGACCGGACGCACTCCGGAGACCGACGTCATCGACTTCCGGGCCGCCGAGCAACTCCTCGCCGCACGCGACCCCCGGGGCGCGGTGAAGCTCCTGGACGCCGTCATCGCCGCGCACCCGGAGAACACCGCGGCCCGGCTGCTGCGGGCGCGGGCCTTCTTCCTCGCGGCGCAGCTCAGGGCGGCCGAGCTGGAGTTCACCATCGTCCTGGAGCGCGAGCCGGACAACGCGTTCGCGCACTTCGCCCTCGCCCGCACCTATGAGCGCCGGAGCTGCCCCGATCTGGCCCGGCGCCACTTCCGGCTGGCGGCGGCGCTGGACCCGAACCCGGAGTACCTGGAGCGGGCGCGCTTCGAGGACTGATCCCGGGCGGGTCCCCGGGCGGTGGGCCGACGGGCCCGGGTGACCGGCCCGGGTGACCGGCCCGGTCGTGGCCGGTGCGTCGCGGGACCGGCGCGGTGGGTCCAGGAGCGGTTCGGCGGGCGCGGGTGCCGGGCGCGGTGCCGTCGGACGCGGGGTGCGGGCCGGGCGCCGGGGGAGCGGTGAGAGGCGGAGCGCGGGGGAGCGGCCGGTGTCGTGCCCCTCTCGTGCCAGTGCCGGTGCCGGTGCCGGTGCCGGTGCTGCGGGCGGTCGGCTCGGCTCGGCTCGGCTCCGGTGGGTCATCCGTGCCGGTCCCGGTCCCCGTCGGACGGTCCCTCCGGGGGCGGCTCCGAGGGGGCGCCCGGCGGGCGGTGCGGGGGAGCGCCCCGCGACCGGTCCGGGGGCACGGCGGGCGGCCGGTACGGAGGAACGTCGGGGCCGGGCTGGTAGTGGGGTCCCTGGCGGATGTGGCGCAGGATCACGGTCATGTCGACGGTGGCGACGAGCCACAGCACCCCGCAGGCCAGGGCCCAGCCGGGCCGCCCGGTCAGCGCGAAGACCGCCGTCCCGAAGACCGCCCAGACCAGCCCCCACAGGCTCAGTCAGAACCGCGCCCGCAGGGCGCTGCGCGCGGTCGCCGGTTCACTGCCCGTACGCATCGGGAACCATCACTCCTGATGCCACGCTACTGCGGGCGGAACGGGACGGCACGGGCGTCGGCGGGTGCCCGCGGGACGGCGTTCCCCGGCGCCCGCCACGCCCCCGGGTCCGCCTCCGCCCGGCGGAGGCGGACCGGCGGGGCGGCCCGGGGCGGGAGAGGGGACCGCCGGTGGGCTCAGTGCCCGGCCCGGCGGCCCTGGCTCTCCAGCGCGCGCAGGCGTTCCAGCTCGCGGCGGTCGCGCTTGGTCGGACGGCCCGTGCCGCGGTCGCGGACACCGGCCGGGGCGACGGCCTCGCGGGGCGGGGGCGGCGGGGAGTTGTCGACGTAGCACTGGACGGCCACGGGGGCGCCGACCCGCTTGCGGATCAGCCGCTTCACGACCACCACCCGCTCCCGGCCCTCGTGCCGCAGGCGGACCTCGTCACCCACGCGCACCGCGTAGGCGGGCTTCACCCGCTCGCCGTTGACCCGGACATGGCCGCCCCGGCAGGCGGACGCGCCGAGTGAGCGGGTCTTGATCAGCCGGACCGCCCAGATCCAGCTGTCGACCCGGACGCTCTCGCCGGTCCGCGGCCCGGCCGCGTCGGCGGCGGCCGCCGCACGGGCCGTCGCGTCCGCGCCGCCCGCCGGGCCGTCCGCACCCTCCACCGGGTCGTCCGCGCCGGTCAGCGGAGCCGTGCCGGTCGCCCGGTCCGTGAGATCGCGCGGGGTCCGCGCCGCGCCGTCGCCGTCCTCGTCACGCTCGGAAGCCATGCCCCGACCTTAGCCGCCACCCCCGCGCACGGGGGAGCGGATATCCGGGGGCGCCCCGCCGCCCCGACGCCGCCCCGACGCGGTCCCCACGCGGTCCCGGAGCGGCGACCCGCCCGGCGGTCCTACCGTGGAGCCATGAACAGCAGCGGCCTCGCCGACCTCGACCGGCGGATCACGGGCTGCCGGGCCTGCCCCCGGCTGGTCGCCTGGCGCGAGGAGGTGGCCCGCACCAAGCGCGCCGCCTTCGCCGACTGGACGTACTGGGGCCGCCCGGTGCCGGGCTTCGGCCCGCCCGACGCCCGCCTGCTGATCGTCGGCCTCGCCCCGGCCGCCCACGGCGCCAACCGCACCGGACGGATGTTCACCGGCGACCGCTCCGGCGACGTGCTGTACCGGGCGCTCTACGACGTGGGCCTCGCCTCCCGGCCCACCGCCGTCTCCGCCGACGACGGCCTCGAACTGCGCGGGGTGCGGCTCACCTCACCGGTGCACTGCGCGCCGCCCGCCAACAAGCCCACTCCCGGGGAGCGCGACACCTGCCGCCCCTGGCTGGTGCGCGAGCTGGACCTGCTGCGGCCCACGGTGCGCGCGGCGGTCGTCCTCGGGGCCTTCGGCTGGCAGGCCGCGCTGCCCGCCTTCGCCGCTGCGGGCTGGACGGTGCCCCGCCCCCGTCCCGTCTTCTCCCATGGGGCCCAGGCCGTCCTGGACGCGCCCGGCGGCGAGCCGCTCCGGGTCTTCGGCTGCTTCCACGTCAGCCAGCGCAACACGTTCACCGGCCGGCTCACCCCCGCGATGCTGCGGGACGTGCTGCGCACGGCGGCCGGGGCGGCGGGACTGCCGACGAAGGACGAGGAATGAGCGGGCGCCCGGACAGGAGTCCGCGCCGTCCGCGATGACTCCCGGCGCTCCCGGAACGGCACCCTCGCCCGCACCGGGCACGCGGCACCACGCTCGCGGCGGTCCCGGGACGCCGTACCGCGCGCGGGCCACCGGCCTTCATCGCGCGGAGGGTGCCGTGGTGGTGCGGCGGTGCGGTGGTACGGCAGTGGCGGCGTGCGTGCCGTGAAGGCGCCGCCGGGTGTGGTGGCCGTGGCCGTTGCCCGGCCCGCGAGGCGGTGCCGTGACAGGTGGCCCTGTGGACGGCCCTGGAGGTCGCCGCGCGGTGGTCCTGGACGGCGCCGGGGAGCCGTTCACCCCGTGACGGTGAAACCGGGTCCCGGAGCCGGGACCGCCCCCCTGCCGCCACTGCGCCGCTGCCGTACCGCGGGGCCGTCGGCCACCGCTACGCGCTGACCGTCCGCGACCAGGTGGGCTTCGTGTCCGTCAGCCGGCACAGCGCCAGGTAGAGAGGTATCGGCGGCGTGTACGGCACGGTGCCGTCCGGGCGGTGGATGAGACCGGGGAGGACGGGGGAGTCCGGCAGGACCGCGCCGGTGGCGTAGCACGCGGGGGCGGGCCACTCCAGGGCGTAGTCGGAGTCGGACGGGACGATCCACCACCAGTGCGCCTCGTCGGCGTAGACACAGCCCACGCGCGGCAGCCGGGGCATCACCAGCGGGCCCAGCCGCGCGGGCACCGCCACCGCGTCGCAGCCCAGCGGCGCCGTCATGCCGTCCGGCACGGGCAGACGCCGGGGCAGCGCCGGAGCGCGCAGTTCGCGCCGGAGCCGTACCAGCGTGTCCATGCCGAGCGGCCGGATGCCGGTCGCGGCCCTCATAGCCATGCGGTCCCCGTTCCCCCGTGGATCTGCTGTCGTGCTCCGAAGCCCGGTTCGGCCTCGGTCCCCCCGCCGCCGCGCGGCGGCACCGGCTTCGGACGGGCGCCCCAGCCCAGGTCGTCGCGGGGCTCCCGGGAGGTGTCCGTCCCGCGTGTCAGCTCGGCCCAGACGAGCAGGCCGGGGCCGTGCTCATGGGCGCCCCACGCCTCGCACAGCGCGTCGACCAGCAGCAGTCCCCGGCCGTGCTCGTCCTCGGGCTGCCGGTCGGCCGAGGGCTGGGGCTGGCCAGGGGCGCAGCCCTCGTCGCGCACGGCTATGCGGACCAGATCGTCGTCGTCGTGCAGCTCGCAGACGATGTGCGCGCTCGCGGTGTGCACGATCGCGTTGGTGACGAGTTCGGAGACCACCAGGGCCGCCGTGTCGCGGGTGTCCTCGCCCACCGCCCAGCCGGTCAGCCGGTCCCGGGTCAGGCGTCTGGCCTGCGCGGGAGAGCCCGGATGCGCGGCCAGCTCGAAACGGAAACGGCGCTGGGCGGCGACGGCCCCCAACGGGCCGGCTCCCGTGGCGGCACCGAGAACCGGACGGTTCACGATGGCATCAGTTCCTAAGGGCGCGGACGGAATCACGCTTGCCACTATCGCCCCGCCGGGAACACTTGGCAAGTGTCACTCTGAAAAATGCAGAGTGCTGTGTGACGGTCTGAGCGGTCGTGGCACACTGCTCGCAACAGCACGTCGAGCGGCGCCACTTCAGATCTCCGAAGGTCCGCCCCGGACCTTCGAACGGATCTTCGAATGGCGCCGCCGGGCTGTCCAGACGGGTCCGGGCCGGTCCGGACCACCGGGCCCGTTCGCAGCAGTGGTTTCAGGAGGTGGAAGGGTGAGCGAGCCCCGGTCCGCGCCGACGGTCGGCCAGGTCGTCCTCGGCCGTCGACTGCTGGACCTGCGCGAACGCGCCGGACTCAAGCGCGAGGAGGCGGCCCGCGTCCTGCGCGTCGCCCCGGCCACCGTCCGCCGCATGGAGACCGCCGAGGTCGCCCTCAAGATCCCGTACCTCCAGCTGCTCCTGAAGGCCTACGGCATCCCGGACGACGAGGCCGAGGTCTTCGTCCAGCTCGCCGAGGACGCCAACAAGCCCGGGTGGTGGCAGCGCTACCACGACATCCTGCCGGGCTGGTTCTCCATGTACGTCAGCCTGGAGGGCGCGGCCTCCCTGATCCGCTCCTACGACCCCCACTTCGTCCCCGGGCTGCTCCAGACCGAGGACTACGCGCGGGGGGTGCTCCGCTCGGGAGCCATAGGCCAGACCCGGCCCGACGACATCGAACGCCATGTCGCGCTGCGCATGCGGCGCCAGGAGTTGCTGACCCGCCAGGACGCGCCCCGCCTGTGGGTCGTGATGGACGAGACCGCGCTGCACCGCGGGGTCGGCGGTCCGGAGGTGATGCGTGCCCAGATCGACAAGCTGCTCGACGCCACGAAGCTGCCCAACGTCACGCTGCAGGTCGCCCCGTTCGCCAACGGGCCGCACCCCGGCACCTACGGGCCCTTCGTGCTGTTCCGATTCGCCATGCCGGAGCTTCCGGACATGGTCTACAGCGAGTACCTGACCGGCGCCGTCTACCTGGACGCGCGCGCCGAGGTGGCGACCCACCTCGAGGTCATGGACCGCATGGCGGCGCAGGCCGCCACGGCACATCGCACGAAGGAGATCCTCCGGGATCTCCGCAAGGAGCTGTGAATGGATCGTATGACGTCCCAGCCCGGGCCGCTCAGGCTCGGGCAGCGGATCTACAACGGGATGCCCGCCCGTGACCTGGGCAGCGAGGGCTGGCACAAACCCTGGAGCGGCGGCAACGGCGGCAACTGCCTGGAGGCCATGAAGCTCGCCGACGGCCGGATAGCCGTGCGCCAGTCCACCGATCCCGACGGTCCGGCCCTGATCTACACCTCCGCCGAGATGACCGCCTTCATCCAGGGCGCCAAGGCCGGGGAGGCGGACTTCCTGCTCTCCTGAAGGAACGAAAATGCTGCACCCCGTTGATGATTGCTGCTAAGGCTTGGCATTGATCCGGCCACCCACCCCGGTGGCGCTCCGCCCACCGTGACCCAGAGGGTGGTGACCAGGAGAATTCCCATGTGTCACCCGCGTTCGCGCGGGTGACACGTGTTTTCCGGCGGTGCCGCCGCCATGCCGTCGCGTCGGGCGCCGCCGCGCTACCGCCGTGCCGCCGACGGCCCCGCGCCACCGCTGTGCGGCCGGTTGCCGTCGTGGTCCGGCCGGTGCGGGCTGTCCGGCTGTCCCGCTGTCCTCCGGTCTCCGGCCGGTCCGGCCCTCGCTCCGGTGGTGTTCCGGTCCCTCCGGCCGGGGACGGAGGGTGCGGCCAGGGGCAGCCCGGGGCAGCCGGTGCCGTCCGGCGTGGTGCGAGTGCGGGCCGGGCACGGACATGATCCTCGGGTGCCGGGTGCCGGGTGCCGGGTGCCGGGTGCCGGGTGCCGGGTGCCGGGTGCCGGGTGCCGCGCGCGCTGGGCGGGCGCTGGGCGGGCGCGCTGGGCACGGACGCCGGAACGGCTCCGGCCGGTCACGGCTCCCGAGCCGGTACGCCGCCACCGGCGCCGGTCGTGAGCCACGGGTACCGTTCACCCGGCATCGGTCCCCCGGCCGTCGGTGCCGACCGGAAGGCCACGGGCGTCGGTCGCTGGGCACCCGGCCACCGGTTGCCCCGGCGGGGCCGGACGGCCGCGGGAGCCGGTCACGCGGTCATCGGCCGGTCACGGGGACCGATCGGCGACGGCAGGCTCCCCTCTCCGCCCGACAGCAGGCGGTCCACGGCCGCCGCCACCGACCGCCCCTCCGCGACCGCCCACACGATCGACGACTGCCCCCGCGCGGCGTCCCCGGCGGCGAACACCCCCGGGACCCCGGTCGCGAAGTCCCCGTCCCGGGAGAGGGTGCCGTCGGCGTCGAGCGCCAGCCCCAACCGCCCGATCAGCCCGTCCTCCCGGTCCGGTCCCGAGAAGCCGAGGGCGAGCAGCACCAGATCGGCGGGCAGTGTCCGGCCGGTCCCCGGCAGCGGCCGCCGCTCCGCGTCCACCCCGGTCAGGCGCAGCCACCGCACATGGCCCTCCGCGTCCCCCACGAAGCGCAGCGCGCTCGCCGCGAACAGCCGCGCGTCCGCCTCCGACACCGGCGCCGACCGCAGCTCGCGCGCCTCCTCGTGCGCCGCCGACACCCGGTACAGCCGCGGATACGTCGGCCAGGGCTCGGCCTCCTCGTCCCGCGCCGGGCCCGGCCGGGGGCGGATGTCGAGCTGGGTCACCGAGGCGGCGCCCTCCCGCACCGCCGTCCCCAGGCAGTCCGCGCCGGTGTCGCCGCCGCCGACGATGACGACGTGCCTCCCGGCGGCCGACAGCGGTGAGACCTCCAGGTCGCCCGCGCACACCCGGTTGGCCGACGGCAGGTACTCCATCGCCTGGTGCACCCCCGCCAGCTCCCGGCCCGGCACGTCCGCCTCCCGCCAAGCGGTCGCCCCGGTGGTGATCACCACCGCGTCGTAGCGGGCCCGCAGTTCGCCGGCGTCGATGTCCCGGCCGACCGCGACCGAGGTGCGGAACCTCGTCCCCTCCGCCCTCATCTGCCCGATCCGCCGGTCCAGGCGCCACTTCTCCAGCTTGAACTCGGGGATGCCGTACCGCAGCAGCCCGCCCGGCCGGTCGTCCCGCTCGTAGACCGCCACCGTGTGCCCGGCCCGGGTGAGCTGCTGGGCCGCCGCCAGCCCGGCGGGACCCGAGCCGATCACCGCCACCGTCCGCCCGGAGAGCCGCCCGGGCGGCAGCGGCGCGACGAAGCCCTCCTCCCAGGCACGGTCCGCCACCGCGCACTCGACGTCCTCGATGGTGACCGCCGGCCGGTTGATCGCCAGCACACAGCCCGCCTCGCACGGCGCGGGGCACAACCTGCCCGTGAACTCCGGGAAGTTGTTCGTGGCGTGCAGCCGCTCGCTCGCCGCCCGCCAGTCCGCGCGGGAGACCAGCTCGTTCCACTCGGGGATGAGGTTGCCGAGCGGGCAAGCCTCGTGGCAGAACGGCACCCCGCAGTCCATACAGCGGTCGGCCTGCCGCTCGGCCAGGGGGAGCGGCGCCCCCGGCACCCCCACCTCGTTCCAGTCCCGGACCCGTTCCCCGACCGGCCGACGCGGCCGCTCCTCGCGGGGCGTGGTCAGAAATCCGTGGGGATCGGCCATGGCCGTCTTCCTTGCGTACGGGGTGACGGGCCGGGCGGGACGGTCGGAGCGGGCGGTGCGGACGCGGCCTCGCGGGTGCGGGGCCGGACGCGGGGCCGTCGGGGGACCGGCTCGTGCGCTGCATGGGGTTGTGGTGCGGGCCGACGCGTTCCGGACCGTGCGGCTCCGGCTCGCGCGTGGACCCGCGCGGTGCTGCCGGTCACCCGGCACCGAGCCTCCGGCGCGGAGCCGGACGGCCCGGACAGGGCCACCGGACGGGACCGCCGCCCGGAGTAGCACCAGCCCCTGGCGGGTGGCGCTCCGTGGCCCGTGTGCGAAGGTGCCCGTCTCGTCACGGTACGCCCGTCCGGGCGATGTGCGCACGGCGCCGGGCGTCGCCGGTACCGGACGGGCGCCCCGCGGACCGGGCCACGTCCGGCGCATCATGGGCCCGTGCGACTCGAAGCGATCACCTGGGACCGGCTCGGCGGCCTGCTGGCGGAGCGTCTGCTCGGCCTGGAGCCTGCCGACGGCGCCCGCTGGACCCGCGTCGCCCTCGACGGCGCCCCGGCCGCCCGCCCCGGCGATCTCGCCGAACGGATCGCCGGGGCGCTGCGCCCCCTCGGCCGCCCCTCCCTCGTCGTCGGCACGGACGGCTTCCTCCGGCCCGCCTCGCTGCGTCTGGAGTACGGGCACCGGGACGTCGAGTCCTACTACAACGGCTGGTACGACACGGGTGCCCTGTGGCGGGAGGTCTTCGACCGCCTCGGGCCGGACGGCGACGGACGCGTCCTGCCCGATCTCTGGGACCCCGTCACCGACCGGGCCACCCGCAGCCCCTACGTCCCCCTGCCGCCCGGCGGGGTCCTGCTGCTGCACGGGCCGTTCCTGCTGCGCCACTGGTTCCCCTTCGACCTCGGTGTCCACCTCACCCTCGGGCCCGGCGCCCTGCGCCGCCGCACCCCCGAGTCCGACCACTGGACCCTCCCCGCCTTCGCGCGCTACGAGCGGGAGGCCGAACCCGCCGCCCGCGCCGACATCCTGGTCCGCGCCGACGACCCGCGGCACCCCGCGTGGAACGGGTGAGACACGCGGTACCCGGGCCCCTCGGCACCACCGGCCGCCCCCCTGCCGCCGCCCCGGGCGGAGCGCGCCCGGCCCCATGGGGCGTGCCCCGCCGCCCCCGGGCCGCCCGGTGCGTCGCCCACTTCCGGCAAGCCGGGCAACTGGGATGATCGCCGCATGACGCGAACCGACGGATACCTCCTCGACAACCGCCGCTCCGAGGCGGCGGAGCGCTTCGACGCCTTCGCCACGCTCTTCGACCCCACCACCTTCCGGCACCTGGAGGCACTCGGAGTCGGCCCCGGCTGGCGCTGCTGGGAGGCCGGGGCCGGCGGCACCTCCGTGGTGTCCTGGCTGGCCAAGAGGGTCGGACCGACCGGCCGCGTCGTCGCCACCGACATCGACACCTCCCGCGTTGCCCCGGCCGCCCGTCCACCCGTCGAGGTGCTCCGGCACGACGTGGGCGCCGACGAGCCGCCCGGGGACGGGTTCGACCTCGTGCACGCCCGTCTCCTCCTCGTCCACGTGCCGGACCGGGACCGCGCCCTCCGCTCGATGATCAAGGCCCTGCGGCCCGGTGGACGCCTCCTCGTCGAGGACGCCGACCCCGCTCTGCAGCCCCTGTCCTGCCCCGACGAGCACGGCCCCGAGCAGCGGCTCGCCAACCGGCTGCGGCAGGGCTTCCGCGATCTGCTCGCCGAGCGCGGCGCCGACCTCTCCTACGGCCGCCGACTGCCCCGGCTGCTGCGCGAGGCCGGACTGCGCCGCGTGGAGGCCGACGCCTTCTTCCCGGTCGCCTCGGACGCCTGCGCCGCCCTGGAGTCCGCCACCGTCCGGCACGTCCGCGACGAACTGGTCGCCGCCGGGGCGGCCACGGACGAGGACGTCGAACGCCACCTCGCCAACGTGGCCTCCGGCACCATGGACCTGGCGACGGCCCCGATGATCTCCGCCTGGGGCCGCAAGCCGTAGCCGCCCCCGGCCGCCCGCGGAGCGGGCACCACCGCCCACCGCACCACCCGGAGCCCCTTCTCCCGCCTCCACCTCGCATCCCTCTCCCGCGCCCGGTGGGGATCCCCTCCCCGCCCTTCCGTACTCCGCCGGGACATCCCCTCCGCCCCGTCGGTCCCCGCCCCGCCGCCCGGTGGCCGCAGGGTGCCGGGGCGTGCTCCCGGCATCCGTACCGCCCCGTTCCGACACCACCAGCACCATGACCTCGCCCCTGTCCCTCGCCGTCCCCCTGAATCCTTGCGAAGGACGGCCTGCCGGAAACCCCGGCCCGACCCGGAGCCGCCCCTGGCGTGACCCTGAGACGGACCCGAGTCCGGACCTCATGACGGACTCCACGACACGCCCCGACCAGGTCGTCCTCCGGCCGCGCGACCCCGTGGCCGCGGCGGACTTCTACGAGCGGGCGATCGGCCTCGAACCCCTACGGGCCGCCGAGTCACCGAGGGCGCCGTGTGCTTCCCCTCCGTACGGCTGAACGCCGGGAGGATCCCCGATCCGGCGCCGCACGCCATGGCCGTGCGGCCGCGGACGCGGCCCGCGGCCGCCGAGGTCCCGGGCCCTTTCGTCAGCCATGTGCGCCTGGCCCGGCCGAGGGGCGCCTTCGACACCCCTCGCGTCCCACCGCGGGAGTAGGCCGTGCCGGATGTCGGAGATCACCCGCGACTCCTACGGGCTCGGGGCCAGGCGGCGCGCGCCTGCACCTCAGCGACCCGGACGGCAACGCCGTCGAGGCCCGGCCCTATGACTGGCACCGCTGCGGGCCCCGCCGGGGGACACCCGCCCGCCATCCATCCGGGCCCGGCACGGCACGAGCCGACGCGGGCCTGAGCAGAGCACGGGCGCGGTCCCGGCGCGGGTACGATCCGCCGCCCCGTCCCCCCGCACGGCAAGGTACTCCGGCCACCGGCACGGTCAGATCTCCGCCCGGTCAGAACAGTGGCTCGGGCAGCACGCCCTCCAACGCCAGCAGCTTCCGCTTGGTCTCCAGCCCGCCCCCGAAACCGCCCATGCCCCCGCCGCTCTCCACCACCCGGTGGCACGGCACGACCACCGGCAGCGGATTGGCCCCCATCGCCGCCCCCACCGCCTGCGCGGCGCCCGGCTGCCCCACCCTGCGGGCCAGGTCGCCGTACCCGACGACCGAGCCGCAGGGGACACCGGACGCCAGCTCCCGCAGGACCTGGCGGTTGAAGCCCGAGATCAGCGACCAGTCCAACGGCAGGTCGAAATCCCGCCGACGGCCCGCGAAGTACGCCTCGACCTGCCGCACCGCCTCGGCGAGCAGGGGAGAACCGGGCGCCTCGACGGGGCGGACGCCCAGCCGTGACACCAGCTGGTCCAGCGCCCGGTCGCGCACCGTGTCCGTGGCGTGGAACACCACGTTGACCAGGCCCTCGCGGGTCGCGGCCAACAACAGCGGACCGATGCCGGTGGCCACGACGGTCCACACGGCCTCTCGCTCGTCCTGCTCCTCGACCTCCATGCGCCCCACCGTACGGCCCGGCACCGACACTCCCGCCCGGAACCGGACACCGCCCCGGTCAGCGGGCGGGGGCGCCCACCGGTTCGCGCACGGCGTCGCGCACCACGTCGGGCCGGTTGCTGATCACTCCGTCCACCCCGTACCCGGCGACCTTGCGCGCGGTGTCCGCGTCGTCGACCGTCCAGGCGAAGACCCGCAGCGGGTCGCCGTGCGGCCCCCGGTGGGCGTGCACGGCGGAGACGTAGGGCCGGGACAGGGAGCCGTGCGCGGGGTTGATCTGGTCGGCGAACTCGGCGTACCCGGCCAGGTCGGGCACCTGCGGCGCGCCGAGGAACCCGGTCCGCACGGCGGGTTCCAGTTCGTGCACGGTCCGGACGCTGTCCGCGCTGAAGCTCTGCACCACCAGCCGCCCCTCCAGATGCCCGTCGTCCAGCCACCCCTCGTCGTCCAGCACCCGCAGGGTCTGCTCCTCGACGCCCGGGTACAGCTCGGGGCTCTTCAGCTCCAGGAGCAGCTTCTGGTGGTTCCGCTCGACGCGGCGCAGGTACTGCGTCAGCGTGGGCACGCGCGTGCCGGCGTACCCGGGGGAGAACCAGGCGCCCGCGTCCAGCCGCGCGACCTCCGCCGCGGTGAAGTCCCTCACCCGCCAGGGCGACCGGTCGGGGAAGACCTCCTCGGCGTCGGTGGTGCGCTTCAGGGTCTCGTCGTGCAGGACGACCAGCTCGCCGTCCCGGGTCCGCTGGACGTCGTTCTCCACCCAGTCGACGCCCAGCCCCGCCGCCCGGTCGACGGCCGCCAGGGTGTTCTCGGGCGCGTAGGCGCTGGCACCCCGGTGGGCGACGACCACGGGACCCGCCGCGCCGTCGTCGGTGCGGGCCCGGGAGCTGGGGGCCAGCAGGGCGATCCCCAGCAGAGCGGTGATCGTGACGGCCACTGCGCGCGCGTGCATCCGGTCTCCTCGCGTCGAACGATCACTTACAGCACCACTGTGACAGCGGAGAGTCAACGTCAAAGGGGTTCGGTGTGACCGCGGGCTGAACAACGTCGCTCAATTCCGCACACCGGGGCCCCACAACTGGGTCGATGCCGTGATTCTTTGCCGCAGCACCGTTCGGCCGTTCCGGTGGGGGCCATATCCTCTGCCAGACCCGGACCGCCCGCGCGGCGTAGGGGCGGGGGTGCGTACCGGGCTATTCCGGGACACCACCGGAACGTGAGACGGCGGAAGGCAGCCGCGGATGCGGGACACGGTCGACGGATTCAGCTACGGACTGGTCACCCCCCTGGTGGCCTACCTCATGGCCCTGCTCGGCGGCGCCCTGGGGCTGCGCTGCACCACCAGATCACTGCGGGCCGGCGGATCCCGGCGCGCCCTCTGGCTCGCCCTCGGCTCCGGCGCGATCGGCTCCGGCATATGGACCATGCACTTCATCGCCATGATGGGCTTCACCATCGAGGGGACGCCGATCCGCTACGACCGGTCGACGACCTTCGCGAGCCTCGCCGTCGCCGTCGTCATGGTCGGGGTGGGCATCTTCATCGTGGGCCACCGCGGCGCCCGCGGGACCGCCCTGTTCACCGGCGGCACCCTCACCGGGCTCGGCATCGCCTCCATGCACTACCTGGGCATGGCGGGCATGCGGCTGAACGGGCGGCTGGAGTACGACACGCCCACCGTGGCCCTCTCCGTCGCCATCGCCATGGCCGCCGCCACCACGGCCCTCTGGGCGGCGGGACAGGACCGCGGCTTCGCCTGGAGCACCGGCGCGAGCCTGGTGATGGGGCTCGCCGTCACCGGCATGCACTACACGGGCATGGCCGCCCTCCGGGTGCACACCCACGGCACCGCCGGGCCCGCCACCGGCGACTCCCCGGCGGAACTGCTGGCACCCCTGCTGATCGGCCCCCTCGCCTTCCTCCTCCTGGCCGCCGTCGTGGTGATGTCCGACCCGCTGATGGTCATGGGCGGGCCCGCCCGCCCCGGCCGGGAACCCGGCGTCCCCGCCCGTCCGCAGGGCGCCCGCGCCGTCCACCACCGGCCCCACCACCACCCGCACCACCCGCGCCGCCGGCTCGCCCACCGGCGCCCGCGCGCCCCCCAGAACCGCTGACCGGAGCCCGTTGTCAGTGCGGAGTCGTACCGTGGAACCCATGCGGCCCGTTTCCCAGATCGAACGCACGGTGGCGCCCTTCGAGGTCGTCAGCCCCTACCAGCCCAGCGGCGACCAGCCGACGGCCATCGCCGACCTCGCCCGGCGCATCGGAGCGGGCGAGAAGGACGTCGTCCTGCTCGGCGCGACCGGCACCGGCAAGTCCGCCACCACCGCGTGGATGATCGAGAAGCTCCAGCGGCCCACCCTCGTCATGGCCCCGAACAAGACGCTCGCCGCCCAGCTGGCCAACGAGTTCCGCGAACTGCTGCCGAACAACGCGGTCGAGTACTTCGTCTCGTACTACGACTACTACCAGCCCGAGGCGTACGTTCCGCAGTCGGACACCTACATCGAGAAGGACTCCTCGATCAACGAGGAGGTGGAGCGCCTGCGCCACTCCGCGACCAACTCCCTGCTCACCCGCCGGGACGTCGTGGTGGTCGCCTCCGTCTCCTGCATCTACGGCCTCGGCACCCCGCAGGAGTACGTGGACCGCATGGTCCCCCTCCGCGTCGGCGATGAGCACGACCGGGACGAGCTGCTGCGCCGCTTCGTCGACATCCAGTACACGCGCAACGACACGGCGTTCACCCGCGGCACCTTCCGCGTGCGCGGCGACACCATCGAGATCTTCCCGGTCTACGAGGAGCTCGCCGTCCGCATCGAGATGTTCGGCGACGAGATCGAGGCCCTCTCCACCCTCCACCCGCTCACCGGCGAGATCATCAGCGACGACCGGCAGCTCTACGTCTTCCCCGCCTCCCACTACGTCGCCGGCCCCGAGCGCATGGAGCGGGCCGTCAACGACATCGAGAGGGAGCTGACCGGCCGCCTGGCCGAGCTGGAGAAGCAGGGCAAGCTCCTGGAGGCCCAGCGGCTGCGCATGCGCACCACCTACGACCTGGAGATGCTCCGCCAGATCGGCACCTGCTCCGGCGTCGAGAACTACTCGATGCACTTCGACGGCCGCCTGCCCGGCTCACCGCCGAACACCCTGCTGGACTACTTCCCGGACGACTTCCTCCTCGTCATCGACGAGTCGCACGTCACCGTGCCCCAGATCGGCGCCATGTACGAGGGCGACGCCTCCCGCAAGCGCACCCTCGTCGACCACGGCTTCCGGCTGCCCTCCGCCCTGGACAACCGGCCGCTGAAGTGGGAGGAGTTCCAGGAGCGCATCGGGCAGACGGTCTACCTGTCCGCGACCCCCGGCGCCTACGAGCTCTCCCGGTCGGACGGCGCCGTGGAGCAGATCATCCGCCCCACCGGCCTCGTCGACCCCCAGGTCGTCGTCAAGCCCACCGAGGGCCAGATCGACGACCTGGTGCACGAGATCCGCTCCCGCACCGAGAAGGACGAACGCGTCCTCGTCACCACCCTCACCAAGAAGATGGCCGAGGACCTCACCGACTACTTCCTGGAGCTCGGCATCCAGGTGCGCTACCTGCACAGCGACGTCGACACCCTGCGCCGGGTCGAGTTGCTGCGGGAGCTGCGGGCCGGCGAGTACGACGTCCTGGTCGGCATCAACCTGCTGCGCGAGGGCCTCGACCTGCCCGAGGTGTCCCTGGTGGCGATCCTCGACGCCGACAAGGAGGGCTTCCTGCGCTCCGGCACCTCCCTGATCCAGACCATCGGCCGCGCGGCCCGCAACGTCTCCGGCGAAGTCCACATGTACGCCGACCGGATCACCCCGGCGATGGAGAAGGCCATCGACGAGACCAACCGCCGCCGGGAGAAGCAGGTCGCCTACAACACGGCGCACGGCATCGACCCGCAGCCGCTCCGCAAGAAGATCAACGACATCGTCGCCCAGATCGCCCGCGAGGACGTCGACACGGAGCAGCTCCTCGGCTCGGGCTACCGCCAGACCAGGGACGGCAGGGCCGCCAAGGCCCCCGTGCCCGCCCTCGGCAAGGCGGCGGCCGACGGCGCCGCCAAGGGCAGGGGCAAGGACCGCGCCGCGGCGCCCACGGACCGTCCCGCGGCCGAACTCACCGGGCAGATCGAGGAGATGACCACCCGTATGCGGGCCGCCGCCGCGGACCTCCAGTTCGAGATCGCGGCCCGGCTGCGCGACGAGGTCTCCGAGATGAAGAAGGAACTGCGCCAGATGAAGGAGGCCGGACTGGCCTGACGGCGCACGGGGGAAGGCGCAGTGTTGCAAGAACGACACAAAGTGGGGCTCGGGGTACGTCACTGTCAGTGCCCCTGCGTAGGGTTTCGGTCAACCGCGGTGTCCGCGGTTGACCACACCGCGGACCTCCGCGGCGACCGGGGAAGCACGAAGAGGGGAAGCAGCGCGTGACCGTCAACATGACCAAGGGTCAGGCCATCAGTCTGCAGAAGAACGACGGCGGCAGCCTGACGGCCGTGCGCATGGGTCTCGGCTGGCAGGCGGCCCCCCGACGCGGCCTGTTCGGCTCGCGCACCCGGGAGATCGACCTCGACGCCTCCGCGGTGCTGTTCGCGGACAAGCAGCCCGTCGACGTCGTCTTCTTCCGCCACCTCGTGAGCGACGACGGCTCGGTGCGCCACACCGGGGACAACCTCGTCGGCGGCGCGGGCCAGGGCGGCGACGACGAGTCCATCCTCGTCGACCTCCAGCGCGTCCCGGTCCACATCGACCAGATCGTCTTCACCGTGAACAGCTTCACGGGCCAGACCTTCCAGGAGGTGCAGAACGCGTTCTGCCGCCTGGTCGACGAGACCAACGGCCAGGAGCTGGCCCGCTACACGCTGGCGGGCGGCGGCGCCTACACCGCCCAGATCATGGCCAAGGTCCACCGTTCGGGCCAGGGCTGGGCGATGACCGCGCTCGGCAACGCCGCCAACGGCCGCACCTTCCAGGACCTCATGCCCGCGATCCTGCCGGTCCTCTAGGGACCGCGCGCGACCGCCGTCCGGGCGCCCGGACCCGCCGGGGAGGCGGGCCGGGGCCGCCCGGACGGCGGTCGCGCGAGCGGCGGCGGCACGGCACCAGTGACAGACGAACGACACAGGGGGATGGGCGATGACGGCCGAGCTGGTGCGGGGGCAGAACCACCCGCTTGCCCAGGCCCGCCTGGAGATCCGCGTCTCGGCCGGTACGCCGGTCGCGGCGGCGGTCACACTCGGCGACGAGAACGGCACGGTCCACGGCACCGGAGGGGTGGCCCACCCGGGCGCGCCCACCCTGCCGGGCCTCGAGGTCTCCCGGCAGGCCGCCGCCGACCACCGCCTCGCGGTGGACCTCGACGCCGTGCCGGACGCCGTGCACCGCGTCAGCGTGCTGCTGGCCCTGCCCGCCGACGGACGGGACCCCGCGGGCTTCGGCTCCGTCGCCGCCCCCTTCGTCGCCGTCACCGGCCTCGACGGCACCGGGATCGCCAGCTACACCATCACCGGGCTGGAGACCGAGACCGCCCTGGTCGCCCTGGAGCTGTACCGCCGCCAGGGCGCCTGGAAGGTCCGCGCCGTGGGCCAGGGCTACGCCGGCGGCCTCGCCGAACTCCTCGCCGACCAGGGGCTCGCCGAGGCGGTGCCGCTCGCCGGCACCATCCAGGAGGCCGTCGCCCGGGGCCTCGCCCGTTCGGTGCCGGCGCCCCCGCCGCGCACCCCGGACACCGACCGCGCCCCGCTGCCCACCACCGCCCCGGCCCAGGGCCCGGAGAACGGCGCCACCACGCCCCGCGGGGTCCCCGGACCCGCCCCGGCTGCCTCCCCGTACGACGCCTCCGGCGGCACGGGCGGGTCGGCCGACGCGGTCCCGGGCGCGGCACCTCCCGGGGGCGGCCCGATCGACTACACGCATCCGCGACGGCAGAACGCCGCACCGCCCCCACCGCCTCCGACGGCGCCCCCGGCAGCCCCCGGGGAGCCCGCCCGGCCCGTCGCGGGGGACGCCACCGGCTGGTCCATGGACGAGCGGCTCTACAACCAGGTGTGGGGCATGTTCGAGGACCTGGCCCGCTCCGCCGCCGCCTACCGCAGCGCCGTCGACTTCGCGGACTCCCGCATGGAGAAGGAGCTGGACCACGTCCTGTCCGACCCGCGCAGCCGGATCGGCGGACAGGGCGACGCCGCGCGGGAGGCGGCGCGTGACCGGCGCGGTCAGCTCGTCGCCCAGGCGAGGGAGGCCCTCGACCGCGACCTCGCCCAGCTCGCCGCCGAGGCCGACGTCGTCGAACCCGCCCTCCCGGCCGCCTACGCCCGCTGGGACAACCCCGTCTGGCACGCCCACCGGGTGCCCATGGAGACCCCGATGGCCCTGCGCCTGGGCGATCTGAGGCTCCCCGAGGCCGACGCGATACGCATCCCCATGCTGGTCAGGCTGCCGCTGGAGCGCGGGCTCTGGATCGACAGCGGGCGGCCCGGCTCGTCCGAGGGGGCCTTCGCCGACTCCCACGAACTGCGGCACCTCGCGATGGAGGCGGCCGTCGCGCACGCCGCCCGGCTGCTGGCCGTCCATCCGGCGGGCGACTTCACCGTGCACGTCATCGATCCCGCCGGTTCGGGCGCGCGGGCGCTGGAGCCGCTGGTGCGCACCGGTGTGCTCGCGGGCCCGCCCGGCCAGGGCGCGGCGGGGGTGACGGACGTCCTGGCCCGGCTCACCCAGCGGGTCGACCTGGTGCAGATGGCGCTGCGTGGCGGGGCCGCCGACGCGCTGCCGCCGGACCTCGACACCTCCCAGCAGTTGCTGATCGTCAATGACTTCCCGCACGGCTTCGACGACCGGGCGGTGAACCAGCTCCGCTACCTAGGGGACGAGGGGCCCGCCGTCGGCGTGCACCTGATGATGGTCGCGGACCGCGAGGACTCCGCGGGGTACGGGCCGCTGCTCGACCCGCTGTGGCGGTCGCTGCTGCGGCTGACCCCGGTGGCTGACGACCATCTCGCCGACCCCTGGGTGGGCCACGCGTGGACGTACGAGCCGTCGCGGGTGCCGCCGGGCAGCCAGGTGATCCAGCAGGTGCTCACCCGCCTCGCGGAGGCCCGCCGCTCCTGGGGCCGATGAGCCCACCCCGTCACGTCAAGGAAAAGTAAAGGGTCGCTGGCCAGGCATTTTGTATTTCTCTTTACCTCACTCTTTACCTTCCCTTGGGGAAGAGGGTACTGTTTTCCGCACGGAGGGGAGTACTCCCTGTCTGCTGCGGCGCACCCGTCAATACGGATCAGGACAGATCCCGGGACGTCGGCCCGCGGGCGGCCCGGCGCATCACGCGCCCGGTGGCCCCGGGTGGAAGAGACCTCCGGCAGCGATGACGCTGACATCCGCCGAGTGACGTACTGCCGGAGGCGCAGTGGAAGTTTCCGCGACCCTGTGGGTCCTGACCATCGTGGGCCTCGCCGCCCTCATCTCGGTCGATTTCTTCATCGGCCGCAAACCGCACGACGTGTCGATCAAGGAAGCGGGCATCTGGACGGTCGTCTGGATCGCCCTGGCCGCCCTCTTCGGGCTCGGCCTCCTGCTCTTCGCGGGCGGCCGGCCCGCGGGCGAGTTCTTCGCGGGCTTCGTCACCGAGAAGTCCCTGAGCGTGGACAACCTCTTCGTCTTCGTCCTGATCATGGCGAAGTTCGCGGTGCCCTCGCAGTACCAGCAGCGCGTGCTGCTCTTCGGTGTCCTCATAGCGCTGGTCCTGCGGGCCGGCTTCATCGTGGCGGGCGCCGCGATCCTCGCCAGCTTCTCCTGGATGTTCTACCTCTTCGGAGCCTTCCTGGTCTGGACCGCCTGGAAGCTGATCCAGGAGGCCCGGGCCGAGGAGGAGGACGAGGAGTTCGAGGAGAACAAGCTGCTCAAGGCCGCCGAGCGCCGCTTCGGCGTCGCCGACCGCTACCACGGCACCCGGCTGTGGATCGAGGAGAACGGCAAGCGGGTCATGACCCCGATGCTCGTCGTGATGCTCGCCATCGGCACCACCGACATCCTCTTCGCGCTCGACTCCATCCCGGCGATCTTCGGCCTGACCCAGGACCCGTACATCGTCTTCACCGCCAACGCCTTCGCCCTGATGGGCCTGCGCCAGCTCTACTTCCTCATCGGCGGCCTGCTCAAGAAGCTGGTCCACCTCTCCTACGGCCTGTCGGTCATCCTGGGCTTCATCGGCGTGAAGCTGGTGCTCCACGCCCTGCACGAGTCCGGGGTCCCCGTCCCCGAGATCAGCATCCCGGTCTCGCTCGGCGTGATCTGCTCCGTCCTGATCGTCACCACGCTCACCAGCCTCCGGGCCTCCAGGAAGGAGGCGGCACGGGCCGCCGCGGACGAGCGGGAGGCGAGCGCCGTGAAGGACGGCACCGGCCGCTGACCGGCCGCGGCCCCCGCGCACCACGCCACCCGCGCGGGGGCCGTCGCGCCCCGCCCACGCCTCCCTCCCACCGCGCCGTCCGCCGCCGGTGCGCGGTGCGCGCGGCGCCCGCCCCGGCCCATGTGACCGAGCGTGCGCACCCCGTTCCCCTCTGCGACGATCGACGCATGACCAGTCGGCCCAGGGCGCTCCTGACACAGTGGACGACCATCGTGCCGGTGACCGCGGTCGTGCTGCTGCTCCTCACCTGGGGACGCCACATGCCGGGGGTGATCGTCGCCCTGCTCACGGTCGTCCTCGCGGCGTCCGTCCTGGCCGCCGTGCACCACGCCGAAGTGGTGGCGCACCGCGTCGGCGAACCCTTCGGCTCCCTGGTCCTGGCCGTGGCGGTCACCGTCATCGAGGTCGCCCTCATCGTGACCCTGATGATCGACGGCGGCGACAAGAGCGCCTCCCTCGCCCGCGACACCGTCTTCGCCGCCGTGATGATCACCTGCAACGGTGTCGCCGGGCTCAGTCTCCTCGTCGGCTCCCTGCGCCACGGCACGGCCGTGTTCAACCCCGAGGGCACCGGTGCCGCCCTCGCCACCGTCGCGACGCTGACGACCCTCAGCCTCGTCCTGCCGCCGTTCACCACCAGCGCCCGGGGGCCGGAGTTCTCCACGGTCCAGCTCAGCTTCGCCGCCGTCTCCTCGCTGATCCTCTACGGCCTGTTCGTGGCCACGCTGACCGTGCGGCACCGCGACTACTTCCTGCCCATCACCCGGCAGGGCGAGGTCATCTCCTCGGAGGACCACGCCGACGCCCCGACCGTCCGCGCCGCCCTGATCAGCCTCGGGCTGCTCGGCCTGGCCCTGATCGGCGTCGTCGGCCTCGCCAAGGGGGTCTCGCCCACCATCGAGAGCGGAGTGGAGGCCGCCGGACTCCACCACGCGGTCGTCGGTGTGATCATCGCCCTGCTGGTGCTGCTCCCCGAGACCATCGCCGCGGTGCGCTCGGCCCGCCGCGACCGGGTGCAGACCAGCCTGAACCTGGCCCTCGGCTCCGCCATGGCCAGCATCGGCCTGACCATCCCGGCGGTCGCCCTGGCCTCCGTCTGGCTCCCCGGACCGCTCGTCCTCGGCCTCAGCCCCACCCACATGGTGCTGTTCGCCCTCACCGTCGTGGTCTCCTCCCTGACGGTCGTCCCCGGCCGGGCCACGCCCCTGCAGGGCGGCGTCCACCTGGTGCTGTTCGCGGCCTACCTGGAACTCGCCGTCAATCCGTAGCCACCGGACGGGGACCGGGACGGGCGGTGGGGGAGCGGCCGTCCGCCCCGCGGGGGCGCCGTGATAGACCGGGGCCCGAGCGGCGGCCCGCGCCGGCACCGCCGCACCCCGACGGACCGGAGGAACCGTGCCCCGCACCCTGGCCAACGCCCCGATCATGATCCTCAACGGACCCAACCTGAACCTGCTCGGCCGACGGCAGCCGGAGATCTACGGCCACGACACCCTCGCCGACATCGAGGCCCTGTGCGCGAAGGCCGCCGCCGCGCACGGCGGCACCGTGGACTTCCGGCAGTCCAACCACGAGGGGGAACTGGTCGACTGGATCCACGAGGCCCGGCTCGGCCACTGCGGCATCGTGATCAACCCCGCCGCCTACTCGCACACCTCCGTGGCGATCCTGGACGCCCTCAACACCTGCGACGGGCTCCCCGTGGTGGAGGTCCACCTCTCCAACATCCACCGGCGCGAGGAGTTCCGGCACCACTCCTACGTGTCCCGCCGGGCCGACGGCGTGATCGCCGGGTGCGGCGCGCAGGGCTACGTCTTCGGCGTGGAACGGGTTGCCGCGCTGGCCGGGGCGGGCTGGGCCGGGGCCTGAACGCCCCGGGCGCCGTTCGCGCGCCCGGTACTCACCAGCCCCGGGCGCGCCACTCCGCCAGATGCGGGCGCTCGGCCCCGAGCGTCGTGTCGTCGCCGTGGCCCGGGTAGACCCACGTCTCGTCGGACAGCGGGGCGAAGATCCTGGTCTCGACGTCGTGGATCAGGCGGGCGAACGCCTCCGGGTCGTCGTGCGTGTTGCCCACGCCGCCCGGGAAGAGGCAGTCCCCCGTGAAGACGTGGGGGTGGCCGTGGGGATCGTCGTAGACGAGGGCGATCGAGCCCGGGGTGTGGCCGACCAGATGGCGCGCGGTGAGCTCCACCCGGCCCACCCGGACGGTGTCGCCGTCGTCCACCAGGACGTCGGTCGGGACCGGGATGCCCTCGGCGTCGAACCGGCCCGCGAGGGTGCGGGCTCCGGTGGCCGCGACGACCTCGGCGAGGGCCTGCCAGTGGTCGGCGTGCCGGTGGGTGGTGACGACGGCGCCGATGCCGTCGTCACCGATCGTGCCGAGGAGCGTCCCCGCGTCGGCGGCGGCGTCGATGAGCACCTGCTCGTCGGTGGCCCGGCAGCGCAGCAGGTAGGCGTTGTTGTCCATCGGGCCGACCGCGATCTTGGTGATCATCAGGTCCTTGAGCTCGTGCACGTCGGCGGGTCCGCCGACCCTCACCTCTCCGCTGTACGTCATGGCAGCCAGCTTAGTGGGGTGTCCGGCGGGTGCCCGCGGTGCCGGGCGCCCGCCGTCGGCCGACCGTGCCCGCCGCGTCCCCGCGTCGCCGCGGGGACGGCCGGCTACAGCGCGGGCGGCGAGGGCAGCGGGCCGCCCTCGGCGGTCAGCGCGGAGCCGTCGCGGCGGCCGGCCAGCCAGCCGAGCAGCTCGGCCGGGGTGCCGGTGACCGTCACCTCCGGCTCGCCCTCGCGGCCCGTGCGCCAGGAGCGGACGCCGTCGGTGACCCGGGTGGGAGGCACCCCCGGGTTGCCGTCGAACCGGTCGGTGAGGAAGTCGATCTCCCGCTCCGTGAAGTCCGCCGGGAGGTCCTCCAACTCGTAGCCGACCCCCAGGTCCACGTGGTGCAGCTCCAGCTCGATCCACCGGCGGAAGGGCAGCCGGGACGCCGAGTCGGTGACCCCGTTGCGCAGCTCCACGGTGCGCGACCAGTCGGCGGGCGCCTCCGCCGCGGCCCGCAGCACGGCGGTGCTCTCGCGCAGGTCGGCGAGGTGGGCGTCGACGGGACGCGCGGCGCCCCGCTCGATGTCGGCGTCCCGGGCGCCGTCGGAGGCGTACATGGGGCGGGCCTCCAGGGCGTTGGCGAGCGCCTCCGCGTTGCGGGCGAGATGGGCGAGGACATGTCCGCGGGTCCAGCCCGGAAGCCGTGACGGCTCGTTCACGGAGGCGTTGTCCAGGGTGCCGACCGAGGTGAGCAGCCGCTCGGTGGCCTTGTGGACGGCCGCCAGGTCGTGCGCGTGATCAATCATGGGCCGACCCTAGTCCGCGCCACTCCTTCGGGTGAAGCAGAGGGACGACGGCCACGAATCGAATGTACGTGCTATATGGTCGGATGCGGCGTCGGGCATGCTGGAGAGTCGGCAGTTGTTGACAACCATGAATCCGACCGGCGTTGTCAGTGGCTCCCCCTAGTCTGAGAAAAGACGGGGCCCCGCCCCTGTCACTTCTTCCAAAGAAAGGTGCGGACCGGCGTGGCCGACCGTCTCATCGTCCGTGGCGCGCGCGAGCACAACCTGAAGAACGTCTCGCTCGACCTGCCTCGTGACTCGCTCATCGTCTTCACGGGCCTGTCCGGGTCGGGCAAGTCCTCCCTGGCCTTCGACACGATCTTCGCCGAGGGCCAGCGGCGCTACGTGGAGTCCCTCTCCTCCTACGCACGGCAGTTCCTCGGCCAGATGGACAAGCCGGACGTCGACTTCATCGAGGGGCTCTCCCCGGCGGTCTCCATCGACCAGAAGTCGACCTCGCGCAACCCGCGCTCCACCGTCGGCACCATCACCGAGGTCTACGACTACCTGCGGCTGCTCTTCGCCCGTATCGGCAAGCCGCACTGCCCCGAGTGCGGCCGGCCGATCTCGCGCCAGTCGCCGCAGGCCATCGTCGACAGGGTGCTGGAGCTGCCCGAGGGCAGCCGGTTCCAGGTGCTCTCGCCGCTGGTGCGCGAGCGCAAGGGCGAGTTCGCCGACCTCTTCTCCGACCTGCAGGCCAAGGGATACTCCCGCGCCCGGGTCGACGGCGAGACCGTGCAGCTCTCCGAGCCGCCCGCGCTGAAGAAGCAGGAGAAGCACACCATCGAGGTGGTCGTCGACCGCCTCACCGTGAAGGACTCCGCGAAGCGCCGCCTCACCGACTCCGTCGAGACCGCCCTCGGCCTGTCCGGCGGCATGGTCGTGCTCGACTTCGTCGACCTCCCCGAGGACGACCCCGAGCGCGAGCGCATGTACTCCGAGCACCTGTACTGCGCCTACGACGACCTGTCCTTCGAGGAGCTGGAGCCCCGCTCCTTCTCCTTCAACTCGCCCTTCGGCGCCTGCCCCGACTGCACCGGCATCGGCACGCGGATGGAGGTCGACCCGGAGCTGATCGTCCCGGACCCGGACAAGTCCCTGGACGAGGGCGCGATCCACCCCTGGTCGCACGGCCACACCAAGGACTACTTCGGCCGCCTCATCGGAGCCCTGGCGGAGGCGCTGGGCTTCCGCACCGACATCCCCTTCGCGGGGCTGCCGCAGCGGGCGAAGAAGGCTCTGCTCAACGGGCACAAGACCCAGGTCGAGGTCCGCTACCGCAACCGGTACGGGCGCGAGCGCCGCTACACCACGGCCTTCGAGGGCGCCGTGCCCTTCGTCAAGCGCCGGCACAGCGAGGCCGAGAGCGACGCCAGCCGCGAGCGCTTCGAGGGCTACATGCGGGAGGTGCCCTGCCCCAGTTGCCAGGGCACCCGCCTCAAGCCCGTCGTCCTCGCGGTCACGGTCATGGGCCGGTCCATCGCCGAGGTCTCCGCCATGTCCATCAGCGACTGCGCGGACTTCCTGGGCGAGCTGAAGCTCAGCGCCCGGGACAAGAAGATCGCGGAGCGCGTGCTCAAGGAGGTCAACGAGCGGCTGCGCTTCCTGGTCGACGTCGGCCTGGACTACCTCTCGCTCAACCGCGCGGCCGGCACCCTCTCCGGCGGCGAGGCCCAGCGCATCCGGCTGGCCACCCAGATCGGCTCCGGGCTCGTCGGCGTCCTCTACGTCCTGGACGAGCCGTCCATCGGCCTGCACCAGCGCGACAACCACCGGCTGATCGAGACCCTGGTACGGCTGCGCGACATGGGCAACACGCTCATCGTCGTCGAGCACGACGAGGACACCATCAAGGTCGCCGACTGGATCGTCGACATCGGCCCCGGCGCCGGTGAGCACGGCGGCAAGGTGGTGCACAGCGGCTCCGTCAAGGAGCTGCTCGACAACGCCGAGTCGCAGACCGGGCTCTACCTGTCCGGCAGGAAGGCCATCCCGCTCCCGGACACCCGCCGCCCGCGCGACCCGTCCCGGCAGCTCACCGTGCACGGCGCCCGGGAGAACAACCTCCAGGACATCGACGTCTCCTTCCCGCTCGGCCTCTTCACCGCCGTCACCGGTGTCTCCGGCTCGGGCAAGTCGACCCTGGTCAACGACATCCTGTACACCCACCTGGCGCGCGAGCTGAACGGCGCGAGGGGCGTGCCCGGACGGCACACCCGGGTGGACGGCGACGACCTCGTCGACAAGGTCGTCCATGTCGACCAGTCGCCCATCGGCCGCACCCCGCGCTCCAACCCGGCGACCTACACCGGTGTCTTCGACCACATCCGCAAGCTGTTCGCGGAGACGACCGAGGCGAAGGTCCGGGGCTACATGCCGGGCCGGTTCTCCTTCAACGTCAAGGGCGGCCGCTGCGAGAACTGCGCGGGCGACGGCACCATCAAGATCGAGATGAACTTCCTCCCGGACGTCTACGTCCCGTGCGAGGTCTGCCACGGCGCCCGGTACAACCGGGAGACCCTGGAGGTCCACTACAAGGGCAAGTCCATCGCGGACGTCCTCAACATGCCGATCGAGGAGGCGACCGAGTTCTTCGAGGCGGTCCCCGCCATCGCCCGGCACATGAGGACGCTGAAGGACGTCGGCCTCGGCTACGTCCGGCTCGGCCAGTCCGCGACCACCCTGTCCGGCGGCGAGGCCCAGCGCGTCAAGCTCGCCAGCGAGCTCCAGCGCCGCTCCACCGGGCGCACGGTGTACGTCCTGGACGAGCCCACCACCGGGCTCCACTTCGAGGACATCAGCAAGCTGCTCACCGTGCTGTCCGGGCTGGTCGACAAGGGCAACTCGGTGATCGTCATCGAGCACAACCTCGATGTGATCAAGACCGCCGACTGGGTCGTCGACATGGGCCCCGAGGGCGGCGCGGGCGGCGGACTGGTGGTCGCGGAGGGCACTCCCGAGCAGGTCGCGGGGGAGCCGGCCAGCCACACCGGCAAGTTCCTGCGGGACATCCTGGGCGCCGACCGGATCAGTGACGCCGCGCCGGTCAAGGCCCCGCGCAGAACGGCGGCCAAGGCGGCGAAGGCGGCCAAGGCCACCCCGGCCAAGGCCGCCGCGAGCCGGACCGCCGCCAAGGCCACCGCGAAGAAGGCGACGACGCGGGCCCGCAAGTCCTGACACCGCGCCGTCACCCACCCTGCTCCCGGGAGCATCCGGGGGCAGGACGGGCGGCTCCCGGGGCGCGTGCCCGGTGCTCCGGGTCCGGCCCCTGGGGTCGGCCCCGGCCCCCGGTCAGTCCGCCCCGGGGTCCGGCACCTCGTGGGCGTACGGCGGCTCCGCCCCCGCGCGGGAGCAGGTGACCGCCGCCGCCCGGGCGGCGAAGCCCAGCAGTTCCGCCCACTCCCCGGGGCCCAGCGCGGCCACCCCGGCGTGGCTGAGGGCGTCGCGGGCCGCGAGACCGTGCAGCAGGGCGGCGTTCACGGTGTCCCCGGCGCCGATGGTGTCCACCACGGCGACCCGCTCACCCGGCACCGCGTGGGCGGCGCCGTCGCGAGTGAAGGCGGTCATCCCCGCAGCCCCCCGGGTGAGCACGACCGCCGCCGGACCGGCCGCCAGCCACTCCCGGGGCGTACCGCCGAGCCACTCGGCGTCCTGCTCCGACAGCTTCAGCAGCGACACCCGCGGCAGCCAGCCGAGGAGCCGTTCCCGGTGGGCGTCCGGGTCCGCGATCAGCCCGGCCCGGATGTTCGGGTCCAGGGTGGTGAACACGCCCCCGGCCGACGCCGTCCGCAGCAGTTCCCCGTACGCGCTCGCCCCCGGCTCCAGCACCAGCGAGCAGGTGCCGAAGGCCACCGCGCGGGTGCCCGGCGGCAGCTCGGCCGGCGCGGTGAACAGCCGGTCGGCGGTCCCCTCCACGTAGAAGCCGTAGGCGGCCGATCCGTCCGTGCCCAGCGAGGCCACCGCGAGCGTCGTCGGCTCGGCACCGCGCCGTACCGTCGACACGTCCACCCCGGCCGCGCGCAGCCGCTCCAGCAGCGCCTCACCGAAGGCGTCGAGGGAGACGCGGGAGCAGAAGGCGGTGGGGGAGCCGAGCCGCCCCAGGGCCACCGCCGTGTTGTACGGGCCGCCGCCGGGCGCCGGGCGCAGCGGGGCGAGGGCCCCGGGGCCCTGCGGTACCAGGTCGATCAGTGCCTCACCGGCGACGACGATCACGGGCGGTTCCTCTCCGGGCAGCGGGACGGGCGGGGGCGCGCCGACACCGCCGCTCAGGACCCGTCCGCGCCGGCGCCACCCCGGGGGAGGACCGGGCGGCGGCCGGGGACGGCGCCTCCACGGACCCGCGCACGGGACCACGACGGCACACCGTCCCCACGAGCGCCCGGCCGGACGCTATCCCAGCCCCGGAAGCACACGCACACGCGCACGGCCGCAGCCGCCCGCGCCGACCGGCCCCGGGAAGCCCGGCGCCCGGGCCGGAGGGCCGCCGTCCCGCACCCCGTCCCGCCCTCCGTCCGGCCGGGACGACCCACCCAGGGGGCCGGTCCGAGACGCCCGATATCGTCGTTCCGTACACCCCCGACCCGTGGAGAGCACATGTCCGGCCGCCCCGCCCCGAGCCGTCGTACCGTCCTGCGGTCGGCGGCCCTCACACCCGTCGCCGGACTCGGCCTGGCCGCGTGCTCCCCGGGTGGCGGCGGTGTGTCCGCGCAGCCCACCGCGCCCGTCGAACTCGGCGCGGACAGCGAGGTCGGCAAGGGGGAGACCAAGCTCTACGGGGACCAGAAGGTCGTGGTCAGCCGCGCGGAGGACGGCTCCCTGAGGGCGTTCAGCACCATCTGCACGCACCAGGCGTGCGTCATCAAGAAGCTGGACGGCACCAAGCTCGTCTGCCCCTGCCACGGCAGCGAGTTCGACGCCCGCACCGGCGAGGTGCTGCGCTCCCCGGCGTCCGTGGCGCTCGTGGAGCTGACGGCCGAGGTCGAGCAGGGCAGGATCGTCGCCGTCCCCAGGACCTGAGGCCCGCGGGCGCACCGTCCCGCGAGGGGCGGGCCCACGGGAGGGGCGCCCGGGCAGTGGGCCTGCGGCCGGGCACCCGGGGAAGCGGTGGACCCGCCCGTGAACGGACCACGCGGCGGGCGGCGCCACCGGCGGGCCGCGCCGAGGGGCCGTACGACGGGCCCCGGCCCCGTCACTCCCAGTCCCAGCCGATCCCCACGATCCCGGCGCGCACCCGGGGCTCCACCAGATGCACCGAGCGGTGCAGTCCGCTGAGCGGCAGGTCCCGGCGGCCGCCGCGCGGGGCCGCCGCCGAGGGCTGGGTGAACCGGTGGCAGCGCACCGGCAGCGCCGCCGGATCGAACCGCACCTGGAGCGCGTACTGCCCGCCCGCCGCCTCGAAGTCGCGGAGGTACTCGCGCGACGCCCGCGCCGTGCCGTCCTCCACGGCGTAGCGGAAGAGATGCGTGTCGCCGCTGCCGAGCCGCGTGTCGAAGAGCAGCTCGGTCACCAGCACCCCGGTGTCGTGGTGCGACCGGACCCGCCCGGTGCGGCAGTTCTCCAGCGCCCGGACGGTCATCCGGGCCGGATCGCAGCCCGGGTCGCCGTGGTGGACGGCGAGGAAGCGGTCGACGCCGTCGCGCTGGGCGCGGACGATGTGCTGCGAGTCCCGCCCGGCCAGTTCCCGCCGGGCCCCGACACGGACCCGCTCGTGGTGCGCCAGGGTGAGCAGCCCGCCACCCGGCGCCACCTGGCCGAGCTCGGCCAGCAGCCGGTCCAGCGCACCCGACGCCTCCATCTGCGCGCGGTACGAACGGGCCGCCGACGGGCGGTCCCCGCACGGCCCGCAGGGCTCGCCCAGGAGCCGAATCAGCGACTCCTCGGGCAGCTGGAGTATCTCCTCCAGCGCCCGCACGGCCCGCAGGGACTCCGGGCGCTGCGGACGGCGCGCCCCCTGCTGCCAGTAGCTGAGGCTGGTCACGCCGACCTTGACCCCGTGCCGCGACAGATGGTGCTGCACCCGCTGGAGCGGCAGCCCGCGCGCGGCGATGGCGGCCCGCAGGGCGACGTGGAAGGGGCCACCGCGCAGGGCCGAGTCGAGTACCTCGGTGGCGGCGTCCGCGTGCTGTGTGGCGTGCTGCATGCAGGGCCTCTCTGTGAGGGGGCGCAACGGCCGGCCGGACCGTGCGGCGCGGATTCGCCGAGGCCGTCCCCGTCGCGGCGCAGGGGAGGTCCCCGCATCCGTGCGCCGCGGTCCCGGGGCCCCGGGTTTTCCCCGCATTGAAGCGTGTCGGCCCTGCCGCGACAACACCCGTGACAGGGCCCCCGCACGCACCTGGCCGAGATGCCCCGCCCGGCCCGCGCGACGGGCACGGTGTGCGACCGCTCCGCTCCCCGGCGTCCGCGCAGCGCCCCGCGGCCCCCGGCCGCACCCCTTGCGGGCGGGCGCCACCGCCCCGCCCGGCCCGCCCGGCGGACGGTTGTCCACAGGCCCGCCGGACTGTCGGTCCACGCCAGTAGGGTGTGACTCATGGCCGACCCCTCCAGCTACCGCCCCAGGCCGGGTGAGATCCCGGACTCCCCGGGGGTGTACAGGTTCCGAGACGAGCACCGCAGGGTGATCTACGTCGGAAAGGCGAAGAGCCTGCGCCAGCGCCTGGCCAACTACTTCCAGGACCTGGCTCACCTCCACCCCCGCACCCGCTCCATGGTCACCACGGCCGCCTCCGTGGAATGGACGGTCGTGTCCACGGAGGTCGAGGCCCTGCAGCTGGAGTACTCCTGGATCAAGGAGTACGACCCCCGGTTCAACGTCAAGTACCGCGACGACAAGAGCTACCCCTACCTCGCGGTGACGATGAACGAGGAGATCCCCCGCGTCCAGGTCATGCGCGGGCACAAGAAGAAGGGCGTGCGCTACTTCGGGCCGTACGGGCACGCCTGGGCGATCCGCGACACGGTCGACCTGCTGCTCCGCGTCTTCCCGGTGCGCACCTGCTCGGCCGGGGTCTTCCGGAACGCCGCCCGCACCGGCCGCCCCTGCCTGCTCGGCTACATCGACAAGTGCTCCGCGCCCTGCGTGGACCGCATCACCCCGGAGGACCACCGCGCCCTCGCGGAGGAGTTCTGCGACTTCATGGCCGGCCGCACCGGCGCCTACCTGCGGCGCCTGGAGAAGCGGATGACCGAGGCCGCCGAGGAGATGGAGTACGAGCGGGCCGCCCGCCTGCGCGACGACATCGGCGCCCTGAAGAAGGCCATGGAGAAGAGCGCGGTCGTGCTCGCCGACGCGACCGACGCCGATCTGATCGCCGTCGCCGAGGACGAGCTGGAGGCCGCCGTCCAGATCTTCCACGTGCGCGGCGGGCGGGTGCGCGGCCAGCGCGGCTGGGTCACCGACAAGGTGGAGGAGATCACCACCGGCGCCCTCGTCGAGCACGCCCTCCAGCAGCTCTACGGCGAGGAGAGCGGGGACGCGGTGCCCAAGGAGGTCCTGGTCCCCGCCCTGCCCGAACCGGCGGAGCCGGTGCAGGAGTGGCTCACCGGGCGCCGCGGTTCGGGCGTGTCGCTGCGCGTGCCGCAGCGCGGCGACAAGAAGGCGCTCATGGAGACCGTGCAGCGCAACGCCCAGCAGGCGCTCGTGCTGCACAAGACCAAGCGCGCCTCCGACCTGACCACCCGCTCGCGCGCGCTGGAGGAGATCGCGGACTCCCTCGGTCTCGACAGCGCGCCCCTGCGGATCGAGTGCTACGACATCTCGCACCTCCAGGGCGACGACGTGGTCGCGTCCATGGTCGTCTTCGAGGACGGGCTGGCCCGCAAGAGCGAGTACCGGCGCTTCCAGATCAAGGGCTTCAGCGGACAGGACGACGTCCGGTCCATGCACGAGGTGATCATCCGCCGCTTCCGCCGCTACCTGGCCGAGAAGGAGCGGACCGGCGAGTGGGTCGACGGGGACGGCCTCCCCGAGGGCGCCTCCGGGAGCGGCACCCCCGGAAGCGGTGCTCCCGGGGACACCGCCGCCGGCATCCCGGCCGGGGAGAGCGGCCCCGGCGGCGACCGCGCGGAGGACACCCGCGCGGACGCGCCGGCCGACACCCCCCTCGACACCTCGCTCACCGATGAGGACGGCCGCCCGCGGCGGTTCGCCTACCCGCCGCAACTGGTCGTCGTCGACGGCGGCCGGCCGCAGGTCGCGGCGGCCCGGCGGGCCCTGGACGAGCTGGGCATCGACGACATCGCGGTGTGCGGCCTGGCCAAGCGGCTGGAGGAGGTCTGGCTGCCCCACGAGGACGACCCGGTCGTCCTGCCCCGCACCAGCGAGGGCCTCTACCTGCTCCAGCGGGTCCGCGACGAGGCGCACCGCTTCGCCATCACCTACCAGCGCGGCAAGCGCGCCAAGCGCTTCCGCTCCAGCCCCCTGGACGACGTGCCCGGCCTGGGCGAGACCCGCAAGCAGGCGCTGATCAAGCACTTCGGTTCGCTGAAGAAGCTCCGGTCGGCGACGATCGACCAGGTCTGCGAGGTGCCCGGCATAGGCCGCAAGACGGCCGAGACCGTCGCCGCGGCCCTCGCCCGGGCCACCCCGGCCGCGCCCGCCGTGAACACGGCGACGGGGGAGATCATGGAAGACGAGGACGGGGTACTCGGAACGACGGGAACGACGACCGAGGCCTCCGGGGAGCCCGTATCCGCGGGCACCCCTGACGAACGACGGGGGCAGGAACCATGACGGAGCACGACGCACAATCCGGGGCGGCACGAGAACGGGCCGCCGCACCAGGGCCGGCGGCCACCGCCACCGGGCCCGCCAGCCACGACGGACGCACCCCCGGTGCGGCCGGCGGACCGGCGAAACCCCACCCCGGGGCCGCAGCGGACCGGGCGGCCCCGTCCCACCCCACGACCGCCGGGGAGGCGGACCCCCACACGGACCGCCCCGACGGGCCCCAGAACGACGGAGCAGAAGTGAGCACGGGCAAGGAAACAGCCGGGACGGCCAACGACGCCGCCATTCCCGAGCTGGTGATCATCTCCGGGATGTCCGGGGCGGGCCGCTCGACGGCGGCGAAGTGTCTGGAGGACCTCGGCTGGTTCGTGGTCGACAACCTGCCGCCGGCGCTGATCCCCACCATGGTGGAGCTGGGCGCCCGCTCCCAGGGCAACGTGGCCCGCATCGCGGTCGTCGTCGACGTCCGCGGACGTCGATTCTTCGACAATCTGCGCGACTCCCTCGCCGACCTCGACTCGCGGGGCGTCACCCGGCGGATCGTCTTCCTGGAGTCCTCCGACGAGGTCCTGGTCCGCCGCTTCGAGTCGGTGCGCCGCCCGCACCCGCTCCAGGGCGACGGCCGCATCGTGGACGGCATCGCCGCCGAACGCGAGCTGCTGCGCGAGCTGCGCGGCGACGCGGACCTCGTGATCGACACCTCCAGCCTCAACGTGCATGAGCTGCGCGCCAAGATGGACGCCCAGTTCGCCGGTGACGAGGAGCCCGAGCTGCGGGCCACCGTCATGTCCTTCGGCTTCAAGTACGGGCTCCCCGTCGACGCCGACCTCGTGGTGGACATGCGCTTCCTGCCCAACCCGCACTGGGTCCCCGAACTGCGCCCCTTCACCGGCCTCAACGAGGAGGTCTCCGGCTACGTTCTCAGCCAGCCCGGCGCCAAGGAGTTCCTCGACCGCTACACCGAGCTCCTCCAGCTCATCGCCGCGGGCTACCGTCGTGAGGGCAAGCGCTACGTGACCGTGGCCGTCGGCTGCACCGGCGGCAAGCACCGGTCCGTGGCCATGTCGGAGAAGCTCGCCGCACGGCTCGCGGCCGAAGGCGTGGAGACGGTGGTCGTCCACCGGGACATGGGACGGGAATGACAGGACGTAGTCCGCGGCTGGGCAGGCTGCGCCGGGTGGCTCCGGAAGGGCGCGGCGGCAGACCCGCCGACGCCCGGGCGGCCCGGCCCGAACAGGCGCGCGGCGCCCGGCCGCGACGCCGGGGCGCCCAGCCCAAGGTCGTCGCGCTCGGCGGCGGCATGGGTCTGTCCGCCTCGCTCGCCGCGCTGCGCCGGATCACCGGCGACCTCACCGCCGTCGTCACCGTGGCCGACGACGGCGGCTCCAGCGGGCGGCTGCGCGACGAGCTGGGGGTGCTGCCGCCCGGCGACCTGCGCAAGGCGCTGGCCGCGCTGTGCGGCGACGACGACTGGGGCCAGACCTGGGCCCGGGTCATCCAGCACCGCTTCCAGTCCAAGGGCGACCTGCACGAGCACGCGGTCGGCAACCTGCTGATCGTCGCGCTCTGGGAGCAGCTCGGCGACCATGTCCAGGCGCTCGACCTGGTCGGCAAGCTCCTCGGGGCGCACGGACGGGTGCTGCCCATGTCCGCCGTCCCGCTGGAGCTCCAGGCCCTGGTCAGGGGCCACGACCCGGACCGGCCGGAGGACGTGGACACCGTGCGCGGCCAGGCCACCGTCGCCCTGACCCCCGGCGACGTGCAGTCGGTGCACCTGGTGCCCGCCGACCCGCCCGCCGTGCCCGAGGCGGTCGAGGCGGTGCTCGACGCGGACTGGGTGGTGCTCGGGCCCGGCTCCTGGTTCTCCTCGGTCATCCCGCACCTGCTCGTGCCCGAACTGCTGGACGCGCTCGCGCAGACCAAGGCCCGCCGGGTGCTCTCGCTGAACCTCGCCCCGCAGCCGGGAGAAACCGAGGGCTTCTCCCCGCAGCGTCATTTGGAGGTTTTG
Organism: Streptomyces sp. NPDC107521; assembly: GCF_055598485.1. NCBI lineage: Bacteria > Bacillati > Actinomycetota > Actinomycetes > Kitasatosporales > Streptomycetaceae > Streptomyces > Streptomyces sp. NPDC107521. The sequence continues at coordinate 610,674 of NZ_JBVKAT010000001.1, forward strand.
GGACGACACGCCCCTAAACTCGCCCTGGACGTGGTGCTGGCCGACGAGGCCGCCGTGCCCGACCGTGACTCGCTCACCGATGCCGCGAAACGGTTCGGCGCCGCGGTCGAGCTGGCTCCGGTCGCCCGGACCGACGGGACCCCGAGGCACGACCCGGAGCTGCTGGCCGCCGCGTACGACCGTATTTTTCGGATGCATGGAAGGATCGGCCCATGGCGATGACGGCAGCGGTGAAGGACGAGATCTCCCGGCTCCCCGTCACCCGGACCTGCTGCAGAAAGGCGGAGGTCTCCGCCGTGCTGCGGTTCGCCGGCGGCCTCCACCTGGTGAGCGGGCGCATCGTGATCGAGGCGGAGCTGGACACCGCGATGGCGGCCCGCCGCCTCAAGCGGGACATCCTGGAGATCTTCGGGCACGCCTCGGAGCTGATCGTGATGGCGCCGGGCGGGCTGCGCCGGGGTTCGCGCTACGTCGTCCGGGTGGTCGCGGGCGGTGACCAGCTCGCCCGCCAGACCGGTCTGGTCGACGGCCGGGGCCGCCCGATCCGGGGTCTGCCGCCGCAGGTGGTCTCGGGGGCCACCTGCGACGCCGAGGCCGCCTGGCGCGGTGCCTTCCTGGCGCACGGTTCGCTGACCGAGCCGGGCCGTTCCTCCTCCCTGGAGGTGACCTGCCCCGGTCCGGAGGCCGCGCTCGCCCTGGTCGGCGCCGCCCGCAGGCTCTCCATCGCCGCCAAGGCCCGCGAGGTGCGCGGCGTGGACCGGGTCGTGGTCCGCGACGGCGACGCCATCGGGGCGCTGCTGACCCGGCTCGGCGCCCATGAGTCGGTGCTCGCCTGGGAGGAGCGGCGGATGCGCCGCGAGGTGCGCGCGACCGCCAACCGCCTCGCCAACTTCGACGACGCCAACCTGCGCCGCTCGGCCCGCGCGGCCGTCGCCGCGGGGGCCCGGGTGCAGCGGGCCCTGGAGATCCTCGCCGACGACGTGCCCGAGCACCTCGCGGCGGCGGGGCGGCTGCGCATGGAGCACAAGCAGGCCTCGCTGGAGGAACTGGGCGCCCTCGCGGACCCGCCGCTGACCAAGGACGCCGTCGCCGGGCGCATCCGGCGGCTGCTGGCGATGGCCGACAAGCGCGCCTCGGACCTCGGCATCCCGGGCACGGAGGCGAACCTCAGCGAGGACATGGCCGACAACCTGGTCGGCTGACGGCCGGCCATCGGCGGCCGACCGTCCGCCGGTCCCGCCGCGCCGCCCGGCCGGATCGCCCGCGCCGCCCGGCCGGATCGACGTGACGTTCGGGGGCCCGGCGCGTCGGTCGCCGGGCCCGCCCTCCTGCCCGGTCGCCCGCCTGCCCGGTCGCCCGCCTGCGCGGGCACCAGCCCGGCCGGCCTGGCGCCCGCGTAGTCGTTTCGGTGGCTCGGCGGCCGTGCCGGGGGAGTGCGGGGCGGTCCGGGGTACTGCGTGACCGGTACGCCGACAACGGTTCCCGGGACGGGGGCCGTGTGATCGCAGGGCCGGGGTTCCGTCCAACGCGGGGAGGCCGCCTGACGACCGCCCGGCCGTCTGCGCGCAGGGCCCGCTCGGCTGTCCGAACGGCGGGCCGTCCGCAGCCGGGGGCGACATGTCGAACGCCTCGCCGAAGCCCAAGCGCGGGGCCGGGAGCGGGGAAGGCGCCGGGGTCACGTGGCGTGGTCCGTGGCACCGGCGGCTCGGACGGCGGCTCGGGTGGCCACGGGCCCCTCCCTTCGCGTGATCCCGGTCCGCTCATCCGCGTGACTCGGGCCCGCTCTTCCATGCGATTCCGGCCCAACCCTTCGCGTGATTCCGGCAGGGGCCGTCCGCGCTGCTGCCGGGACGGTCACGCGGGTGAGTCCGTTCCGCCCGGCTGCGGAGCGCCGACCCCACCGTTCCCGGAGCACTGTCCTCGGTCTGGCCCGCGCCCCGGGTCTGGCCCGCGCCCCGGGACCGCCTCGCCCCCAGACCACCCCGAGCCCTTCTGCGCCGCCCGCCCAGCCCGACCGCCCGGCCGCCCGCCCCGGCCGCCCGCCCTGGCCGGAGCGGCCCCCTCCGCAGCCGCCGGAGCCCCTCCGTGTCCGCCGTAACAGCCCAACCGCCTCGGATACCGCTCGGCGAGTGCCGCCATTCGTCCCCAACGCCCCTCAGTCCACGCCCAGTTGGGTGACCCGTGCCGCTCCCCGCGTGTCCCTTCCGCGCTCTTGACTCGATCATGGGGTGTCATGAGCCTGGCATCTGTTCGCCTGCCGTGGCGGACCCACGCTAGGGGGCTTCATGAGACTCAGAGCGAGATCGATCCTCGCTGCCGGCGCGCTCCTGATCGGCGGAGCGGCCATCGCACCCGTCGCCCAGGCCCGCCCCGCACAGCCCGCGCCGCCCGCCCACCCCGCGGAGGCCGCCACCCCGGACCCGGACGGGGTCAAGGTCTTCCGCGCCGAGGTCACCCGTGAGCAGGTACCCCTGCTGCTCGCCGCCGGGCAGGACGGCCGGGAACTCGGCGAGCGGATCCCCGGCCGGGGCAGCGCCACCGTCGAGGTGTACCTCACCGACCGGCAGGCGGACACCCTGCGCGGACAGGGCGTCGACCTCACCGAGCACACCCTGACCGCCGGCGCCGAGCGGCGCGTGGCCCGGGCCGGCGAGGGCGTCTTCCGCCCGTACAGCGGCAGCGGCGGCCTGAAGGAGGAGATCCTGCGGACCGCGCGGGAGAACCCCGGGCTCACCAAGGCCGTCTCCATCGGCCGCACCGTCCGCGGCCAGGACATCCTGGCGCTCAAGGTGACCGGCGGCGCGAAGAGGTCCCGGGACGGCTCCAAGCCCGCCGTCCTCTACATGTCCAACCAGCACGCGCGCGAGTGGATCACCCCGGAGATGACCCGGCGGCTGATGCACCACTACCTGGACAACTACCGCACGGACCGCCGGATCAGGAGGATCGTCGACTCCACCGAGCTGTGGTTCGTGCTGTCGGCCAACCCCGACGGCTACGACTACACCTTCCAGGACCCCGCCAACCGGCTGTGGCGCAAGAACCTGCGCGACACCAACGGCGACGGGGTCATCGGCACCGGCGACGGCGTCGACCTGAACCGGAACTTCTCCTACAAGTGGGGCTACGACGACGAGGGCTCCTCACCGAGCCCCAGCAGTCAGACGTACCGCGGCCCCGGCCCCGCCTCCGAGCCCGAGACCCGGGCGATCGACGCCTTCCAGAAGCGCGTCGGCTTCGACTACGGCATCAACTACCACTCCGCCGCCGAACTCCTGCTCTACGGCGTCGGCTGGCAGGTCGCCACCGGCACGCCCGACGACATCGCCTACCGGGCGCTCGCCGGGACACCGGGGAACTCCGCGATCCCCGGCTACCGCCCGCAGGTCTCCTCGGAGCTGTACACCACCAACGGCGAGGCGGACGGACACGCCGCCAACGTCAACGGCCTGTCGATGTTCACCCCCGAGATGTCGACCTGCCAGACCGCCTCCGCGGTGGACCCCGACGACGCGTGGGATCCGCGCGACTGCCGCTCCGGCTTCACCTTCCCGGACGACGAGAAGCTGATCCAGGGGGAGTTCGCCAAGAACATCCCCTTCGCGCTCTCCGTCGCCGAGACCGCCGCCCACCCGGACCGGCCCGCCTCCTCCGTCGGCCTGGACGCGCCCGACTTCACCCCGGCGCCCTTCACCACCTCCTACGCGCGCGGCGCCGACCAGGAAGTGTCGGTCGTCGTACGGAAGTCGGTGCGCGACAAGGAGCTGAAGTACCGCGTCAACGGGGGCCGCACGCACGACATGGCGCTCCGGCCGTGGCGCGGCGGCGAGACCTACGGGGGCGAGGACAACCTCCACTTCGACGAGTACCGGGCCGAGGTCAAGGACGGAGACCGGGGGGACCGGGTCGAGGTCTGGTTCACCGGTGAACGCGCCGACGGCCGCCGCACCGAGAGCGCCCACTTCACCTACACCGTCGCCGAACGGCCCCGCGCCGACGTCCTCGTCGTCGCCGAGGAGGGCACCCGGGCCACCCGGGCCGGGGACTACGTGGCCGCGCTGCGGGCCAACGGCCGGCGCGCCGCCGTGTGGGACGTCGCCACCCAGGGCGCCCCCGACGCGCTCGGCGTCCTCGGCCACTTCGGCACCGTCGTCCACTACACCGGCGCCTCGGCGCCCGGCAACGCCACCCAGCTCGCGCTGCGGGCCCACCTCAACGAGGGCGGCAAGCTGATCGAGGCCGGCGAGCAGGCGGGCGGCAGCGTCGACCTGGGCGGCGGCGCCCTCTCCGACGACTTCAGCCAGTACTACCTGGGCGCCCACACCCGCGGCGCCGCCCCCGGGGCCGTGGGCTTCACCGGCGCCGGAGCGCTCGCCGGAGCCACCGGCGCGCTCGGCGACGCCCCCGGCAACCCGCTGGACCGGGCCGCCTCCTACAGCCTCACCTCCGAGGCCGACGGCAACCCGCGGTTCGCGAGCCGGGGCGCCGGGACCTACACCGGGGCCACCAACCCCTACGGTCCCCACTCCGGTGCCTGGATGGCCGCCGCCGTCCACACCGACGACGCCTACAAGCGCCTCACCCGCACCATCGACCTCACCGGCGTCCGCGCCGCCGACCGGCCCACGCTCCGCACCCAGCTCCTGTGGGACACCGAGCGCGGCTACGACCACGCCCTGGTCGAGGCGCACACCACCGGCGCCGCCGACTGGACCACCCTGCCCGAGGCGGGCGGCGCCACCTCGGCCGCCGTGCCCGCGGAGTGCGAGGCCGGCTTCTACCTCGCCGACCACCCCTGGCTCTCCCACTACCTGACCCGGTCCGACACCGGCTGCGCCGCCACCGGCACCAGCGGAGCCTGGAACAGCCTCACCGGCTCCTCCGGCGGCTGGCGCCAGGCGGAGTTCGACCTGAGCGCCTACGCCGGACGCTCCGTCGAGGTCTCCCTCGCCTACGTCTCCGACCCCGGCAGCGGCGGCCGGGGCCTGCTCGCCGACGACATCTCCCTGGTCACCGGCGGCACTCCGGACGCGGCCGAGGGCTTCGAGACCTCGCTCGGCGCCTGGCGGGTCGCCGGGCCGCCGCCCGGCAGCCCCGCCGCCCTCAAGGACTGGTCCCGCACCGGCGCCCTCTTCGGCACCCACGCGGCCGTCACCACCGAGGACACCGTGCTGCTGGGCTTCGGCCTGGAGCACCTCACCGCGCCGGCCGACCGGGCCGCTCTGCTCCGGCGGGCCCTGCGTGCCCTGGACGAGTGACATCGCCGTCAACGGGCACTGAGAGGGCGTAAGGCGTTCGGGTGACCCGGCCCCGGGCCGCGGCCCGTACCCCCATCGGGGGATACGGGCCGCGGCGCCGTGCGTGGCCTGTCTCGATGTCACCCCCCGGCCCCCGGAGAGGTAGGGTCGGAGGTGGTCGGGGACATCCCAAACACAGCTCGCCGGCACATCGGCCGGCGTACCAACGAGGAGATCGGTTCGTGACGATCCGCGTAGGCATCAACGGCTTTGGCCGCATCGGTCGTAACTACTTCCGCGCGCTGCTGGAGCAGGGTGCGGACATCGAGATCGTGGCTGTCAATGACCTGGGTGACACCGCGACCACCGCCCACCTGCTCAAGTACGACACCATCCTCGGCCGCCTCAAGCAGGAGGTGTCGCACACCGAGGACAGCATCACCGTCGGCGACCGGACCATCAAGGTCCTCTCCGAGCGCGACCCCGCCGACATCCCCTGGGGCGACCTGGGCGTCGACATCGTCATCGAGTCGACCGGCATCTTCACCAAGAAGGCCGACGCCGGGAAGCACATCGCCGGCGGCGCCAAGAAGGTCATCATCTCCGCCCCGGCGAAGGACGAGGACGTCACCATCGTCATGGGCGTCAACGAGGGGACGTACGACCCGGCGAAGCACGACGTCATCTCCAACGCCTCCTGCACCACCAACTGCGTGGCGCCGATGGCGAAGGTGCTCGACGAGAACTTCGGCATCGTCAAGGGCCTGATGACGACGGTCCACGCGTACACCAACGACCAGCGCATCCTGGACTTCCCGCACAAGGACCTGCGCCGGGCCCGCGCCGCCGCCGAGAACATCATCCCGACCACCACCGGTGCCGCCAAGGCCACCGCCCTGGTCCTCCCGCAGCTCAAGGGCAAGCTGGACGGCATGGCCATGCGCGTCCCGGTTCCCACCGGCTCGGTCACCGACCTGGTCCTGGAGCTCTCCCGCGAGGTCACCGAGGACGAGGTCAACGCCGCCTTCCAGAAGGCCGCCGAGGGCGAGCTGAAGGGCATCCTCTACTACACCGAGGACCCGATCGTCTCCTCGGACATCGTCAACTCCCCGGCGTCCTGCACCTTCGACTCCTCCCTGACCATGGTCCAGGAGGGCACGAGCGTGAAGGTCATCGGCTGGTACGACAACGAGTGGGGCTACTCCAACCGCCTCGTCGACCTCACGGTCTTCGTGGGCGACCGGCTCTGATCGCCTTCCCCAGGCATCCGACGCGGTGAGGACAGGGCCCGGACGGCGTGAGGTTGTCACGCCCTCCGGGCCCTGACTCGCGTCCAGCACGACCAGCCCTCGTAGGATCACGAGCGTCACAGAGCCTCTGGAGCCCCTGCATGAAGACGATCGACGAACTCCTCTCCGAAGGAGTCGCGGGCAAGCGTGTCTTCGTCCGCGCCGACCTCAACGTGCCGCTGGACGGCACCACCATCACCGACGACGGCCGCATCCGCGCCGTGGTGCCCACCGTGCGGGCCCTGGCCGACGCGGGCGCGCGGGTCATCGTCGCCTCGCACCTGGGCCGCCCCAAGGGCGCCCCCGACCCCGCCTTCTCCCTGGCCCCGGCCGCCGCCCGGCTCGGCGAACTCCTCGGCACCGAGGTCGCCTTCGCCGAGGACACCGTCGGGCCCTCCGCCGGGTCCACCGTGGCCGCGCTCACCGACGGCAGCGTCGCCGTCATCGAGAACCTGCGCTTCAACCCCGGCGAGACCGCCAAGGACGACGCCGAGCGCGCCGCCTTCGCCGACCGCCTCGCCGCCCTCGCCGACGTCTACGTCGGCGACGGCTTCGGCGCCGTGCACCGCCGGCACGCCTCGGTCTTCGACCTGCCCGCACGGCTGCCGCACTACGCCGGATACCTGATCGCCACCGAGGTCGGCGTCCTGCGCAAGCTCACCGACGACGTGGCGCGGCCCTACGTGGTCGCCCTCGGCGGGGCCAAGGTCTCCGACAAGCTGGCCGTCATCGACGAACTGCTCGGCCGGGCCGACCGCATCCTCGTCGGCGGCGGCATGGTCTTCACCTTCCTCAAGGCCCAGGGCCACGAGATCGGCGTCTCCCTCGTCCAGGAGGACCAGATCCCGGCCGTCAGGGAGTACCTGGAGCGCGCCGAGAAGAGCGGCGTCGAGCTGGTCCTGCCGGTCGACCTCGTCGTGGCCGGCGGATTCCCGGACCTCAAGGCCAAGGCCCCGACCCACCCCGAGACCGTCGCCGCGGACGCCGTCCCCGCCGACCGCATGGGCCTGGACATCGGTCCCGAGACCCGCGCGCTGTACGCCTCGAAGCTCGCCGACGCCGCCACCGTCTTCTGGAACGGCCCCATGGGCGTCTTCGAGCACCCCGACTACGCCGAGGGCACCAGGGCGGTCGCCCAGGCCCTCGTCGACGCCCCCGGCTTCACCGCCGTCGGCGGCGGGGACTCGGCCGCGGCCGTGCGCACCCTCGGCTTCGACGAAAAGGCATTCGACCACATCTCGACCGGCGGCGGCGCCTCCCTCGAATACCTCGAGGGCAAGACGCTCCCCGGCCTCGCCGCACTGGAGGACTGACCGCGATGACCACCCGCACGCCGCTGATGGCGGGCAACTGGAAGATGAACCTCAACCACCTGGAGGCCATCGCCCACGTCCAGAAGCTCGCCTTCGCCCTGGCCGACAAGGACTACGACGCCGTCGAGGTCGCCATCCTGCCGCCCTTCACCGACCTGCGCTCCGTGCAGACCCTGGTGGAGCACGACAAGCTGAAGATCAAGTACGGCGCCCAGGACATCTCCGCCCACGACGGCGGCGCCTACACCGGCGAGATCTCCGGCGCGATGCTGGCCAAGCTCCGCTGCGCCTTCGTCGCGGTCGGTCACTCGGAGCGCCGCCAGTACCACGCCGAGACCGACGAACTGGTGAACGCCAAGGTCAAGGCCGCCTACAAGCACGGCCTGACCCCGATCCTCTGCGTCGGCGAGGAGCTGGAGGTCCGCGAGGAGGGCCGGCACGTCGCCCACACCCTCGCCCAGGTCGAGGGCGGCCTCAAGGACGTCCCCGCCGAGCAGGCCGAGACCGTCGTCATCGCCTACGAGCCCGTGTGGGCCATCGGCACCGGCAAGGTCTGCGGTGCCGAGGACGCCCAGGAGGTCTGCGCGGCCATCCGCGGCAGGCTCGCCGAGCTGTACTCCCAGGAGCTGGCCGACGGGGTCCGCATCCAGTACGGCGGCTCCGTGAAGTCCGGCAACGTCGCCGAGATCATGGCGCAGCCCGACATCGACGGCGCCCTGGTCGGCGGCGCCTCGCTGGACACGGACGAATTCGTCGGGATCGTGCGCTTCCGCGACCAGTAGGGACCGGTACGCCGCCCGCCATCACGATCAGTGAGTATGCGGGGGCGGCGATACGTCGTACCCTTGCGGGGGCGCGGTGGTGTGCTGCCGCCGTGCCCCCGCCGTCCGTCAGAGATCCGAGGAAGTTGGTCCAGCCGTGGTTATGGGGTTCTCGATCGCCCTGATCATCTTCAGCCTGCTGCTGATGCTGCTGGTGCTGATGCACAAGGGAAAGGGCGGAGGCCTCTCCGACATGTTCGGTGGCGGCATGCAGTCGTCCGTCGGCGGCTCCTCGGTCGCCGAGCGCAACCTCGACCGGATCACCGTGGTGGTCGGTCTGCTCTGGTTCGCCTGCATCATGGTGCTCGGCCTGCTCATGAAGGCCAACAACTGACGCGGTCAACGCGTTTCGCACTTCTCCACGTAAAGCCCCATGTTCGGTACGCGCCCCGTGGCGCGGCCTATCATGGGGCTTGCGTCTGTGTCCGGGGCTCGCAACTCCCGTCACTGGACGCGCGTTGGGCCTTACGTAGACTGAGGCGCTCGCAGTGAAGCGAAACGCCGACTCGCTTCGGGCACCATCACGCAGGGAGTTACGACCGTGGCAAGTGGCAACGCGATCCGGGGGAGCCGGGTCGGGGCGGGGCCGATGGGCGAGGCCGAGCGAGGCGAGTCCGCCCCGCGTCTGCGCATCTCCTTCTGGTGCTCCAACGGACACGAGACCCAGCCGAGCTTCGCGAGCGACGCCCAGGTCCCGGAGACCTGGGACTGCCCGCGCTGCGGCTTCCCCGCCGGCCAGGACCGGGACAATCCGCCGGACCCCCCGCGCACCGAGCCCTACAAGACGCACCTCGCGTATGTGCGCGAGCGCCGCAGCGACGCGGACGGCGAGGCGATCCTCGCCGAGGCGCTCGCCAAGCTCCGGGGCGAGATCTGAGCCCTCCTTCCGCCTGATCCCGGACCCGGCCGGTCCGTGGAACGCGGCTGCCCTGCCGATCAATTAGGTTGATCGCAGAGGGGCAACCGCGACAAGGAAGAAGGCTGACTCCGACATGAACGCAGACGCCCGTACACGGCTCGACCGGCTGCCGGAATGGGCCGCGCTGGCCGACCACCGCGCGCGGCTCGGTGACGTACGACTGCGCGCGCTGTTCGACGCCGACCCCGGGCGCGGCACCCGTCTGGTGCTGCGGGTGGGCGACCTGTACGTGGACTACTCCAAGCACCTGGTGACGGACGAGACGCTGCGGCTGCTGCGGGGGCTGGCCGCGGCGGTCGACGTGACGGGGCTGCGGGACGCGATGTTCCGCGGCGAGCGGATCAACGTGACCGAGGACCGGGCGGTGCTGCACACGGCGTTGCGCGCGCCGCGGGGCGCCGTGGTGGAGTCCGGCGGGGAGAACGTGGTTCCGGCGGTGCACGAGGTGCTCGACCGGATGGGGGCGTTCGCCGAGCGGGTGCGGTCCGGGGAGTGGCGCGGCTTCACGGGGCGGCGGATCCGTACCGTGGTGAACATCGGGATCGGCGGGTCGGACCTGGGTCCCGCGATGGCGTTCGAGGCGTTGCGGGCCTTCTCGGACCGTTCGCTGGGGTTCCGTTTCGTGTCCAACGTGGACGGCGCGGACCTCCACGAGGCGCTGTGGGGGCTGGACCCGGCGGAGACGCTGTTCGTGGTGGTGTCGAAGACCTTCACGACGGTGGAGACGGTGACCAACGCGTCGTCGGCGCGGTCCTGGCTGCTGGCCGGGCTGGGCGACGAGGCGGCGGTGGCCCGGCACTTCGTGGCGGTGTCGACGAACGCGGAGGAGGTCGCGCGGTTCGGGATCGACACGGCGAACATGTTCGGGTTCTGGGACTGGGTGGGGGGCCGCTACTCCTTCGACTCGGCGGTCGGCCTGTCGCTGATGGTGGCGGTGGGGGCGGAGCGGTTCGGCGAACTGCTGGACGGCTTCCGGACGGTGGACGAGCACTTCCGGACGGCTCCGGCCGAGGAGAACGTGCCGCTGCTGATGGGACTGCTGGGGGTGTGGTACCGGAACTTCTTCGGCGCGCAGTCGCACGCGGTGCTTCCGTACAGCCACTATCTGTCGCGGTTCACGGCGTATCTCCAGCAGCTGGACATGGAGTCGAACGGGAAGTCGGTGACCCGGGGCGGGGAGCCGGTGGAGTGGGCGACGGGCCCGGTGGTGTGGGGGACGCCGGGGACGAACGGGCAGCACGCGTACTTCCAGCTGCTGCACCAGGGGACGGAGCTGGTCCCGGCGGACTTCATCGGTTTCGCCCGTCCGCATCCGGAGCTGGGGCCGGTCCTGGCGGAGCAGCACGATCTGCTGATGGCGAACTTCTTCGCGCAGACCCAGGCGCTGGCCTTCGGCAGGACGGCGCCCGAGGTGCGGGCCGAGGGGGTGGCGGAGGAGCTGGTGGCGCCCCGGACGTTCGAGGGCGGGCGTCCGACGACGACGGTGCTGGCGCCGGAGCTGACGCCGTCGGTGCTGGGGCAGCTGATCGCGCTGTACGAGCACAAGGTGTTCGTGCAGGGCGCGGTGTGGGACATCGACTCCTTCGACCAGTGGGGCGTGGAGCTGGGCAAGGTCCTCGCCCGGCGCCTGGAACCCGCCCTGACCGGCACCGGCACCGTCGCCGGCCTCGACCCCTCCACGGCCGCGCTCGTGGCCGCCTACCGGGAGTCGCGCGGCCGGGAGTGAGGGCCCGGCCCGTCCCGTAGACTCCTCCGCGATCAAGGACATGGTGACTCGGGGGAGTACGACATGGCTGGTTCGCCCGGCGGTTGGACGGGCGGCGGGCTGAGGGCACGGGACGCGCTGCGTCCCAAGCGCGTCGCGCGCGCGGCCTTCCACCCGGCCTGGATACCGGACGCGATCGACCCGGCCGTGGAGCGGCTCAAACGGGCCCGCCTCATCGCCGGGCTGGTCGCTGCCGTCGGCGTCTACACCTTCGTCGAGGGCGGCTTCTCGTTCGACGAGATCCTGGAGAACATGCTGACGGCCTCCGCCGTCCTGCTGTTCATCACCCCGGTCACGGTGGGGGTGATGGTGCTCGTCTGGCGGCGCGGCGGGACCGTCCGCTCCCTCCGGACCCCCCTGCTGAACTCGCTGAAGCTGCTGCTGCTCTTCGTGGGCTCGATCATGCTGACGGTCTTCCTGCTGCAGATCTCGATGGGCTTCTACACGCTGCTGCTCGGGCCGCTCGCCCTGTGGCTGATGGTCGTGGTGGCCCGGGGCGCGGTGCACGTCTCCGGCAACTTCTTCGGCACCGCGGGGGTGCACCGCTGCCTGCCGCCGCTGCTGGCCACCGTGACCACCTGGCTGATGGCCGTTCCCGACCTGGTCACGGGCGATCTGCACGGGCTGAGCCTCACGATGGGCGTCGTCTTCATCCTGGGCGCGCCCGTGACGGTCACCTGTATCGCGCTGCTGGAGGCGGGGCGGCTGCGGCGCCACTACGGCATCCGGCTCGCCGCCCACCCGGCCCCGACGGCGCCCTTCACGGGGCGGATCCCGCCGATGCCGCCCCCGATGCCCCCGACGGCTCCGATGCCCCCGACGGCTCCGATGCCGCCGGTGCCGCCCGTGCCCCCGCCGTACGGTGTCCCGCCGCAGGGCAGCCCCTACGGGCACCGGCCCCCGACGGGCAACCCGTACGCTCCACCCCCGGGCAACCCTTACGGTCCGCCGCAGGGCACCCCCTACGGTCCGCCGCAGGGCAACCCCTACGGCGTCCCGCCCCACGGCAACCCCTACGGGCGCAACCCGTACGGGCCGTGACCCGGGCCGGGGAGCGGGCCCCGGCCCGGCGGGGCACCCGGGCCCACGGAGGCGGCGGGCCCTGAGCGGGCCGGCCCGACGACGGCGGGAAGCGGACGCGCGGGCCCCGGACGGCACCGCGCCGGGGCGGCCCGGACCGCACGCGGGACGAACGGCGAAGGGCCGGGGCACCGGGGTTCTCCCCCGGTGCCCCGGCCCTTCGCCGCGGCGCGGCCGGTTACGCCGACGCCGGCGGGTACAGGGACCTCGGCAGCCGCGCGGCCGCCGCCGAGTCCAGCAGCCACAGGGTGCGGGAGCCGCCGCGGGCGCCCGCCGCCGGTGCCTGGACCTCGCCCGCGCCCGACAGGGCCATCGCCACCGCGTTCGCCTTGTCCTCGCCCGCCGCCAGCAGCCACACCTCGCGGGCGGCGCGGATGGCGGGCAGGGTCAGCGAGATCCGGGTGGGCGGCGGCTTCGGCGAGCCGTGCACCCCGACCACCGTGCGCTCCGTCTCCCGCACCCCCGGGTGCTCCGGGAACAGGGAGGCCACATGGGTGTCCGGGCCGACCCCGAGGAGCAGCACGTCGAAGGACGGCACGGCGACGGGGTCCCCGGGCCGCGCCGCCCGGGCCAGCTCCGCCGCGTAGGCCGCCGCGGCGGCCTCCACGTCGGTGCCGTACGGGCCGTCCGAGGCGGGCATCGGGTGCACCCGCTCCGGCGTCAGCGGCACCGCGTCCAGCAGGGCCTCGCGGGCCTGTGTGAGGTTGCGCTCCGGGTCGCCGGACGGCAGGAACCGCTCGTCGCCCCACCAGAGGTCGACGCGGGTCCAGTCGACGGCGTCCCGGGCCGTGGACGAGGCGAGGGCGGCCAGCAGCCCGTTGCCGTTGCGGCCGCCGGTCAGCACGACGGACGCCGAACCCCGGGCCGTCTGGGCGTCCACGATCCTCGTGACCAGACGGGCTGCCGCGGCCTCGGCCATCAGCTCCTTGTCCCGGTGCACGACCACCTGGGGAGTGCTCACTTGGCCACCGTCCTCTTCGCCGGGGTCTTCCTCCGGGCCTTCACGGGCGCCTTCGCGTCGTCCCCGGCCGCCCCCTCGGCGGCCACGGCGTCATCCGCGGCGTCCCCGGACCCGCCGATGCCCTCGGCACCGTCACCGTCCCCTTCCGCGGAGCCGGGGCCCGGGCCGGAGCTGTCCCCGGCGCCCGTCCCGCCGGGCGCGTCCGGCGCGGCCAGCCGGTCCACGCCGTAGCGCAGCGCGGAGGCGTAGGTGTCGTCCGGGTCCAGGCGCCGCAGCTCCTCCGCGATCAGCTCGGCCGTCTCGCGGCGCTTGAGCGCGACCGCGCGGGCCGGCTGCCCCTTGACGGACAGGGTGGCCAGTGAGCCGTCCGCCCGGTCCAGCACGACCGGACCGCAGTCGGTCTCCATCCGCACGGCGGTCAGCCCCGGTCCCCCGGAGGCGGTGCGCCGCACCGGCACCTCCAGCCGGTCGGCGAGCCACATGGCCAGCAGCTCGCAGCTCGGGTTGTACTCCTCGCCCTCCACCTCGACGCCCTGCACCGTGCAGTCGACCTGGTCCAGCGCCGCCGCCAGCATCGAGCGCCACGGGGTGATGCGGGTCCAGGACAGGTCGGTGTCGCCCGGGGTGTAGGCGTCGGCGCGGGCCACCAGCTCGCCCACCGGGTCCTCGCAGGCGTAGGTGTCGGTGACCCGGCGCTGGGCCAGCGCGCCCAGCGGGTCCCGGGCCGGGTGCAGCGGCGCGTTCACCGGCCACCAGACCACCACCGGGGCGTCCGGCAGCAGCAGCGGCAGGACCACCGACTGGGCGTGGTCCACCACATCGCCGTACAGCCGCAGGACAATCGTTTCCCCCGTGCCGGCGTCGGTGCCGAGGCGGACCTCGGCGTCCAGCCGGGACTGGGTGCGGTCCCGGGGGGAGCGGGAGACCCGCTTGATGACGACGAGGGTGCGCGAGGGGTGCTCGTGCGCGGCGTCGCTCGCCGCCCTCAGCGCGTCGTAGGCGTTCTCCTCGTCGGTGACGATGACCAGCGTGAGCACCATGCCGACGGCCGGGGTGCCGATGGCCCTGCGGCCAAGCACCAGCGCCTTGTTGATCTTGCTGGCAGTGGTGTCCGTGAGGTCTGTCTTCATGGCCGGCGCCAGCTCCGTCCGTCTCGCTCCAGCATCTCGTCCGCCTCCACGGGGCCCCAGGTCCCCGCCGGGTACTGCGCGGGGGTGCCGTTCTCGTCCCAGTACCGCTCGATCGGGTCGAGGATCTTCCAGGACAGCTCGACCTCCTCGGTGCGCGGGAAGAGGTTCGCGTCACCGAGCAGCACGTCCAGGATGAGGCGCTCGTACGCCTCCGGGCTGGACTCCGTGAAGGACTCCCCGTAGGCGAAGTCCATGGACACGTCCCGGATCTCCATCGAGGTGCCGGGCACCTTGGAGCCGAACCGGACGGTGACGCCCTCGTCGGGCTGGACGCGGATGACGATCGCGTTCGAGCCCAGCTCCTCGGTGGCCGTCGTGTCGAAGGGGGAGTGCGGGGCCCGCTGGAAGACCACCGCGATCTCCGTCACCCGGCGGCCCAGCCGCTTGCCGGTGCGCAGGTAGAAGGGGACGCCCGCCCAGCGGCGGTTGTCGATCCCGACCTTGATCGCGGCGTAGGTGTCGGTCTTCGAGGCGGGGTCGATGCCCTCCTCCTCCAGGTAGCCGACGGCCTTCGCGCCGCCCTGCCACCCGGCCGCGTACTGCCCGCGCACCGTGTCCCGGCCCAGGTCCCTGGGGAGCCGGACGGCGCCGAGCACCTTGGTCTTCTCGGCGGCCAGCGCGTCGGCGCCGAAGGAGGCGGGCTCCTCCATGGCGGTCAGCGCCAGCAGTTGCAGCAGGTGGTTCTGGATGACGTCGCGGGCGGCGCCGATGCCGTCGTAGTACCCGGCCCGGCCGCCGATCCCGATGTCCTCCGCCATGGTGATCTGCACGTGGTCGACGTAGGACCGGTTCCAGATCGGCTCGAACATGGTGTTGGCGAAGCGGAGCGCCAGGATGTTCTGGACGGTCTCCTTGCCGAGGTAGTGGTCGATGCGGAACACCTGGTCCGAGGCGAAGACCTCGTGGACGATGGCGTTCAGCTCCTCGGCCGACCGCAGGTCGTGGCCGAACGGCTTCTCGATCACCGCGCGCCGCCACGAACCGCCGCTCTGGTCGGCGAGCCGGTGCTTCTTGAGCTGCTGGATGACCACGGGGAACGACTTCGGCGGCACCGAGAGGTAGAAGGCGAAGTTGCCGCCCGTGCCCTGGGCCTTGTCCAGCTCGTCGATGGTGGCGCGCAGCCGCTCGAACGCGTCGTCGTCGTCGAAGGTGCCCTGCACGAAGCGCATCCCCTGGATGAGCTGCTGCCAGACCTCCTCGCGGAACGGCGTGCGGGAGTGCTCCTTGACGGCGTCGTGGACGACCTGCGCGAAGTCCTCGTGCTCCCAGTCCCGGCGGGCGAACCCGACGAGCGAGAAGCCCGGCGGCAGCAGACCGCGGTTGGCGAGGTCGTAGACGGCGGGCATGAGCTTCTTGCGGGACAGATCGCCGGTGACGCCGAAGATGACCAGGCCCGACGGCCCCGCGATGCGCGGGAGCCGTCGGTCTGCGGGGTCACGCAGCGGATTGCTGCTCGACAATTTCTAGCCCTCCGAGGGAGCGAGGCGCTTCAGCTCCGCCTCCGTGGACTCCAGCAGGTCGTTCCAGGCCGCCTCGAACTTCTCGACGCCCTCGTCCTCGAGCAGCCGGACGACCTCGTCGTAGGAGATGCCCAGCTTCTCGACCGCGTCCAGATCGGCGCGGGCCCGCTCGTACGTCCCGGTGACGGCGTCGCCGGTGATCTCGCCGTGGTCCTCGGTGGCCAGCAGGGTCGCCTCCGGCATGGTGTTCACCGTGTTGGGCGCGACCAGGTCGGTGACGTACATGGTGTCGCTGTACGCCTTGTCCTTGACACCCGTCGACGCCCACAGCGGACGCTGGCGGTTGGCGCCCAGCTTCTCCAGGTCGTTCCAGCGGTCCGAGGAGAAGAGCTCCTCGTACGCCTGGTAGGCGAGCCGGGCGTTGGCGACGGCGGCCCGGCCGCGCAGGGCCTTGGCCTCGTCGGTGCCGAGCTCGTCGATCCGCCGGTCGATCTCGGTGTCCACGCGGGACACGAAGAAGGACGCCACCGAGTGGATCTTCGACAGGTCCAGGCCGCGCTCCCGGGCCTTCTCCAGGCCGGTGAGGAAGGCGTCCATGACCGCGCGGTAGCGCTCCAGCGAGAAGATCAGCGTGACGTTGACGCTGATGCCCAGGCCGATGGTCTCCGCGATGGCCGGCAGCCCGGCCTCGGTCGCGGGGATCTTGATCAGGGTGTTGGGCCGGTCCACCAGCCAGGCGAGCTGCTTGGCCTCCGCGACCGTCGCCCGGGTGTCGTGCGCCAGGCGCGGGTCCACCTCGATGGAGACCCGCCCGTCCTTGCCGTCCGTGGCGTCGAAGACCGGGCGCAGGATGTCGGCGGCGTCACGGACGTCCGCCGTGGTGATCATCCGGATGGCCTCCTCGACGGTGACCCGGCGCGCGGCGAGGTCGGCGAGCTGACGGTCGTAGCCGTCGCCCTGCGAGATGGCCTTCTGGAAGATCGAGGGGTTGGTGGTGACGCCCACGACGTGCTGCTGGTCGATCAGCTCGGCGAGGTTGCCGGACGTGATCCGCTTGCGCGACAGGTCGTCCAGCCAGATCGCGACGCCTTCGTCGGAAAGGCGCTTCAGTGCGTCTGTCATGGAAAATGCATCTCCTACGTGTCGTATACGGGCGTCAGCGCTGAGCCGCGGCGAGGGATTCCCGCGCGGCGGCGGCCACGTTGCCGGCGGTGAAGCCGTACTCCTGGAAGAGGACCTTGCCGTCCGCGGACGCGCCGAAGTGCTCCAGGGAGACGATGCGGCCGGCGTCCCCGACGTACTTGTGCCAGGTCAGGCCGATCCCGGCCTCGACCGCGACGCGCGCCTTCACGGACGGGGGCAGGACGCCGTCCCGGTACCCCTGGTCCTGCTGTTCGAACCACTCCACCGACGGCATGGACACCACCCGCGTCGGCACCCCCTCGGCCTGGAGCCGCTCACGGGCCTCGACGGCGAGGTGCACCTCGGAGCCGGTGGCGATCAGCAGCACCTGCGGCTCGCCGCCCTCGGCCTCGAACAGCACGTAGCCGCCGCGGGCCGCGTTCTCGTCGGGCTCGTAGGTCGGCACGCCCTGGCGGGTCAGCGCCAGGCCGTGCGGCTGGCCCTTGCCGTACTCCTTGGTCCAGCGGCGCAGGATCTCGCGCCAGGCGATGGCCGTCTCGTTGGCGTCGGCCGGGCGGACCACGTTCAGGCCCGGGATGGCGCGCAGCGAGGCCAGGTGCTCGACCGGCTGGTGGGTCGGGCCGTCCTCGCCCAGGCCGATGGAATCGTGGGTCCACACGTACGTCACCGGCAGGTGCATCAGGGCCGACAGCCGCACCGCGTTGCGCATGTAGTCGGAGAACACCAGGAAGGTGCCGCCGAAGACGCGCGTGTTGCCGTGCAGGGCGATGCCGTTCATCTCCGCGGCCATCGCGTGTTCGCGGATGCCGTAGTGGATGGTGCGCCCGTAGGGGTCCGCCTCCGGCAGGGGGTTGCCCGCCGGGAGGAAGGACGAGGTCTTGTCGATGGTGGTGTTGTTGGAGCCGGCCAGGTCGGCCGAGCCGCCCCACAGCTCCGGGATCACCGCGCCGAGGGCCTGGAGGACCTTGCCGGACGCGGCGCGGGTGGCGACGCCCTTGCCCGCCTCGAAGACCGGGATCTTCTCCTCCCAGCCCTTGGGCAGCTCGCCCGCGGCCACCCGGTCGTACTCGGCGGCGCGCTCCGGGTTGTTGTCCCGCCACTGCTGGAAGGACTTCTCCCACACCGCGCGGGCCGCCCGGCCGCGCTCCAGCGCGCCGCGGGTGTGGCCGATGACCTCGTCGGAGACCTCGAAGGTCCGCTCCGGGTCGAAGCCCAGGACGCGCTTGGTGGCGGCCACCTCCTCGTCGCCGAGCGCCGAGCCGTGCGAGGCCTCGGTGTTCTGCGCGTTCGGGGCGGGCCAGGCGATGATCGAGCGCATGGCGATGAAGGACGGCCGGTCGGTGACCCGCCGGGCCTCCTGGACGGCCGCGTGGATCGCCGCCGGGTCCAGGTCGCCGTCCGCCTTGGGCTCCACGCGCTGCACGTGCCAGCCGTAGGCCTCGTAGCGCTTGACGGTGTCCTCGGAGACGGCGGTCTCGGTGTCGCCCTCGATCGAGATGTGGTTGTCGTCCCACAGCAGGACCAGGTTGCCGAGCTTCTGGTGGCCGGCCAGGGAGGACGCCTCCGCGGAGATGCCCTCCTGGAGGCAGCCGTCACCGGCGACGCAGTACACGAAGTGGTCGAAGGGCGACTCGCCCTCGGCGGCCTCCGGGTCGAACAGACCGCGCTCGTAGCGGGCGGCCATGGCCATGCCCACCGCGTTGGCGACGCCCTGGCCGAGCGGCCCGGTCGTGGTCTCCACGCCCGTGGTGTGGCCGTACTCCGGGTGGCCGGGGGTCTTGGAGCCCCAGGTCCGGAAGGCCTTGAGATCATCCAGCTCCAGACCGAAACCGGCCAGGTAGAGCTGTGTGTAGAGGGTCAGCGACGAGTGGCCGGCGGACAGCACGAAGCGGTCGCGGCCGACCCAGTTCGCGTCGGCCGGGTCGTGCCGCATCACCTTCTGGAAGAGGGTGTAGGCCGCGGGTGCCAGGCTCATCGCCGTTCCCGGATGGCCGTTCCCGACCTTCTGTACGGCGTCGGCGGCCAGGACACGAGCGGTGTCCACGGCCCGCTGGTCCAGCTCGGTCCAGTCGAGGTCTGTGGTGGTCGGCTTGATGCTCACCCTGGGTCAGGGCTCCTCTCCACATGTCGGATGCCGGTGCGCGTGGCCGCGTCACCGGCTGCCGGCGCCTGGTCGTGCGTCGGCCGGCCGCTGCCGAGCCTACCCTTGGGAGGACGTGCGTTTTCCCCCGGAATCAAGACTGACGGGACTCTTCGGAAACCGCCTGCCGACTGGGCGGATGCCGGTTCAGCAGGTGAATGCGGAGCCGCTCATCTGACCGCTCGAACGATCTTCGCCGCGCACGTCGGAGCACCCCCGTCAACACGACCCCACCCCCGGGGAGAACGGGGTATGGGCAACGTCTAAAGTGGCGTGGTACGCGCGAGCCTTCACCGGCACTTCACAGGGTGGCTCGCTGGGATGTCTCTGTCAGGGGTGTGCGTGACGGCCGTTGAATCCCGTCCTGCGGGGGTTATCGGGACGAGCCAGAGCCCGAGTCACCGGCCGTTCGGGGCCCGTGTCAAGGCGTTCGTGGCGCTGACCAAGCCGCGGATCATCGAGCTTCTGCTGATCACCACCGTTCCGGTGATGTTCCTCGCCGAACAGGGCGTGCCGGATCTGAAGCTGGTGCTGCTGACCTGCCTCGGCGGCTATCTGTCCGCGGGCGGCGCCAACGCGCTGAACATGTACATCGACCGCGACATCGACGCCCTGATGGAGCGGACCTCGCAGCGCCCGCTGGTCACCGGCATGGTCGGGCCGCGCGAGTGCCTGGCCTTCGGCATCGCCCTGGCGGTCGTCTCCACCCTGCTGTTCGGCCTCACCGTCAACTGGCTGTCGGCCTGGCTGTCGCTCGGCGCGCTCCTCTTCTACGTCGTCGTCTACACGATGATCCTCAAGCGCCGCACCTCGCAGAACATCGTCTGGGGCGGCATCGCGGGCTGCCTGCCGGTGCTGATCGGCTGGTCCGCGGTGACCAACTCGATGTCCTGGGCCCCGGTCATCCTCTTCCTGGTCATGTTCTTCTGGACCCCGCCGCACTACTGGCCGCTGTCCATGAAGGTCAAGGACGACTACGCGCGCGTGGGCGTCCCGATGCTCCCGGTCGTCGCCTCCAACAAGGTCGTCGCCCGGCAGATCGTGATCTACAGCTGGGTGATGGTGGCCGTCTCGCTGCTGCTCACCCCGCTCGGCTACACCGGCTGGTTCTACACGGCCGTCGCCCTGCTGGCCGGCGGGATGTGGCTGTGGGAGGCGCACGGGCTGCAGAACCGGGCCAAGGCCGAGGTGACGGGCTCCAAGCTCAAGGAGATGCGGCTGTTCCACTGGTCGATCACCTATGTGTCGGTGCTCTTCCTCGCCATCGCGGTCGACCCCTTCCTGCGCTGAGCGGACCCACCCCGGCATCCGGCGGGCGGGAGTGCGTGGCCCGGGCCACGGACCCCGCCCGTCGCCGTCCGCTCTACCCGTCGGTAGCATCCTGCCCATGGCAGACACGCAGCAGGTTGACGCGAAGGCCGGGCGCCAGGTGACGCGGCTCGCCCGGTGGATCGGCGCCTTCTCCCGGGCGCACGGCGGGGCCGAGGCCCAGGTGGCCTACCTCGGACAGCGCGGCGCCCGGATCGTCCTCGTCGGCGCGGACGGCATCTGGGGCGACCTCGTCGCCACCTCCTACGACAACGCCCGGCAGGCGGTCGGGAAGGCCGGGATCACCCTCCGCGAGGACTTCGACGGCGAGATGGCCGCCAAGGTGCGCACCGGCCCCTACGAGTGGTCGCGGATGGCCGGGCTCCAGCTCGGCGGGGCGAGCGGCGCCTGAGCCGCGGGACGGGGCGGGACTTCCGGGACCGGGCGGGACCGGGCGGGGCGCCGGGACCGCGAACGCTCGGGGCGCCCGGTGCCGCGTGGGGTTACGGGCCGGGCCCGGGCCGGGGGAGACTGGGCCGATGCAGACCGACGTCCTGCTCGACCGCTTCCTCGACGCCCTGGCCCCCCTCACCCCCGCCGCCGTGTGGGCGCACGGCTCACTGGCGGGCGGCGACTACCAGGAGGGGCGCAGCGACCTCGACCTGATCGCCGTGCTGGACGGCCCCCTGACCCCGCGCACCGCCTGGCGGCTGGGGGTGCTCCACGCCCGGCTGCGCACCGCGCCCCTCGCCGGGCGGCTGCACTGCAGCTATCCGGTGCCCGGAAGCCTGGACGACCCCGCCCGCCGCCACGCCACCTAGGCCCACGGCGGCCTCTTCACCCGGCCCGTCAGCCCCGTCACCCGCGCCGAGCTGCACGCCTTCGGACGCGTCCTGCGCGGCGCGGAGCCGGGGGAGCTGCTGCCGCCGGTGGACCCGGCGGAGCTGGCCGCCTTCGTCGTCCGGGACCAGCGGGACTTCTGGCGGCCCGCCGTGCGCCGCCCCGACCTCTGGCACCAGGACGTCTGGGTCGACCTCGGGCTGCTCACCTTCGCCCGCGCGACGGCCACCCTGCGCGACGGCAGCCTCATCACCAAGCGGCGGGCCCTGGACGAACTGCCGGGGCTCGGGGCGCCCGCCGAGGTCGTCGAGGACATCGTCCGGCGCCGCTACGGCACTCCCGGTCCGGACGCCGGGCCGGGCGCCGCCCGCCGCGCCGGGCTGACCCGGGCCTACTTGGGCCCGGCCATCGACAGGCTGGTGGCGTCGTACTCCTGAGCGGGCGGCACCGGCGTGTCCGAGGGGCGCTCGCGCAGCGACAGCAGCAGCCGCAGCACCGCGATCCACATGACGCAGGAGCCGAACATGTGCAGGCCGACCAGGATCTCGGGCAGGTCGGTGAAGTACTGCACATAGCCGACGGCGCCCTGGAGCAGCAGCACCACGAACAGGTCGCGGGTGCGGGCCAGGGGGCCCGCGGGGGCGTCGACGGCCTTGAGGACGAACCACGTGGCGAAGACCAGCGACACCACGATCCACGCCAGCACGGCGTGCAGCTTGCTGACTGTCTCCCAGTCCAGCGGCATCCGCGGCACGTCGCTGGAGTCGCCCGCGTGCGGCCCCGCCCCGGTCACCACGGTGCCGACCGCGATCAGCGCGGCCGAGACCCCGACCATGACCCACACGAGCTGCACGACCGACGTGCCGACCAGCGGGCGCGGTGCCGCGTCGCCCTCCCGGGTGCGCTGCCACATGACGGTTGCGACCGCGATCAGCGCCGTGGAGAGCAGGAAGTGGGCGGCGACGGTGTACGGGTTGAGGCCGACCAGGACCACGATGCCGCCGAGCACCGCGTTCCCCATGACCAGCCAGAACTGGGCCCAGCCCAGCAGGACCGTCCCGCGCCGGTACGGCTTCTGCGACCGGGCGGCGACGATCGCCCAGCCGACGGCGGCGCACAGCACGTACGTCAGCAGGCGGTTGCCGAACTCGATGACGCCGTGGACGCCCATGGCGCTGGTGGCGGTGAGCGAGTCGTCCGTGCACTTGGGCCAGGTCGGGCAGCCGAGGCCGGAGCCGGTCAGGCGGACCGCGCCGCCGGTGACGACGATGATCACCGTCATGGCCAGGGCGCCGAACGCGGACCGGCGCACGGTCACGGGCCTCGGGGTCCAGCGGGCGGCGATGAAGGCCAGGGGGTTGCGCGCGAAGGCTGCGGCGTCGGCACGGGTCACGTTGGGCACGCCGTCCATCGTAGGCCGCCGCTTGTGCACGCGTTCACGAGGGGGGTCGTCCGGTGCGCCGGGGCCTCCGGGCGGCGGGAGCCGCTTCCGGGCCCGATACCCCGCCCTAGCGGGACCGCCCTGCCCGGCCGGCCCCGCTCCCGGGCCGGGAGCCCTTCCCGGGCCGGTTCCCTTCCCGGGCCGGACCCCGCCGACGCCCGGACCCGGGAGGCGGCCCGCTCACCCGGGCTACTCCCAGCGGAAGAAGCGGCCGGCCGCCGCCAGCCCCGCGACCGCCCACACGGCCAGGATCGCCAGATCGCCCCACGGCATGCCCGCGCCGTGCTGGAGGACCTCCCGCAGTCCGTCCGACAGCGCCGAGATGGGCAGCAGGCCCAGCACCTGCTGCGCGGCGTCCGGGAACCGGTCCAGCGGCACGATCACGCCGCCGCCCACCAGCAGCAGCAGGAAGACCAGGTTGGCGGCGGCGAGGGTGGCCTCGGCCTTCAGGGTGCCCGCCATCAGCAGGCCGAGGCCGGAGAAGGCGGCCGTGCCGAGCACCAGGAGCAGCAGCACGGGGAGCGGGCCGCCCCGCGGCGACCAGCCCAGCGCGAAGGCGATCACGGCCAGCAGCACCACCTGGAGGACCTCGGTGACCAGGACGGACACCGTCTTGGCGGTCATCAGCGCCCAGCGCGGCAGCGGCGAGGCGGCCAGCCGCTTCAGCACCCCGTAGCGGCGCTCGAACCCGGTGGCGATGGCCTGCCCGGTGAACGCCGTCGACATCACGGCCAGCGCCAGCACACCGGGGGCGAGGAAGTCGACGGACTTCCCGGCGCCGGTGTCGATGATGTCGACGGAGCTGAACAGCACCAGCAGCAGCGTCGGGATGATCACCGTCAGCAGCAGCTGCTCGCCGTTGCGCAGCAGCATCCGTGTCTCCAGCGCGGCCTGCGCGGCGATCATCCGGCCGAGCGGCGCGGCACCGGGCCGCGGCGCGTAGGTGCCGGGCCCGCCGGGGGTCGTGGTGGTCATGAGCGCAGCTCCTTGCCGGTCAGCTCCAGGAAGACGTCCTCCAGGGTGTGCCGCTCCACCGAGATCCGGTCCGGCATCACCCCGTGCCGGGCGCACCAGGAGGTCACCGTCGCCAGCAGCTGCGGGTCGACCAGGCCGGCGACCCGGTAGGAGCCCGGCGCCGACTCGGCGGCCGAGCTGCCCGGGGGCAGGGCCTTGAGCAGGGACTCCACGTCGAGCCCGGGGCGGCCGGTGAAGCGCAGGGTGTTCTCGGCACCGCCGCGGCACAGCTCCTCGGGGGAGCCCTGGGCGATGACCCGCCCGGCGTCGATCACGGCGACGTCGTCGGCGAGCCGCTCGGCCTCGTCCATGTGGTGCGTGGTGAGGATCACCGAGACGCCGTCGGCGCGCAGGTCGCGCACCAGGTCCCAGGTGGCGCGCCGGGCCTGCGGGTCCAGCCCGGCGGTGGGCTCGTCGAGGAAGACCAGCTCCGGGCGGCCGACCACGGCCATGGCCAGGGCCAGCCGCTGCTGCTGGCCGCCGGAGAGCCGCCGGTACCCGGTCCGGCCGCAGGAGCCGAGCCCGAGCCGTTCGATCAGGGCGTCCACGTCCAGCGGGTGGGCGTGCAGCGCGGCGATGTGCCGCAGCATCTCGTCGGCGCGGGCGCCGGAGTAGACGCCGCCGGACTGGAGCATCACCCCGATGCGGGGGCGCAGCTCGTCGCCCTGGGTGACCGGGTCGAGGCCGAGGACGCGCACCGTCCCCGCGTCCGGCCGCCGGTATCCCTCGCAGGTCTCGACGGTGGTGGTCTTCCCCGCCCCGTTGGGGCCGAGGACGGCGGTGACGCCCGGCCGGGCCTCCAGGTCGAGGCCGTCCACCGCGGTCCTGGTGCCGTACCGCTTCACCAGGGACCGGACCTGGACCACGGGCTCGCTTCGCATGGGTCACGAGTCTAGGGAGGCGGCGGGGCGCTCAGGAGCGGGGGTGCCCGCCGCCCTCCCCGCGGGGCCGGTGCGCGGGCAGCCACCGCTCGGCGTAGGCCACCGCGTCGGCCACCGGGAACAGCCGCGCCGCCGCCGCGCCGACCGTGCCGCGCGTCACCGGGCGGTCCCGTTCGAAGGCGTGGCCCAGCTCGGCGAAGCGCTCGGCGCTGACCGGCACCTCCACGGCGGTCTCCCAGCCGTCCGGCCCGGGGCGGCCGACCTCCACCGGGGGGCCGGGGATCCGGTACTCGGCCAGGTGGAAGGAGGTGCAGGCGTCGTAGCCGGCGCCCAGCAGCAGGACCCGGGCGCCCATCCGCTCCAGCGCGCCCAGGGGACTGCGGGCGCCGAGCCGGCAGTCGGCGGCGTGGCCGTCGGTCACCTCGGCGGCGCGCGGGCCGAGGGCGGCGAAGGAGGTCTGGGGGTGCGCGCTGCGCAGGGCGCCGGGCCAGGTGCGCACCGTCTCGGGGATCACGCCGACCCCGAGGGAGGGGCTGGTCCGGGGATCGTAGGGGGGCATCGACGCGCGGATGGTCTCCCACCACTCCTCCGGCACCGGAGGGGCGGTCCATTCCGCCGGGTCGGAGAGGTCGCCGGTGTGGGTGGGCACGACCAGGGTGCCGTCGGCGCCGAGCGCGTCGAGGAGGGCGCGCACCACCGCGACCGGACCCCCGCAGACCCAGCCCAGGGAGCTGAGCGAGGAGTGCGCGAGGAGCGTCTCACCGGGGCGGACGCCCAGCTCGCGGAGGTCGGCGGCGAGGGTGCCGCGGGTGGCGAGGGGGCCTGCGGGAGGGGGTGCGGACATGGGCCGGAGTGTGACCGGTGCCCCGCCGGCGGCGCCACCCGGTTTCCGCGCTCCCGGCGGCGGGAGATCGTTTCCGCAGGTCAGCTTAGGTTTGCCTAAGTGATGCAGGGCACCCCGTGTGATCCGGTGGCGGCTTGCCCGGCCCCGATGAATTACGCAACAATGGCGTTGTGAAAAACGTTGGCGAGGCTCCGCAGGAGGAACTCGCGACCGGGGAGCGGTCCACCCGCAACCGGGTCGCGCGCTCCATCCTGGACCACGGGCCGTCGACCGTCGCGGATCTCGCCGGACGCCTGGGCCTGACCCAGGCCGCCGTCCGGCGCCACCTCGACGCGCTCGCCGCCGATGACGTGGTGGAGGCCCGTGAGCAGCGGGTCTACGGCACGCGGACGCGCGGGCGGCCGGCCAAGGTCTTCGCGCTGACCGACTGCGGACGCGACGCCTTCCACCACGAGTACGACCGGCTCGCGCTGGACGCCCTGCGCTGGATCGCCGAGCACGGGGGCGGGGAGCAGGCCGTGGCGGCCTTCGCCCGCGCCCGCATCGCCGCCCAGGCAGGCGCCTACCGCGAGGCGCTCGACGGCGTCGCACCCGAACGGCGGACCGAGGCGCTGGCGAAAGCCCTGAGCGCGGACGGGTACGCCGCCATGTCGCGGAGCGCGCCCCACCCCCAGCAGGGCGAGCAGCTGTGCCAGCACCACTGCCCGGTCGCCCACGCCGCCGAGCGGTTCCCGCAGCTCTGCGAGGCGGAGACGGAGTTCTTCGCCGAGCTGCTCGGTACCCACGTGCAGCGGCTCGCGACCATCGCCCACGGGGACGGCGTGTGCACCACCTTCGTGCCCAGGGCCGGGAAACCCGCCCCGGCGGCCGGGCCCGCCCGCGCCGCCGGACCCGGCGGGGTCCCGCGGACCGCCTAGCCGTCCCGGCCCGATGCCCCGAACCCCGATGTCCCAGACTTCTACGCACCCGCACAACACGGCCGGGAGGAACCCCGCATGACTCTCCCCACGGAGACTGCCCACCCCGAACTCGAGGGCCTGGGCAAGTACGAGTACGGCTGGGCCGACTCCGACGAGGCCGGTGAGTCGGCGCGCCGCGGCCTGAACGAGGACGTCGTCCGGGACATCTCCGGCAAGAAGAGCGAGCCGGAGTGGATGAGCAAGCTCCGGCTCAAGGGCCTGCGCCTCTTCGAGAAGAAGCCCATGCCGAACTGGGGCTCCGACCTCTCCGGCATCGACTTCGACAACATCAAGTACTTCGTCCGCTCCACCGAGAAGCAGGCGGAGTCCTGGGAGGACCTCCCCGAGGACATCAAGAACACCTACGACCGGCTGGGCATCCCCGAGGCCGAGAAGCAGCGCCTGGTCGCCGGCGTCGCCGCCCAGTACGAGTCGGAGGTCGTCTACCACCAGATCCGCGAGGACCTGGAGGAGCAGGGCGTCATCTTCCTCGACACCGACACCGCCCTCAAGGAGCACCCGGAGCTCTTCAAGGAGTACTTCGGCACCGTCATCCCCGCCGGTGACAACAAGTTCGCCGCGCTGAACACGGCCGTCTGGTCCGGCGGCTCCTTCATCTACGTGCCGAAGGGCGTGCACGTGGAGATCCCGCTCCAGGCCTACTTCCGCATCAACACGGAGAACATGGGCCAGTTCGAGCGGACCCTGATCATCGTCGACGAGGGCGCCTACGTGCACTACGTCGAGGGCTGCACCGCCCCGATCTACAAGTCCGACTCGCTGCACAGCGCCGTCGTCGAGATCATCGTCAAGAAGAACGCCCGCTGCCGCTACACCACCATCCAGAACTGGTCGAACAACGTCTACAACCTGGTCACCAAGCGCGCGGTGGCCTACGAGGGCGCGACCATGGAGTGGGTCGACGGCAACATCGGCTCCAAGGTGACGATGAAGTACCCGGCCGTCTACCTGATGGGCGAGCACGCCAAGGGCGAGACCCTGTCCATCGCCTTCGCGGGCGAGGGCCAGCACCAGGACGCCGGCGCCAAGATGGTCCACATGGCCCCGAACACGTCCTCCAACATCGTCTCCAAGTCCGTGGCGCGCGGTGGCGGCCGCACCTCCTACCGCGGACTCATCGAGATCGGCGAGGGCGCCCCGGGCTCCAAGTCCAACGTCCTGTGCGACGCGCTCCTCGTCGACACCATCTCCCGCTCGGACACCTACCCCTACGTGGACGTCCGCGAGGACGACGTGTCCATGGGCCACGAGGCGACCGTCTCCAAGGTCTCCGAGGACCAGCTCTTCTACCTGATGAGCCGCGGCCTGAGCGAGGACGAGGCGATGGCGATGATCGTGCGCGGCTTCGTCGAGCCCATCGCCAAGGAACTGCCGATGGAGTACGCGCTCGAACTCAACCGGCTGATCGAGCTCCAGATGGAAGGCGCGGTCGGCTGACCCGACCGGCACCGACCGCCCAGCCCCCTCACGTACGGAAAGAGAGCACCACGACAGCCATGGCTGAGGCTCAGAACTCCTCCACTCCCACCTCCGGCCGAGCGGGAGGACCCCCGGTGGGCTCCACCACCGCCGGTGCGATCGCGGTGGCCGCCGAGGCCCTGTCGACCGTCGCCACGCGCATGAGCGCGCCCCCCTCCTTCGACGTGGCGGACTTCCCGGTCCCGCACGGCCGCGAGGAGGAGTGGCGGTTCACCCCGCTGGAGCGGCTGCGCGGGCTGCACGACGGCACCGCCATCGCCACCGGCACCGGGGTGAAGGTCGTCGTCGAGGCCCCCGAGGGCGTCACCGTCGAGACCGTCGGCCGCGACGACGCCCGGCTCGGCTCCGCCGGGACCCCGGTGGACCGGGTCGCCGCCCAGGCGTACTCCGCCTTCGAACAGGCCGGCGTGGTCACCGTCCCCAAGGAGACGGTGCTCACCGAGCCCATCCGCATCGCCGTGCACGGCGAGGGCGGCGTCGCCTACGGCCACCAGGTGGTGGAGCTGGGCGCCTTCGCCGAGGCCGTCGTGGTCATCGACCACACCGGCGACGCGGTGCTCGCCTCCAACGTCGACTTCGTCGTCGGCGACGGGGCCCGGCTCACCGTCGTCTCCCTCCAGGACTGGGACGAGAAGGCCGTCCACGTCTCCCAGCACAACGCCCTCATCGGCCGCGACGCCACCTTCAAGTCCGTTGTCGTCACCTTCGGCGGCGACCTCGTCCGGCTCCACCCGCGCGTCCGGTACGCCGGCCCCGGCGGCGAGGCCCGGCTCTTCGGGCTGTACTTCACCGACGCCGGACAGCACCAGGAGCACCGCCTCCTCGTCGACCACAACGTGCCGCACTGCTCCTCCAACGTGGTCTACAAGGGCGCCCTCCAGGGCGAGGACGCCCACGCGGTCTGGATCGGCGACGTCCTCATCGAGGCCAGGGCCGAGGGCACCGACACCTACGAGATGAACCGCAACCTCGTCCTCACCGACGGCGCGCGGGTCGACTCGGTCCCCAACCTGGAGATCGAGACCGGCGAGATCGTCGGCGCCGGGCACGCCTCCGCCACCGGCCGCTTCGACGACGAGCAGCTCTTCTACCTGATGGCCCGCGGCATCCCCGAGATGGACGCCCGCCGCCTGGTGGTCCGGGGCTTCTTCGCCGAACTGGTCCAGCAGATCGGTGTCCCGGACATCGAGGAGCGCCTGCTCGCCAAGATCGAGGACGAGCTGGAGGCGGCGGTCGCATGACCTTCGTACGCGTCTGCGGGGCCGGCGAGCTGGAGGAGGACACCCCCAAGCGGGTGGAGATCGACGGCACGCCCATCTCGCTCGTCCGGACCGAGGGCGAGGTGTTCGCGATCCACGACATCTGCTCGCACGCGAACGTCTCCCTCTCCGAGGGCGAGGTCGACGACTGCCACATCGAGTGCTGGCTCCACGGCTCGCGCTTCGACCTGCGCTCCGGCAAGCCCGACAGCCTTCCGGCGACGCGCCCCGTCCCCGTATATCCCGTAAAGATCGAAGGGGACGACGTGCTCGTCTCCCTCTCCCAGGAGTCCTGAGGCATCCATGGCAACGCTTGAAATCCGAGACCTGCACGTCACCGTCGAGGCCGACAACGCCACGAAGGAGATCCTCCGGGGCGTCGACCTGACCGTGAAGCAGGGCGAGACGCACGCCATCATGGGCCCCAACGGCTCCGGCAAGTCCACCCTGGCCTACTCGCTGGCCGGCCACCCCAAGTACACGGTCACCGGCGGCACCGTCACCCTCGACGGGGAGAACGTCCTGGAGATGTCCGTCGACGAGCGCGCCCGCGCCGGACTCTTCCTCGCCATGCAGTACCCGGTCGAGGTCCCCGGCGTCTCGGTCTCCAACTTCCTGCGCACCTCCGCCACCGCCATCCGCGGCGAGGCCCCCAAGCTGCGCACCTGGGTGAAGGAGGTCAAGGAGGCCATGCAGCGCCTCAACATGGACCCCGCCTTCGCCGAGCGGAACGTCAACGAGGGCTTCTCCGGCGGTGAGAAGAAGCGCCACGAGATCCTCCAGCTCGAACTGCTCAAGCCGAAGATCGCGGTCCTCGACGAGACCGACTCCGGGCTCGACGTCGACGCCCTGCGCGTCGTCTCCGAGGGCGTCAACCGGGTCCGTGAGAGCGGCGCGGTCGGCACCCTGCTGATCACCCACTACACGCGCATCCTGCGCTACATCAAGCCCGACCACGTCCACGTCTTCGCGGGCGGCCGGATCGTCGAGTCCGGCGGCCCCGAACTGGCCGACAAGCTGGAGAACGAGGGCTACGAGGCATACACGAAGGGCGGCGCATCCGAGTGACACTGCTGCCGGGCCTCCTCGACACCGAGGCGATCCGCAAGGACTTCCCCATCCTGGACCGCCAGGTCCACGACGGTCACCGGCTCGTCTATCTGGACAACGCCGCGACCTCGCAGACCCCGCGCCAGGTCATCGACGCGGTCAGCCAGTACTACGAGCAGCACAACGCCAACGTCCACCGCGGCGTGCACGTCCTCGCCGAGGAGGCCACGGCGCTCTACGAGGGGGCGCGCGACAAGGTCGCGGAGTTCATCAACGCGCCCTCCCGCGACGAGGTGATCTTCACCAAGAACGCCTCCGAGTCGCTGAACCTCGTGGCGAACATGCTGGGCTGGGCCGACGAGCCCTACCGCGTCGACTCCGACACCGAGATCGTCATCACGGAGATGGAGCACCACTCCAACATCGTGCCGTGGCAGCTGCTCGCGCAGCGCACCGGCGCGAAGCTCCGCTGGTTCGGCCTGACCGACGACGGCCGCCTGGACCTCTCCAACATCGACGAGGTCATCACCGAGAAGACGAAGATCGTCTCCTTCGTGCTGGTCTCCAACATCCTGGGCACCGTGAACCCGGTCGAGGAGATCGTCCGCCGCGCCCAGGAGGTCGGCGCCCTGGTCTGCGTCGACGCCTCCCAGGCCGTGCCGCACATGCCGATGGACGTGCAGGCGCTCCAGGCCGACTTCGTGGCCTTCACCGGCCACAAGATGTGCGGCCCGACCGGCATCGGCGTCCTCTGGGGCCGCCAGGAGCTGCTGGAGGACCTCCCGCCGTTCCTCGGTGGCGGCGAGATGATCGAGACCGTGTCGATGCACTCGTCGACGTACGCCCCGGCGCCGCACAAGTTCGAGGCCGGCACCCCGCCGATCGCCCAGGCGGTCGGGCTGGGCGCGGCGATCGACTACCTGAACGACATCGGCATGGACAAGGTCCTCGCCCATGAGCACGCCCTGACCGAGTACGCGGTCAAGCGGCTGCTGGAGGTTCCCGACCTGCGGATCATCGGGCCGGGCACGGCCGAGGACCGCGGCGCCGCGATCTCCTTCACGCTCGGTGACATCCACCCGCACGACGTGGGCCAGGTCCTCGACGAGCAGGGCATCGCGGTCCGGGTCGGCCACCACTGCGCCCGCCCCGTCTGCCTGCGCTACGGAATTCCTGCGACCACGCGAGCGTCGTTCTATCTGTACTCCACGCCGGCCGAGATCGACGCACTGATCGACGGTCTGGAGCACGTACGGAACTTCTTCGGCTGACGGGACGAGCGAAGACCATGAAGCTGGACTCCATGTACCAGGAAGTCATCCTGGACCACTACAAGAACCCGCACGGTCGTGGTCTCCGGGACGGCGACGCCGAGGTGCACCACGTCAACCCGACGTGCGGTGACGAGATCACCCTCCGCGTGAAGTACGACGGCACGACGATCAGCGACGTGTCGTACGAGGGCCAGGGCTGCTCGATCAGCCAGGCCTCGGCCTCCGTACTGAACGACCTGCTGGTCGGCAAGGACCTCGACCGGGCCCGCCGCATCCAGGAGACGTTCCTGGAGCTGATGCAGTCCAAGGGCAGGGTCGAGCCCGACGACGCCATGGAGGACATCCTGGAGGACGCGGTCGCGTTCGCCGGGGTGTCGAAGTACCCGGCACGGGTCAAGTGCGCCCTGCTGAGCTGGATGGCCTGGAAGGACGCGACCGCCCAGGCCCTGGACGGAGCCGACGCCGAGAAGGAGACGACGGCATGAGCGACACCCTGGAGATGAAGCCCGCCTCGGAGGAGGAGCTCCGCGAGGCCCTGATGGACGTCGTCGACCCCGAACTGGGCATCGACGTCGTCAACCTCGGCCTCATCTACGGCATCCACGTCGACGACGCGAACATCGCCACCATCGACATGACCCTCACGTCGGCGGCCTGCCCGCTGACGGACGTGATCGAGGACCAGGCCAGGTCCGCCACCGACGGCCTCGTCAACGAGCTGCGGATCAACTGGGTCTGGATGCCGCCGTGGGGCCCGGACAAGATCACCGACGACGGCCGCGAGCAGCTCCGGGCGCTCGGGTTCAACGTCTGAGCCGACGCCCCCGTCCCCCTCGGGCTATCCCGGCCCGGCCGGGGACCCGGCGGCTCACCGGAACGGCGGTGCCCCCGCGGGCGCCGCCGTTCCGGCGTTCCCGCCCGCCCCGCTGCGTACGCTCGTCGCCATGGGATACCTGCTCCTGGCCGGAGCCATCGCCGCCGAGGTCGCCGGGACCACCGCTATGAAGTACAGCGACGGGTTCAGCAGGCTCTGGCCCTCCCTGCTGACCGCCCTCGGCTATCTGATCTCCTTCACCCTGCTCGCCCAGACGCTCCGCACGCTCTCCGTCGGCACCGCCTACGCCATCTGGTCCGGTGCCGGCACCGCCGCCGTCGCGGCGATCGGCGTCGCCTTCATGGGGGAGGGGATGACCCTCACCAAGGCCGCCGGGATCGCGCTGATCATCATCGGCGTGGTGGTCCTCAACGTGGGCGGCGCGCACTGACCGGTGCGGTGCGGTGCGGTATGGGGTGCGGGGTGCGGGGCGGACGGGACACGGGGCGGGGAGCGGGGGCCGCGCTCCGGACGATCCGCGGCGCTCCCGCCGTGCCCGGTCTCCCGACCGGTGCCGTCCGGTCCCGCGCCGCTCAGGTCCCGGCCGGTGCCGCGGTGCCCCGGCGTGGTGCCGTCCGCTCCCGCGCGGTGCCGCGACGGGCCCGCCCGGCTCCGTCCGATCGGTCCCGTCCGCTCCCGCCGGGCCGCGCCCGGTCCCGTCCGGCCCGGTACGCGAGACGGGCGCGGGGTCGGCTCGCATCGGCGGGCGACGGACGGTTAGGTTGCCCTCATGACCGACACGACTGCTCCCCGCGCCACCGGCGCCGTGGCCGCCGGCCTCGCCACGATCGCCGCCGACGGCACCGTCCTCGACACCTGGTACCCCGCCCCCGAACTGTCCGACGAGCCCGGCCCGTCCGGCACCGAGCGGCTGACCGCCGAGCGTGCCGCCGAACTGCTCGGCGGCGGCGCCACCGCGGCGACCGGCCCGGACACCCGCCGGGGCGTCGAGGTGGTGGCGGTCCGCACGGTCATCGCCTCGCTGGACGACAAGCCGGTCGACACGCACGACGTCTACCTGCGGCTGCACCTGCTCTCCCACCGCCTGGTCCGGCCGCACGGGCAGAACCTCGACGGGATCTTCGCCCACCTGGCCAACGTCGCCTGGACCTCCCTCGGCCCGGTCGCCGTCGACGACCTCGAGACGGTCCGGCTGAACGCCCGCGCGGAGGGCCTGCACCTCCAGGTCACCTCGGTCGACAAGTTCCCCCGCATGACGGACTACGTCGCCCCCAAGGGCGTGCGCATCGCGGACGCCGACCGGGTCCGGCTGGGCGCCCACCTCGCCGAGGGCACCACCGTGATGCACGAGGGCTTCGTCAACTTCAACGCGGGCACGCTCGGCACGTCGATGGTCGAGGGCCGCATCTCCGCCGGCGTCGTCGTGGGCGACGGCTCCGACATCGGCGGCGGCGCCTCCACCATGGGCACGCTGTCCGGCGGCGGCAACGTCCGCATCACCATCGGCGAGCGCTGCCTGGTCGGCGCGGAGGCGGGCGTGGGCATCGCCCTCGGCGACGAGTGCGTGGTCGAGGCCGGCCTCTACGTCACCGCGGGCACCCGGGTGACCATGCCCGACGGCGAGGTCGTCAAGGCCCGCGACCTCTCCGGCGCCTCCCACATCCTCTTCCGCCGCAACTCGGTCACCGGCGCGGTCGAGGCCCGCCCGAACAACGCGGTCTGGGGCGGCCTGAACGAGGTCCTGCACAGCCACAACTGAGGCCCGGTCACCGGGAGCGCGCCCTCGCGGGACGGCACGGCGCCGCTCCGGCGGGGGCGTGCGGGATGCGGGCCCCGCCTCACCGGACCCCGCCGCACCGGCCCTCCGCCGTGCGCGCCCCCGCCGTGCGTGCCATCGCCGTACGCGCCCCCGCCCGGCGGGCGTCCGGGCACGGGTGGCGGCGCGTCCACCGGGTCACGCGGCGGCGGCCCGCCCGGCCGGGGCGGTCAGCGCGCGGTGGGCCCGGACGAGGGCCCCGGTCACCTCGGGGGAGGCCGGGAGGAGCGGGGCGCGGACCGGGCCGGCCGGGAGCGAGAGGGCGTTCAGGAGGGCCTTGGCGGTGACCGTGCCGGGGAGTCCGGAGGCCATCATCAGGTCGATCAGGGGCAGCGCCCGGCGCTGCCGGCCGGCCGCCCCCGCCGTGTCGCCCGCGTCGAAGGCGTCCAGGACCGCGCGCAGCGGCCCCGGGGCGGCGTTGGCGACCGTGCTGACGAAACCGGCGCCGCCGAGCGCGTACAGGGGGAGTATCTGCTCCTCGCAGCCCGCGTAGTACGCCAGCTCCGTCGCGGCCAGCACCTTCTGGGTGCCCATCAGGTCGTACGCGCAGTCCTTCACGGCCACCACGCGCGGATGGGCGGCCAGCCGGATCAGGGTCTCCGGCGCGATGCGCACACCGGTGCGGCCCGGGATGTCGTACAGCGCGAGCGGCAGCCCGGTGGCGTCCGCGACCTCCCGGAAGTGCGCCTCCAGCGCGTCCTGGGGCGGGCGGCTGTAGTACGGCGCGGCCACCAGCAGCCCGTCCGCGCCCGCCTTCTCCGCGGCGAGGGCCAGCTCCACCGTGTGCCGGGTGTCGGCCGTGCCCACCCCGGCGACCAGCGGCACCCCCGCCCCGACCGCCTCCCGCACCGCCTCGACCAGCGCCGCCTTCTCCCCGTCCGTCGTGGTCGGCGACTCGCCCGTCGTGCCGGAGAGCACCAGGCCGTCGCAGCCGTCCGCCACCAGGCGCGCGGCGAGCCGCCCGGCGCCGTCCAGGTCGAGCGCGCCCTCCTCGGTGAAGGGCGTGACCATGGCGCACAGCGCGCGGCCGAAGGGAGCGGCCGGGCGGGGCGGGGTGGCGGGCGCGGTGTCGTGTCGTCTGCTCATGGGAGCAGTGTCCGGCCCCCGACCGTGTAGGGCCACTTAAATTTGCTACGCGGTACGGGTAAGCAGAACTGAGAGGTCGCGGGCGGGGAGCGGCGGCGCGGTAGCGGTGCCCGGCCGGGGGTACCCGGGGCCCCGGACCGAGAGGAGGCGGAACACCGTGACGGGAACCCTGCACACCAGGCCGGTGCGCGACGAGCGGCACTCCGTGGGCGAGCTGGTCGGCCGGGCCACCGAACAGCTCTCCCGGCTCGTACGCCAGGAGGTGGCCCTCGCCAAGGAGGAACTGGCCGAGAAGGGCAGACGTGCCGGACGCGGCGGCGGCATGCTCGGCGCCGCCGGAGCCGTCGCCTACGTCGGCCTGTTCGCCCTGGCCGGGACCGGGGTCGCCGCGCTCGCGCTGGTGCTGCCGGTGTGGGCGTCGGCGCTCATCGTGACGGGAGTGCTCTTCGTCGTGGCGGCTCTGCTGGCCCTCACCGGCCGCTCCCAGCTCCGCCGGGCCGTCCCGCCGAAGCCCGAGGAGGCCCTCGACGGCCTCCGGGCCGACGTCGACACCATCAGGGAAAGGGCGCACCGATGAGCGACCGCACCAGCCGCGACCGCACGGGCAGCGGAGCCACCGCCGAGCACACCGGCGGCGCCAAGGGCCCCGACGAACTGCGGCGGCAGATCGAGCGGACCCGGGGCGAACTCGGCGACACCGTGGCGGAACTCGCCGGGAAGGTGGACGTCGGGCGCCGGGCCAGGGTCAGGGCCGCCGCACTGCGGGACCGGGCGGGCGCCAGGGCCGTCCAGCTCCGGTCCACCGCCGCGCACGCCGGGCACGCGGCGCGGGAGAGGGCGGCCGGGTGGAAGGCCGCGGAGGCCGGGGCGGACGGGAACGGTCACGGTCACGGGACTGCGTCCGGGACAGCGACGGGGGCCGAGGCGGAGGGCGCGGGCACGGCGCCCGGCGGCGGTCCGGACACCGCCGCGCCCGGCGGCGCGCACCGGGCGCCCGGACGGCTGCGCGGAGTCGTGGACGCCGGGCGCGGACACCCGCGGGCGGTGCTGGCCGCCGGAGCGGCGGGCGTCGCGGGCGCGGTGGTCGCCGTGGGTGTCCTGCGGCGCGGGCACCGGGGGAGTTGCTGAAGCGGGGAGCCGGAGGCCGGGAGAGAGATCCGGACGCTCGGGAACCAGGAACCAGGAACCAGGAACCAGGGGCCGGGGGCCGGGCGGACGGAGCCCGGGGCGGACGGAGCCGGGGAGCGGAACGTGGGGCGAGTGGATCGCGGTGCGGACGCGGCGTTGGGGCGGCCCGGGGCCGCGTCGTATACGGCCCCGGCCGCGCAGCCCGGCCACGTGCGTCGCCGGACGCCGGGCCCCGGCCGTCAGAGTCCGGGACCTCGGAGCCCCGGATGTCGGTACCCCGGACTTGAGGTCCCGGACCTCGGGCCCGCGCATCGCAGCCCCGGAGGCCGACCGGTCTCCGGGGCCGCGACGCGAGCCGCTCCGGGCCGACGCCCCGCCCCGGAGCGGCACGGCGGGGCGGGGCGGGTGTGGGGGCCGGGCCGGGGCGACTTCAGGCCAATGCGCCCGGCCGTCCCACGCCCGCTTGACCTCAACCTTGGTACAGGTCACAGGGTGGTGCCGTACCCGACGAGCACGCCCCGTGGAGGCCCGTATGACCCGCCGTACCGACGCCCACCCCGATCTCCTCCGCCCCGACGTGGGCGCCCCCCTCTTCAGCACCTGGAGCGTCGGCACCCCCGAGCGGCAGGCGCGGACCGTCGAGGCCGTCGCCCGCGCCTGGGAGCGCCGCCCCTGGCCCGCCGAGGCCCTGCGCTCCTACCACCTCTACACCGCGCACGACGGCAGCACCCTGCTGCACCACTCCCAGTGGGAGAACGAGTCCGCCTACGAGGGCTTCGCCAAGACCCACCGCCAGGAGCGCGTCGACGAGATCGACACCGCCGTGCCCGGCATCGAACGCCACGGGCTCCGCCGCTACCGCCGCTACCGGAGCGGCACCTCGGCGACCGGCCCCGGGGCTCCCGTCCCCGGCTGCGTCATCATCGTGGACATCGAGTTCGAGAGCCCCGACCCGCAGCGGCAGCGGGACTGGGTCGACGCCGTCTTCGAGGCCCTGGACACCGACCCGGAACCGCACACCGGCGGCGGCTCCGCCCA
This sequence comes from Streptomyces sp. NPDC107521, assembly GCF_055598485.1. Lineage (NCBI taxonomy): Bacteria > Bacillati > Actinomycetota > Actinomycetes > Kitasatosporales > Streptomycetaceae > Streptomyces > Streptomyces sp. NPDC107521. The sequence continues at coordinate 648,265 of NZ_JBVKAT010000001.1, forward strand.
CTTCCACCTCAGCACCGACGGCACCCGGGTCCTCAACTACGCCGAGTGGGTGAGCGCCCAGGCGCACATCGACGCCCTCGCCACCTCCGGCGACGGACCCGGCTCGCCGAGCCCCGAGTGGGAGCGGGTGCAGACCTGGCCGGGGATCAGGAACGGCACCTTCCTCCGCTACGACCATGCCCTCGGCCTCGTCCCCCGCTGAACCCGCCCCGTCCGCCCGGCGCCGGGCGCCGTCCGTCCCCGAGCCGGCACCTCCGGCCCCGGCTCAGGGACGGAACCGGAGGACCTGCGGATCGTGGTCGCTGATCCGGTCCTGGAACTCGGCGTTGATGTGCACGCTGTCGTAGGAGGGCCGGCCGTGCCGCCGGACCGACGGGCTCACCAGGATCTGGTCCAGGAGCTGGCTGTTGCCCTGGTAGACGTACGAGTAGCGCTCGGCGCGCGGCAGCGACCCGACCGCCGACCACAGGGCCCCGCCGTCCTCCAGGAGCCCGGTGGTCGTCGAGAACTCGAAGTCGTTGATGTCGCCGAGGGCGATCACGGCGGCCCGCTTCTCGACCGCGAGCACCTGCTTGACGAAGGTGTTCACGGCCTTCGCCTGGAGGTGCCGCTGGGTCTCCGAGGAGCGCGCCGGCGGCTGGTACCGCGCCGTCAGTCCCTGGTCGCCGCCCTTGGAGCTGAAGTGGTTGGCGATCACGACGACCGTCCGGCCGCGGAAGACGAACTCGCCCGCCAGCGGCTTGCGGCTGTCCTTCCAGGCCGGATCGGCCGGGGCGACGCGGCCGGGGGAGAGGGTCAGCGCCGCCCTGCCGCGCACCTTGTGGACCCGGGTGGCGGTGACGGCGTCGCCGCCCGGGCGGTCGGTGAACGCGACCCGCCGGGGGTTGAACAGGAACACCTGGCGGATGTTGCCGCCGGGCTGGCCGCCGTCGGCCTTGTCCACCGGGTCGACGCTCCGCCAGTCGTACCGCGGGCCGCCGGCCGCCACGACGGCGTCGACCAGCCTGCCGACCGTCGCGTCGGCGGACACGGTGCCGTCGTCCGTGACCCCGCTGTCGTCCTGGATCTCCTCCAGGGACACGATGTCGGGCGACCGCAGGTTGCGGGTGATCGCCTCGGCGTGCGCGGCGAAGGTGTTGTCCGACGGGTCGAGGTTCTCGACGTTGTACGTCGCCACCGCCAGTTCCCGCTCGTCCTGCGGGCGGGTCGACTCCCGCCGGACGCCGCCGTCCCGCAGCGTGCCGATCTCGCCCGCGACCACGGTGTAGCCGCCGAACTGGTTGTAGTCCAGCGGGCCCGAGGTGGTCCCGGCGAGGGTGTCGCCCACGTCGGCCCTCGGGAAGTCGGCCGGCCTGCCCTGCGACTGGATCTGGAGCCGGCCGGTGTTGGCGTCCTCGTAGGAGCCGTGGAGCGCGCCGCCGCGGGGCGTCGCGTTCTCCGACGGCTTCACCGTCACCCACAGCTCCGTGTACGGGTCGGAGGCGCCCACCACCCGGACGTCGTCGACCCGGACGGCCATGCCCTCCAGGGACTCGTAGAGGTCCAGGGCGTACCGGTCCGGCCGCAGCGCCAGGCGGTCGATCGAGCCACCGGCGGCGGCGTCGCCCTGGGGGGCGTAGGCGTCCGGCACCGTGGCGGCGGAGACCACGGCCGCCGCCGGGACCTCGTTGCCCCGCGAGACGACCGTGACCACCGGGCGGACGATCTCGGTCACCGACTGGTGGCCGGATTCCGTGCCTCCGGGCACGAACTCCGAGACCGTCCCGGAGACGGTGACCGCGTCCCCCACGGCCGCCTTCGGCGTCGAACCGGTGAAGACGAACACGCCCTCACTGGTCGCCGGGTCGCCGTCCGGCCGGGGATCCTGCATCCAGAACCCCCGCGCGGAGCCGTAGCCCCGGAGACCGGTGACGATTCCGGCCACGTCCGTGACCTGCTCCCCCGCGTACGGGGAGAGGCGGGTGGTGCCCTGGATGTCATGGATGCGCACCACTTCGGCGGAGCCGGAGCCGGAGCCTGCGTGCGCCGGCGCGCTGGCGGCGACGAGGGACGAAGCCGAGCAGACGGCGGCGACGGTGAGCGCGGCGAGGCGCGCGGAGGACTGACTGGCCAACGGAATCCCTCCGGGGGACATGCGTGACGGGGCGCCGGGACGGGGCGGGACGGATGGAGCCGGTCGGGCGGGCGGGACGCGGGGCGGACGGAGCGGCCCCGCGCGGGCCGGGCGCGAGGTACCGAAGACCGCTCCGGGAGGCCCGCGCCGGCCCCGGTGAACAGTTGTCCCGCCGATTTCTACGCGCGTCAATCTCGTGCCTGGCCAACCTCGTTGTCAAGGTTTCGGCCATGTACTCCACCCGTCGGGGAGATGAACCGGGCGGCATGGGCCCAAACCCGTCTAGGCTGAGCCGCTGAGCCCTACGGCGCGCAGGCCGCCCGTACGGCAGTGAGGATGGCCGTGCGGCGGTGAGGACGCGCACGGCGGTCACGGCGCGAGGAGAGAACAGCCGATGTCAGACAGCTCCACCCTGCCGCCCGCACGGTTGCGCCCCGAGGCGGAGCTGGCCCGCGAGGCGCTGTCCACGCCGGTGCTCTCCCGCGCCGCGCGGCTCGCCCGCTGGGCCGGGCCCGCCACCCGTGTCGACGCCGGCGGCGGGCTCGTCGAGGAGCAACTGCCCGCCGCGGCCGCCGCGCTGGACCTCACCGGGGAGGACGCCGCGGCCCACGCGGGCGAGGCGTGGCGGATCGCCGTCGACACCGGCCTGGTCGAGATCACCGACGAGGAGGAGGGCACCGTCGTCCAGGGCGCGGACCTGGCCCTGCTCACCGGCGGTTCCCCGCAGGACGTGCTCGACGTGTGGCTCACCACCCTGGAGACCGTCCTCGCGGACGCGAGCGTGCCCGATCTGGACGATCTCGTCGACGCGATGGCCGAGGGCGGCGAGGTCGACCTCTCCTCCCTCGACTGGGACCCGGAGGCCGAGGCCGAGTTCCTCGACAGCGTGCTCGGCAACCTCTACCTCCTCACCGTCGCCGAGGAGGGGCCCGCCGACGCCCCGGTGCCGCTGCCCGCGCTGGCCGCCTCGGTGATCGTCCCCAGCGACATGGGCGAACCCACCAACGACGTGCTGGAGCAGGTGTCCGACGCCATGATGCGGCTGGACGACCAGTTCCGGATGCTGGAGCCGGTCGGCCTCGTCGCCTACCGCCCCGTCGACGAGGCGCTCATGGCCGACGCGGACGAGGAGCCCGCCGCCCCCGTCGACGAGACGGACGTCGCCCGCTACGGCATGGTCCGGCTCACCCCGCTGGGCCTCTACGGGCTGCGCAACCGGCTGCTGGAGGCCGGCTTCGGCGCGCCCGCCGTCGGCGACCTCGCGGACAAGGGCGCCGACGCGCTGCTCGACGGCACCGCCGCCTACCCGCCGCAGGCGGCCCACGCGGAGACCCTGAACTGGCTGGAGTCCCGCGAACCGCTCACCGCCGCAAGGGAGTTGCTGGCCGCCGCGCGCGGCACCGACCCGGGCGCGCCGCTGCGGCGGCTGCGCTGCCAGCAGGCCCTGTCCCTGGTCGGGACGGAGGCCGGGCCCGCGCTGCGGGAGGTGCTCGACGACGCCGAACTGGGCGGCCTGGCCCGGGTCTGGCTCACCGAGCACGGCGCGCGCGACGTCCCGGCGCCGCCCGAGGAGATGGTCTTCTGGCTCACCATCGACACCCTCGCCGCCCAGCTCGCCGCCGAGGGCAACTCCGAGGAGCTGCGGGCCCTGGTGGAGGGGCTCGCGCGGCAGCACGGCGGCTTCTTCGACACGGCCTGGCGGGTCGAGCACCCGGCCACGGCGGACGTGCTGGAGGCGATGGGGCGGCTGCACCCCGACAAGAAGGTCGCCAAGGAGGCCCGCAAGGCGGCGTTCAAGGCGCGCTCGCAGCACGGCGGATAGCACGCCGGCGGGGCCGTCGGACGGGGCCGGAGGGGCGGGGCGGGCCGCCCGTGCCCGCCGTTCACTGCCGTGCGGTCGCACGCGGCGCGAGGTCCGTGCGGGACGCGAGGGGCGCACGGTACGGGATCCGGGGGCCGGCGGCGGGCGGGTTCCGGAAGGGGCCGGACGACGGACGGGCGGTGTTCAGGCCCCGTTCAGGCGGGAGCGGCACCGTGTGCGCCGTACGAGGACCGCAGTCCTCCGGCACCACCACCCCGTATCAGGAGACGCAGATGCCGCTCACCCGCAGGGACTTCACCCGACGGTCCGCACTCACCGGTGCCGGAGTCGCGCTGGCGGGCAGCGTCGGTGTCCTCGCCACCGCCCCCAACGCGCTGGCCTCCGCGGACGTCAGGACCGCGGGTGCCGGGCGGGGCCAGGGCGAGGACGAGGACCAGGACCGGGACGACCAGGGCCGGGACAACGGCCGCGGGCACGACGGAGCCGGCTACGGCCCCCTCGTCCCCGACCCCGCCGGCATCCTCGCCCTGCCCGCCGGTTTCCGCTACGAGATCATCACCCACAGCGGCCGGACCCGGCTGGAGTCGGGCGAGTACACCCCCTCCCACCACGACGGCACCGCCGCCTTCGCGGGCCCGCGCGGCAGCACCCTGCTCGTCAACAACCACGAGCTCGGCGGCGCCCGCGGCAAGTGGGACCACCCCGTGCCGCTGACCGAGGGGCTCGTCTACGACCCGGCCGCCGCCGGCGGCTGCACGGTCGTCGAGGTCCGCCGCGACGGGCAGGTCGCCGAGTGGGTCGGCATCGCCGGGACCGCCACCAACTGCGCGGGCGGCAGCACTCCCTGGGGCACCTGGCTGACCTGCGAGGAGACCGAGGACAAGGCCGGCAGGAACGGCATGACCAAGGATCACGGCTATGTCTTCGAGGTCGACCCGGAGGACCGCCGGGCCAACCGCGACCCGCGGCCGGTCAAGGCCCTCGGCCGCTACGCGCACGAGGCCGTCGTCGTCGACCCCAAGGGCGGCCACCTCTATCTGACCGAGGACGCCTCCAACCCCAACGGCCTGCTCTACCGCTGGACCCCGCCCCAGGGCTTCCGTCACGGCCGCGGCCGGCTGCGGACCCTCGCCGCCGACGCGGGGGTCCTCCAGGCGTTCCGGTGCTTCGACTCCGGCGGCCGGTTCGTCGACGACCTCTCCCACGCCACCCGGACCGGCACGGTGTACGGCGTCGACTGGATCGACGTCCCCGACCGCGACGCCGCCGCCACCTCGGTGCGCAAGCAGTTCACCACCGGCCAGGTCACCCGAGCCCGCAAGCTGGAGGGCATGTGGTGGGGCGACGGCGGTGCCTACATCGTGTCCTCCTACGCCCGCGCCGAGAGCCCCGGCCGGCCGCACGACGGCCAGGTCTGGTTCTACGACCCCAAGCGCCGCACCCTCACCCTCAAGGTGCTGCTCGGCGTCAACCCCGACCCGTCGGCCGAGGGCGCCTTCGACGGTCCCGACAACATCACCGTCTCGCCGTACGGCGGCCTGGTCATCGCCGAGGACGGCGACGGCCTCCAGCACCTCTTCGGCGCCACCGACAGCGGGCGCACCTACCCCATCGCGCGCAACGAGCTGAACACCGGCACCGCCGCGGACCCCGAGTACAGCGAGTTCACCGGCGTCACCTTCTCGCCCGACGGCCGCACTCTGTACGCCAACATCCAGACGCCGGGCATCATGCTCGCCGTCACCGGTCCCTGGAAGCGCCAGAAGCGCGGCTGAGGCGCGGACCCGCACCGCGGCCGGACCCCTCCGGGCCGCAGGGGTGTGTCAAATGACGTGAACAGTGGCCGCGACCCTGTGCACCGCCCGCTCGGATGAGCGCGCGATGCACAGGGTGCGGCCGTCTGTTCACCTATTTTCCTCCCCGCCCCTCGCGGGGACGGGCGATGGGGGGACCGGTCCGGCGGTCAGAGGGCCTGGGCGGCGGGCTTGACCATGCCCCGGACGGTGCGGGCCTTCAGGAAGTCGCCCATGGCGGTCATCTCCCACTCGCCGGAGTACTGGCGGATCAGCTTCGCCATCATCACGCCCGTCTGGGGCTCGGCGCCGGTGAGGTCGAAGCGGACCAGCTCCTCGCCGGTGGCGGCGTCGAAGAGGCGGCAGTACGCCTTGGCCACCTCGGTGAACTTCTGGCCCGAGAAGGAGTTGACCGTGAAGACCAGACCGCTGACCTCCTGCGGGAGACGGCCCAGGTCGACGGTGATGATCTCGTCGTCGCCGCTGCCCTCGCCGGTGAGGTTGTCGCCCGAGTGCTGGACGGCGCCGCCGAGGATCTGCAGTTTGCCGAAGTAGCAGCTGTCGATGTGGTTGCGCTGCGGGCCGTAGGCGATGACCGAGGCGTCCAGGTCGATGTCCTTGCCCCGGTACGCCGGCTCCCAGCCGAGCCCCATCCGCACCTGGGAGAGCAGCGGACGGCCGCCCTTGACCAGGGACACCGTCTGGTTCTTCCGGAGGCTGACCCGGCCCTTGTCCAGGTTGATCTTCCCGGCGCCCGGCGAGGGCTGCGCCGGCTGCGCGGGCGGGGCCGCGGGCATCGCCGGCACGGCGGCGGACGGCCTCGTGTACGTGACCGGCGGCACCGGGGGAGTCGCGGGTGCCGCCGCGGCCGGGGGCGCCGGGGGTGCGGGGGGTGCGGGGGGCGCGGGGGGTGCCGTGGGCACCGGTGCCGTCGGTGCCGCCGGTTCGTCGACCGTGACACCGAAGTCGGTGGCGATACCGGCCAGGCCGTCGGCGTAGCCCTGCCCGACCGCGCGGGCCTTCCAGACCCCGTTGCGCCGGTAGATCTCCATGACCACCAGCGCCGTCTCGGCACCGAGCCGCGGCGGGGTGAACGTGGCGAGGACGGCGCCGTTCGCCGCGTCGCGCAGGGTCGCGGTCGGCTCGATGCCCTGGAAGGTCTGCCCGGCGGCGTCCGGGCTGGCGGTGACGACGACCCTCTCGACGCCCGCGGGGACGGAGCCGGTGTCCACGGTGACCGAGTCGGGCGCGGTGCCGCCGCCGGAACGGTAGGTCACACCCGGTCCGGTGGGCTGGTTGTAGAAGATGAAGTCGTCGTCGGAGCGCACCTTGCCGTCGGCGGTGAGCAGCAGGCCCGATACGTCGAGCCGCACGGGCGCGGTGACGTCCACCGCCACGCGGGCGGCGGTCAGAGGGATGTTCGAGCCGGGGGTCATAGCTGTCATGCCGGGTGAACGAGCGAAGGTGTTTTACCGTTCCCTTACCCTCGGCCGATCGGGTACGGGACGCCCGGCGCCCCGCCCGTACCCGATCGGCCGCCCCGCCGGTCCGCCGCCCCGCCGCCCCGCCGGTCCGCCGGTCCGGGGGTCCGGGGGACGTCGGCGCCGGTTGCGGGGGTGGCCTCTCCCGCCCCTCCCGCGCGGGGGCCTCCTCTGCCGCTGTCTACCCCTCGAGCGCCGCGCGCATCATCGCCCGGGCCACCGGTGCCGCCAGTCCGTTGCCGCTGACCTCGGAGCGGGTGGCGTCGGACTGTTCGACCACGACCGCCACGGCGACCTGCCGGCCGCTCTCCGGAGAGGTGGCGTAGGAGGTGAACCAGGCGTACGGGGTCCTGCTGTTGTTCTCGCCGTGCTGGGCGGTGCCCGTCTTGCCGCCGACGGTGAGGCCCGGGATACGGGCGTTCGTCCCCGTGCCCTCCTGGACCACCGTCTCCATGGCCGACCGCAGCTGGGCCGCGGTGGCGGTGCCGACGATCCGACGCGACGTGGCCTCGCCGTCGTAGTCCCGGAGCACGTCGCCGCCGCCGTCGGTGACCCGGGAGACCATGTGCGGGGTGACCAGCTCACCGCCGTTGGCGAGGGCCGCCGAGACCATCGCCATCTGCAGCGGTGTCGCCGTCACGTCGAACTGGCCGATGCCGGTCAGCGCCGTCGAGGGCCGGTCCATGTCCTCGGGGTACACGCTGGGGTGGGCGCGGACGGGCACGTTCTGCTCCGTGTCGTTGAACCCGAACCGCTCCGCCATCGCCCGCAGCCTGTCCTGGCCCAGGTCGACGGCCAGCTTCCCGAAGACGTTGTTGCAGGAGTGGCGCAGGGCGGTGCGGAGCGTGGCGTCCTCGCAGGGGGCCGACGGGTCCTCGTTGGTGAGCTTCCGCGAGGTGTCCGGGAGGAGGTACGGGTCGGGGCTGTCCGTCGGTTCGTCCACCGACCCGTACAGCCCCTCTTCCAGCGCCGCCGCCGCGACCACCAGCTTGAAGGTGGACCCCGGGGGCAGCGGCCGGCGCAGCGCCCGGTTGGTCAGGGGCTCGTCGGGATCCCCGGTGAGCCGCTCCCAGGCCGTGGCGGCGGTGTTGGCGTCGGTCAGCTCCGACGGGTCGTAGGACGGGGTCGACACCACGCCGAGGACGCGGCCGGTGCCGGGGTCGACGGCGACGGCGGCGCCCTTCTTCCCGCCGAGCGCCTCGTACCCGGCCCGCTGCACGTCCGGCTCGATGGTGGTGATCACGTCGCCCGGCGCGGACCGGGCGCCGGTGACCGTGTCCATCGCGGTCCGCAGCCGGGGGTCGGTGCCGTTCAGCGCGTCCTGGTGGACGCCCTCCAGCAGGGTGGGGGCGTAGCTCTGGGAGGCGTAGCCGGTCACCGCCGCGTACAGGGGGCCGTCCGTGTACGTGCGCCGGTAGCGGAGGTCACCGCCCTCCGTCGGCGCCGATCCGGTGACCGGGTGCCCGGCCACGACGATGTTCCCGAGCGGCTGCGCGTAGGTCCTGATCGCGTTGCGCCGGTTGTCCGTGTCGTCCGCGAGCGCGCGGCCCTCGTAGAACTGCACCCAGGTGGCCCTGACCAGCAGGGCGAGCACCAGGATCAGAGAGAAGGCCGCCGCGCGCCTGATCATCCTGTTCATCCCGTTCCCTGGACGAGCGGGGGGCGGGGGATCGTTCCGCCGGCGGTGACTTCTCATCGTCCGCTCATCCGTCGCCGGGCGTCCGGTCCCGCAGCCGGAGGACGACCTCGTCGATCTCCCCGCCGCGCGCCGGGGCGTGCCCCCGGGTCCGCGCGCTCGGAGTGAAGCCGCACTTCTCCAGCACCCGCAGCGAGCCCGCGTTGTCCGCCGCCGCCCGCGCGTAGAGCGGCCGTTCCGGCACCTCGGCCAGCAGGTGGCGCAGGGCGGCCGTGGCCACCCCCCGCCCCCAGTAGGCCCGGTCCACCCAGTAGGTGACCTCGCGTTCGCCCGGCTCCCCGTACACCGCGGCACTGCCCAGCACGTCGCCGTCGCCGAGGATCGTGCGCACCACGTCGGAGGAGGCCCGGGCCCGCGCCCAGCGGGCGTCGAAGGCGGCCCGGTCGGCCGGGTCCTCGGGGGTGAAGGCGGCCATGAGCAGCGCCTCAGGATCGTTCAACTGCCGGAAGAAGACGGGCAGGTCGCTGTCGTGAACCTCACGCAGTGCGATGTCCATGGGGAGAGCCTAAGGGGCGGTGCCGGTGGTGCGCCGGGGACCGGAACGACCGGCCGGCCGGTTTTCCCCGGGGTCCGGGAATCACCCAGGCTGCTTGAACGTTCACGTACAGGCTGAGGAGTCCCCGCAGCCGTACGCCGACGACCTGGAGAGAGCCGAGAGATGCGCGTCGAGATCTGGAGCGACATCGCCTGCCCCTGGTGCTACGTGGGCAAGGCCCGCTTCGAGAAGGCGCTCGCGGCCTTCCCGCACCGGGACGCCGTCGAGGTCGTCCACCGTTCCTTCGAGCTGGACCCGGACCGGGCCAAGGGCGACGTCCAGTCCGTCCTGTCCATGCTCACCGCCAAGTACGGCATGAGCGAGGCCCAGGTGCGGGCCGGCGAGGACGACCTGGGCGCCCAGGCCGCCGCCGAGGGCCTGGAGTACCGCACCCGCGACCGCGACCACGGCAGCACCTTCGACATGCACCGGCTGCTGCACCTCGCCCGGGAGCACGGGCGGCAGGGGGCCCTGCTGGACGCCCTCTACCGGGCCAACTTCGCCGAGGAGGCCACGGTCTTCGACGACGACGAACGGCTGGTGGCCCTCGCCACCGGCGCCGGGCTGGCGGAGGACGCCGTCCGCGCGGTGCTCGCCGACCCGGCCGCCCACGCCGACGCGGTGCGCGCCGACGAGCGGGAGGCGGCGGAACTCGGCGCCAGGGGCGTGCCGTTCTTCGTGATCGACCAGAAGTACGGCGTCTCCGGCGCCCAGAGCGCGGAGGTCTTCGGCCAGGTGCTCACCCGGGCCTGGGGCGAGCGCACCCCGCTGACCCTGATCCAGGGCGGCGCCGGGGAGGACGCGGAGAGCTGCGGCCCGGACGGCTGCGCGGTCCCCGGGCACTGACCCGGCACCGGGCACCCGCGCGCCCACGGCATCCGCCGCGCCGCGCATCCCGAGCCGCACACCCCGCGCCACCACGGCAGCCGCCGCGCACGCGCACGGCACCGGGCGGGCCCCCGCCAGGGAGGCTCCGCCCGGTGCCGTCGCCCGCCGCCGGGCTCGTCCGCCGTTCACCGCACGGGCGTGAAGTCCCGCGCCCCGATGAACTCCGGCCGGCGCACCGGCGCCGCGAAGGGCTCGACCGCCGTGTTCTCCACGCTGTTGAACACGATGAACACGTTGCTGCGCGGGAACGGCGTGATGTTGTCGCCGGATCCGTGCATGGCGTTGCAGTCGAACCAGGTCGCGGAGCCGGCCCTGCCGGTGAACAGCTTGATGCCGTGCTCCGAGGCCATCGTGGTGAGCGCCTCGTCCGACGGCGTCCCCGCGTCCTGCATCTGCAGGGACTTCTTGTAGTTGTCCTCCGGCGTGGCCCCCGCGCAGCCGAGGAACGTCCGGTGCGACCCCGGCATGATCATGAGGCCGCCGTTGGTGTCGTGGTTCTCGGTCAGCGCGATGGAGACGGAGACCGCGCGCATGCGCGGCAGGCCGTCCTCGGCGTGCCAGGTCTCGAAGTCCGAGTGCCAGTAGAAGCCGCTGGCCCCGAAGCCCGGCTTGACGTTGATCCGCGACTGGTGGACGTAGACGTCCGAGCCGAGGATCTGCCGGGCCCGGCCGACGACCCGCTCGTCGCGCACCAGTTCCGCGAACACCTCGCTGATCCGGTGCACCTCGAAGACGGACCGGATCTCCTTGGACTTGGGCTCCACGATGGAACGCTCGTCCGCGCGGATCTCCGGATCGGACACCAGCCGGTCCAGCTCCCGCCGGTAGACCTCGACCTCCTCGGGGGCGAGGAGCCGGTCGAGGGCGAGGAAGCCGTCGCGCTCGAAGGAGCCGAGGTCATCGGCGGCGAGCGGGCCGGGGGCGCCCCGCTCCCCCCAGACGACCGGGTCGCGGCGGGGCGTGGCCACCTCGGTGGAGCCCCGGGTGGGGTAGGGATCGGTGACGTTCGTGGCCGTGGTCACGGTGGTTCACACCTCCTCGGTGAGCAGGGGGTAGACGCCGTTCTCGTCGTGGTCCTCGCGCCCGGTCACGGGCGGGTTGAAGACGCAGATGCAGTGGAAGTCCTCCTTGACCCTGAGCGTGTGCCGCTCGTGGCCGTCCAGGAGGTACATGGTGCCGGGGGTGATGTAGTAGGTCTTCCCGGTCTCGCGGTCGGTCAGCTCGGCCTCGCCCCGGGTGCAGACGACGGCCTCGATGTGGTTCGCGTACCACATGTCGGTCTCGGTGCCCGCGTAGAGGATCGTCTCGTGCAGGGAGAAGCCGACCTTCTCCTTGGCGAGGACGATGCGCTTGCTCTCCCAGGTGCCGGACGCCGACTTCACGTGCCGGTCGGTGCCTTCGATCTCCTTGAACGAACGGACGATCACGGTGTTGCGATGCCTCCTCGGTGAAGGGGTGGTGCGGGGATACCGGCGCCCGCGGGTCCGCCGCGGGGCGCGGGCGCCGGAAGCGCTCGGGTTCAGGCCGTCTCGCGCACCGCGCGGGCCAGCGTCTTCATGCCCTCGTCCAGCTCGTCGGGCGTGATGGTCAGCGCCGGGAGCAGCTTGACGACCTCGCTCTCCGGGCCGGAGGTCTCGATGAGCAGCCCCAGTTCGAAGGCGCGCCGGGCGATCCGCCCCGCGCGGGGCTTGTCGTGGAACTCCACGCCCCACACCAGGCCCCGGCCGCGGTACTCCTTGATGTCGGCCAGGTTCTCCTCGGTGATGGCGATGAGGTGCTGCTCGATCTGCTCGCCGCGGGTGCGGGTCTGCTTCTCCATCGCGGAGCCGTCGCTCCAGTACGTCTCCAGCGCGGCCGTCGCGGTGACGAAGGCCGGGTTGTTGCCGCGGAAGGTGCCGTTGTGCTCGCCCGGCTCCCAGACGTCCAGTTCGGGCCGGAACAGGCACAGCGACATGGGGAGCCCGTAGCCGCTGATCGACTTGGAGACGGTGACGATGTCCGGGGTGATCCCGGCCTCCTCGAAGGAGAAGAACGCGCCGGTGCGTCCGCAGCCCATCTGGATGTCGTCGACGATGAGCAGCAGGTCCTGCCGCTCGCACAGCGCGGCCAGCGCGCGCAGCCACTCCGGGCGGGCGACGTTGATGCCGCCCTCGCCCTGCACGGTCTCGACGATCACGGCGGCCGGCTTGTTCAGGCCCGAGCCCTGGTCCTCCAGGAGCCGCTCGAACCACAGGAAGTCCTCGACGGTGCCGTCGAAGTAGTTGTCGAACGGCATCGGCGTGCCGTGCACCAGGGGGATGCCGGCGCCGGCCCGCTTGAAGGCGTTGCCGGTCACCGCGAGCGACCCCAGCGACATGCCGTGGAAGGCGTTGGTGAACGACACGATCGCCTCGCGTCCCTTCACCTTCCGCGCCAGCTTCAGCGCGGACTCCACGGCGTTGGTGCCCGTCGGGCCCGGGAACATGACCTTGTAGGGCAGGTCGCGCGGGCGGAGCACCACGTCCTGGAAGGTCTCCAGGAAGCGCCGCTTGGCCACGGTCGACATGTCCAGGCCGTGCGCGACGCCGTCCCGCTCCAGGTAGTCGATCAGCGCGCGTTTCAGTACGGGGTTGTTGTGCCCGTAGTTGAGCGACCCGGCTCCGGCGAAGAAGTCGAGGTACTCGTGGCCGTCCTCGTCGTACATGCGGCTGCCGTGGGCACGGTCGAAGACGGTGGGCCAGCCGCGGCAGTAGCTGCGCACCTCGGACTCCAGGGTCTCGAAGACACTCAGATCGGGCTGGGTGATGGTCACGACGAATCGCTCCTCGTTGCGAGAGGGGTGAGAGGGGGAGTCGGGCGGATTCCGGCGGAACGGCGGCGTTCCGGGCCGGAACCGGGTCAGGGGGAGCCGGGGGCGTCCGCGGCGCCGGCCGTGGCCGGGGCGGACAGCGGGCCTATCCGGTACAGGACCTCCGCGTCGTGCGGCCCGTCGGGGAACGACTCCGTCGCGAACAGCACCTCGCGCTCCAGCGGGGCGCGGTGCCGCTGGGCGAAGGACGTGAACAGCCGCTCGGAGGCGGTGTTGCCGGGCGAGATCGTGGTCTCGACCGCGCTCAGCCCGTGCTCGGCCACGGTCCGGGCGGTGAGCGAGTCCAGCATGGCCGAGGCCAGCCCCCGCCCGCGGAGGGCGGTGTCCACCGCCACCTGCCACACCAGCAGGGTGTCGGGGCGGTCCGGCCGGATGTAGCCGGTGATGAAACCGACCGGCTCACCGCGCCCGTCGCGGGCGACGGCCGAGGTGGCGGCGAAGTCGCGGCACCACAGCAGATAGCTGTAGGAGGAGTTCAGATCGAGCACCTGGGAATCCCTTGCCATCCGCCACAGGGCGGCCCCGTCGGCCACTCTCGGACGGTCGATTTGCAGCTCTGCTTGCGCGGGAGTCATGCAGATTGAATTTACCCAGGGAAATGGGAAAATGCATCGCCGGACGGGGTTACATGTCGGCGTCGCCTGTGTTATCACGCGGGCGCGTTACGGGGCCTCGGAAGGTTGACGCTTTGGGATATTTCGACCGGGTTATATGGTAGAAAACGGACAGTATGTGTAACGGGTCACAATCATGTAACCCGTTCGCCGCAACGTCGGAAACGCCCGCTTTCCGGCGCCCTGAAATCACTGCGTTTAGGTCCCCGGAAAGCGGGCAGAAGAATACGGGAAGCTGCCCTGAAAAGAATTCATTAATTTCAGGTGATCGAATATTCTGACGTTACCCGTTATTCATGGTGATGAGTGGTTCGCGCTTTCGTTCGTCAACGCCACGCACCCTCGGCGGCGCGTCGCGCCCCCTCCGGGTCCGTCGTCCGTCCCGTCCCGGCCAGCGCGTCGCCCAGCGCGGCCAGACAGGCCAGCACCGTCTCCGGCGTCGCGTCCCGCCCGTAGTGGTTGACCCGGATCATCTCCCCGGCCAGCGCCCCGCCGCCCGCGGCCAGCGGCAGCGCCGGGTCCGCGGCCAGGGCACGCGCCACCAGCGCGGAGGCGTCCACCCCCGGCGGCGTCCGCAGCGTCGTCGCGACCGGCGCCGCGTCCCGCGCCTCGCGCACGTAGGGCTCCAGCCCGCCGCCCAGCGCCGTCGCCCCGGCCCGGGTGGCCGCCGCGGCCGACGCGTGCCGCGCCATCACCGCGGGCAGCCCCACCGCCCCGACGCGCTCCAGGCACGCCTCCAGCGCCAGCATCTCCAGCTGCGCCGGGGCGTGCAGCAGCGCCCGGCGGCCCCCGTCGATCCAGCGCTCCTTCCAGTCCAGCAGCGACAGGAACGAACGGCGCGGCGCGCCCGGGTTGGCCGCCATCCGCGCCCACGCCCGCTCGCTGACCGACACCGCCGACACCCCGGCCGGACCGCCCAGCGCCTTCTGCGCGCCGATCACGCACAGGTCCACGCCCCAGGCGTCCGGCAGCACCGGCTCCGCGCCGACCGAGGCCACCGCGTCCACGGAGAACAGCGCGCCCCGCTCCCGCACCACCTCGCCGATCTCCGCGACCGGGTTGGTGTTCCCGGTCGCCGCCTCCGCGTGCACCAGCGACACGAAGTCGATCCCCGGATGCTCCGCGAACGCCTCCCGCACCTGCTCGGCGGTGACCGCCGTGTGGAACGGCACGGCCAGGTCGTGGACCGTCGCCCCGCAGTCCCGCAGCCAGTTCCCGAAGGTCTGCCCGTACGGGCCGGTGATCACGTTGAGCGCGACCGTGTCCGGACCGGCGGCGCCGCGGATCGCGCCCTCCAGCGGCAGCAGCGCCTCGCCCTGGGTGATCACCACGTCCTGCGCGGTGTCCAGCAGCCGCGCCACCCGGTCCTCGATCGCGGCGAAACGGGCGGCGTCCATCGGGGCCGGGTCCAGCAGGGGGTGGGTCACGGCGGCGCTCTTCTCGGTCATGTCCGGGCGCGGTCACGGACCGGTGGGCCGTCACGGCCGGGCGGGCTGCGGATACGGGATCGAGGGTAGCCGCGCCCCGCGCGGCCCTCCGCGCCGGATGCCGTCCGCCGCGGCTCCCGCGCCCGGAACTGTGGCTTCCGCCACTGCCGAGCCGCTCCCCGACCTGATGGACTCCTCCGCGTGCTCGTCCTCCTGCTGCTCGTCCTCATCGCGGTGGTGACGGCCCTCGTCCTGCGCCGCGCCGTCCCGGCCCCGCCCGAGCGCGCCCCCCGGTGCGCCCGGGGCGCGCGGCCCACCGGGGCCGTGCCCGCGCGCCCGGCCGTCCCCCCGGCGTACCGCCGCGCCGGAGCCCGGCTGCGGGCCGTCGCCGGATGCGCCGGGGTCGGGGCCGCCGCCCTCTACGCCTGGGGCGCGCTCTCCGTGGCCTGGGCGGTGGTGGAGGCGGAGGACGGCGGTTCCGCCTCCGCGCCCATGGCCCCCTGCCGGACCGGCGCCGAACCGGAGCGGGCCGCCCGGGTCGTCGACTACTCCGTCTCCTACCTGCCCCTCGGCTTCCTCTGCGAGACCGGCGACGGCGACGGCTACGATTCCGGCGAGATCCCCGGCTACGCCAACCCCGGCGTCGCCGTGCTCGGCCTGACCGCCGCCGCGGGCGCCGTCGGCGCCGGATGCGCGGGGGAACTCGGCGCCCGCGCCGCGGCCCGCGCCCGCCGGGACCGGGGGAGCGGAGCCCCCGCCCCGCCGCACGGCCGGCCGGAACGGCCGTAGGCCCCGCCGCCGGGTCGGCCGCCGGGTCCCGTCGCGACCGGGCGGCCGGGGACGCGACGGCAGGGCCTAGGGTGCCGGACATGACTGATCAGGCGGTGCTGCACGTGAAGGGGCGGGTCCTCGTCGGCCCCCGTGACGAGGACGTCCGCGACGAGGTGTGGGTGATCGGCGGCAGGATCTCGTACGACCGCCCCGCCGGGGCCCGCGACGTCCGCACCGTCGAGGGCTGGGCGCTGCCCGGACTGGTCGACGCGCACTGCCACGTCGGCCTCGACCAGCACGGCGCCGTCCCCGCCGACGTCGCCGAGCGGCAGGCGCTCACCGACCGGGACGCGGGCACCCTGCTCATCCGCGACGCGGGCTCGCCCTCCGACACCCGCTGGATCGACGACCGCGAGGACCTTCCGAAGATCATCCGGGCCGGGCGGCACATCGCCCGCACCCGCCGCTACATCCGCAACTACGCCTGGGAGATCGAGCCCGAGGACCTCGTCGCCCACGTCGCCCGGGAGGCCCGGCGCGGCGACGGCTGGGTGAAGCTGGTCGGCGACTGGATTGACCGCGACCTCGGCGACCTGTCCGCCTGCTGGCCGCGCGACGCCGTCGAGGCGGCCATCGCCGAGGCCCACCGGCTGGGCGCCCGGGTCACCGCGCACTGCTTCGCGGAGGACTCGCTGCGCGATCTGGTCGAGGCCGGCATCGACTGCGTGGAGCACGCCACCGGACTGACCGACGACACCATCCCGCTCTTCGCGGAGCGGGGCGTCGCCATCGTGCCCACCCTGGTCAACATCGCCACCTTCCCCGCCCTGGCCGACGGCGGGCAGGGCAGGTTCCCGCGCTGGTCCTCCCACATGCGCCGGCTGCACGCCCGGCGCTACGAGACGGTGCGCAACGCCCGCGACGCCGGGGTCCCCGTCTTCGTCGGCACCGACGCGGGCGGCTCCCTCGCCCACGGCCTGGCGGCGGCGGAGGTCGCCGAACTGGTCACCGCCGGGATCCCGCCCGTCGAGGCCCTCGCCGCCACCACCTGGGCCGCCCGGCGCTGGCTCGGCCGCCCCGGACTGGACGAGGGCGCCCCGGCCGACCTCGTGGTCTACGAGCGGGACCCGCGCGCGGACGTGCGGGTGCTCGGCGCCCCGCACCGGGTGGTGCTCAACGGACGCGTGGTCGGATAGCGGGCACGGGTGACGGGAGGGAACAACCGTGCAGGAAGAATCGAAAACGCGGACGGAAACCTCACGAAGGGGTGAAGTGACCCGGGAACGCTGACGGCCGACGGCGCGCGGAGACATTCTGTGCGGGTCCCAAGCATGTCGCTCATGCGTGTTCCGCACGCATGTCCCAGTGGGGGTCCCACCACCTTGAACGGCAACACCTTCCGCATGCCCGCGCACCGTCTGGCCGCCCTCGCGGCGGCCACGGTCCTGACCGCCGCTCCCGCGGTCCTGACCGGCGCGGGCACCGCCCACGCCACCGGTGACCGGGGCCGCGCGAGCGCCGCGGTCCTGCGCACCGCGCTCGACGTGTCCCTGCTCAACCGGACCGTGAACGTCCCGCTCGCGGTCGGCCTCAACGAGGTGCGGGCGCCCGGCAACGCGCACCGGACCGCGCTGACCGCCACCCTGGACGCCGTCGACGGCGGCCGTCCCTTCGCCGTGCTGCGCGCCGACGTGGCCGAGGCGCGGGCCGAGGCCGACGGGAGCCGGGCCGAGGGCGCCACCCGGCTGGTCGGCGCCGCGGTCCACCTGCCCGGACTGCCCCTGCTGTCGCTGATCGAGGTCGAGCAGGTCACCGCCACGGCCACCTGCGAGGCCGGGAGGAAGCCGGTCGCCTCGTCGAACCTGCTGGGCCCGGTGACGGTGCTCGGCAGGAAGACCGAACTGACCGCCGGGGGCACCACGGAGGTGAAGGTGCCAGGCGTGGGAGAGGTGCGGCTGGACCTGTCCCGGACCGCGACCACCTCCCGCACGGCCGCCGCCACCGCCCTCGTGCTGAAGGTCTCCGTCAACCCGCTCGACCTGAACGTGTCCGAGGTCGACGGCACGGTGACGCTCGCCGAGGCCACCTGCGAGGCCCCGCCGCCCGCCCGGGAGGCCGCCGAACCGCCCGCGCCGGAGTCGCCCGCCGTCGAACCGGCCGCCGGGACCGCGCCCCAGGGCTCCCGGGAGGAGGTCAACCTGGCCGAGACGGGCGGCAGTTCCGCCACCCCGTACATCGCCGCCGGTGCCGCCGTGCTCGTCCTGGGCGGCGGCGGGGCCCTGGTCATGGCCCGCCGCAGGCGGGGCTGACGGAACCGGCCCCTGTCGGCCGGCCCGTGGCCCTGTCCCCGCCACGGGCCGGCCGGCGCCCCGCTCAGCCCCGCAGGGCCTCGGCCAGCGCCGCCAGGAAGACGTCCGTCGTCGCCCGGTCCCGCACCGCGAGGCGCAGCCAGTCGGCGTCCAGGCCCGGGAAGGTGTCGCCGCGGCGCACCGCGTGGCCGAGCGCGCGCAGCCGGTGGCGCACCGCCGCGGCGCTGGGCAGCCGGACGAGCACGAAGGGGCCCTCGGCGGGCCCGGCCACCCGCAGCCCCGCCCCCGCGAACCGTCCGAGCCCGGCGACGAGATGGTCCCGGTCGGCGGCGACGGCGCGGGCCGCGCGGGCGGCCTCCGCGAGGGCCGGGGGCGCCACGCACGCCTCCGCGGCCACCAGCGCGGGTGTGGAGACCGGCCACAGGGGCTGGGCGCGCTCCAGCGCCCGGACGGTCCCCGGTTCGGCGAGGACGTAGCCGACGCGCAGTCCGGCCAGCCCCCAGGTCTTGGTGAGGCTGCGCAGCACCACCAGGCCCGGCACGTCCGTCCGCCCGGCCAGCGCCTCCCGCTCGTCCGGCACCGCGTCCATGAACGCCTCGTCCACCACCAGGGTCCGCCCGGGACGGGCGAGCGCGGCCAGGTCCCGCGCCGGGTGGAGCACCGACGTCGGGTTGGTGGGGTTGCCGATCACCACCAGATCGGCGTCCCCGGGCACCGCCGCCGGGTCCAGCCGGAAGCCGTCCGCCGCGCGCAGCAGGACCCGGCCGACGGTGTGCCCGGCGTCCCTCAGCGCCGCCTCCGGCTCGGTGAACTGCGGATGCACCACCACCGGACGGCGCGCCCCGAGCGCCCGGGCCAGCAGGACGAACGCCTCCGCCGCGCCCGCCGTCAGCAGCACCCGCTCCACCGGCAGCCCGTGCCGCTCCGCCACCGCCGCCCGCGCGGCCCGTCCGTCCGGATAGGCGGCGAGGGAGTCCAGCGAGGCGGCCAGGCGCTTGCGCAGCCAGCGCGGCGGTGTGTCCGCGCGCACGTTGACCGCGAGGTCCACCAGGGCCGCCCCGTCGTCCCGGACCTCGGCGTCCCCGTGGTGCCGCAGATCGGGAGGGGGCGGCGGGCCGGGACGGTGCCCCGCGCCGGGGCCGGGTGCTGAGTACGTGTCCATGCACGTGATGGTGCCCGGGGCGGTCCCGTCCGCCGACGCCGGGGCCGGGAGGCGGACGACGGCGACGGTCGCCCGGGCCGGCCGCGCCGCCGATCTGCGCTTGGGCACGATCAGTTCGCCGCCGCCCCGCAGGGCCGCCGCCTCCGCGACCGACGGGGTGCCGACCGCGCGGAGCGCCGCGTCCGAGGGATGGGGCACCGCGACGGCGGCCAGCTCCTCGGGGGTGTAGGTGAGAACGGGAACACCGAAACGTTTCGCCGTCACGAGAATCCCGGGTTCCCTCCCCCGGACGTCCACGGTGGCCAGCGCCACCACCGGCCCGGCCGCCCCGGCCTCCCGCAGCGCGTCCGCGACCAGCCGGACCACCTCCCCGGCCGGCACGCCCGGGGAGGCCCCGATCCCGACCACCAGGCCCGGGGACCCGGCCGCCGCCCCACCGGTCCCACCAGCGACTCCGCGCATATTTACCGCCGTTCCCGCTGTCGTGCGCGTGTGACGGCGCCCCGATCGGATAGCAAGGGGGCATGGCGGTCCTCGTCGCGCTCGGCGCGTTCCTGATGACGCTGGCCGGAGGCTGGACGGCTCAGCGCGTGACCGACCGGCGGCACCTGGTCCTCGGGCTGGCCGGCGGTCTGATGCTGGGCGTGGTCGGCCTGGACCTGCTGCCCGAGGCGCTGGAGGCCGCCGGCCACCAGGTCTTCGGCGTCCCGGTGGCCCTGCTGCTGTTCGTGGCCGGATTCCTCCTCGCGCACATGGTGGAGCGGCTGCTCGCGGCCCGCCGCGCCGCCCACGGCGGCGACGAGTACGCCGAGGGCGCGACGGGCGGGCGCTCGCCCGAGGTGGGGCTGACGGCCGCCGCCGCGATGGTCGGGCACAGCGCGATGGACGGCGTGGCCATCGGGGCGGCCTTCCAGGTCGGCGGCGGCATGGGCGCGGCCGTCGCCCTGGCCGTGATCGCCCACGACTTCGCCGACGGCTTCAACACCTACACGCTCACCAGCCTCTACGGGAACGCCCGCCGCCGCGCGGTCGCCATGCTCGTCGCGGACGCCGTGGCCCCGGTGGCCGGGGCGGCCTCCACCCTCGTCGTCTCCGTCCCCGGTGCCGCGCTCGGCGGCTACCTCGGCCTCTTCGGCGGTGTGCTCCTCTATCTCGCCGCCGCCGAGATCCTGCCCGAGGCCCACCACGAGCACCCCGCCCCCGCGACCCTGCTCTGCACCGTCGCCGGGGCCGCCTTCATCTGGCTGGTGGTGGGGCTGGCCGAGTGAGCGCCGCCCGTCACCCCTCACGGGGCGCGGCAGCCCGCCACGAAGCGCCGGGCGGTCTCCGGCCGGGCCGCCCAGTGGGTGTGCACATAGCTGGCGTGCACGCCCCGCCGCACGAACCCCTCCACGCGCCGTCCGGGCCCGCGCAGCCCCCACGCCGGAGCCGCCCCGGCCCCCGGCTCCACGACCGTCCGGTGGAACTCGTGCCCCCGCATCCGCGTCCCGGCGGCGGCCAGGACGGAATCGGTCACGGCCACCGCGTCCCGGTAGCCGAGCGTCAGCCGCTCCGACATCCGCGCCGAGGCGTCCAGTACCCCGCACAGGGGCCGCCCGTCCAGCTCGCGGCAGAGGTACAGCAGCCCGGCGCACTCGGCGGCGACGGGGGCGCCGCCCAGCGCCAGCGCCGCCACCGCCGCGCGCAGCGGCTCGTTGGCGGACAGCTCCGCGGCGTACACCTCGGGGAAGCCGCCGCCGACGACCAGTCCGCGGGTGCCGTCCGGCAGCGCCTCGTCCCGCAGCGGGTCGAAGGGGACGACGACGGCCCCGGCGGCGGTGAGCAGTTCGCTCTGCTCGGCGTAGGAGAAGGTGAAGGCGGGCCCGCCGGCGACGGCGACCGTCGGCGCCCCCGGCAACCCCGGCACTCCGTCGGCCCCGGCCCCGGCCCCGGTGCCGTCCGGCACGGGCGCGGCGTCGGCGGGCGCGGTGTCCGCGAGCGCGGTGCCCGCGTCCCACACCGGCGAGGACAGCGGCCCGGCCCCGCGCGCCAGCGCGACCAGCGCCTCCAGGTCGCACCCGGCGGACACCCGCGCCGCCATCGCCGCCACGGCGTCCAGCGCCGCCGCCCGCCGCTCCGCGACCGGCACCAGCCCCAGGTGCCGGGACGGGGTGCCGACCTCGGGGGCGCGCCGCACCACGCCGAGGACCGGTACCCCGACGTGCTCCAGTGCCTCCCTCAGCAGCTCCTCGTGGCGGTCGGAGGCGACCTTGTTGAGGATCACCCCGCCGATCCGCACCTCCGGGTCCCAGCTCACGAAGCCGTGCACCAGCGCCGCCACCGAACGCGACTGCGAGGAGGCGTCCACCACGAGCACCACCGGTGCCCGCAGCAGCTTGGCGACCTGGGCGGTGGAGGCGAGTTCCCCCTCGCCCGCGGCGCCGTCGTAGAGGCCCATCACGCCCTCGACGACGGCGATGTCGCAGCCGCGCGCCCCGTGCAGGAACAGCGGCCCGATCAGCTCCGGCCCGCACAGGTAGGAGTCCAGGTTCCGGCCCGTGCGCCCGGTGGCGAGGGCGTGGTAGCCGGGGTCGATGTAGTCCGGGCCGACCTTGTGCGGGGAGACGGACAGCCCGCGCGCGGTGAGGGCGGCCATCAGCCCGGTGGTGACGGTGGTCTTGCCGCTGCCCGAGGAGGGGGCGGCGACCACCAGCCGGGGCACGGACGGGGAGGTCACCACTCGATGCCCCGCTGGCCCTTCTGGCCCGCGTCCATCGGGTGCTTGACCTTGGTCATCTCGGTCACCAGATCGGCGAAGTCCAGCAGCGCGGCGGGCGCGTTGCGGCCGGTGACGACGACGTGCTGGTTGCCGGGCCGGGCGCGGAGGGTCCGGATCACCTCGTCGGTGTCGATCCACCCCCAGTGCAGCGGGTAGGCGAACTCGTCGAGGACGTAGAGGCGGTAGCGCTCGGCGGCCAGGTCCCGCTTGACCTGCTCCCAGCCCTCCCTGGCCTTCTCCTCGTTGTCCATCTGGTCGTCGCGCTGGACCCAGGACCAGCCCTCGCCCATCTTGTGCCAGTCGACGGTCCCGCCCTCGCCGGAGGCGCCGAGGGCCCGCAGCGCGTTCTCCTCGCCGACCTTCCACTTGGCGGACTTGACGAACTGGAACACCCCCACCGGCCACCCCTGGTTCCAGGCGCGCAGCGCCATCCCGAAGGCGGCGGTGGACTTGCCCTTGCCCGGGCCCGTGTGGACCATCACCAGCGGGCGGTTGCGCCGCTGGCGGGTCGTCAGCCCGTCCTCGGGTACGACGCTCGGCTGTCCCTTCGGCACTACGCGGCCCTCCTCGTCCCGGTCTCCCGGACATCCCTGACCAGCCCGGCGATGGTGTCCGCCCGCAGCTCCTCCAACGTGACGGCCGTGCCGCCCAGGTCACCCGCGAGCCGGCCGGCCAGCCCCAGCCGCACCGGGCCCGTCTCGCAGTCCACGACCACGCAGGCGGTGCCCTCGGCCGCGAACAGCCGGGCGGCCCGCGCGGACAGCGCCAGCGGGTCGGGGCCGCCGGTGGCCCGTCCGTCGGTCACCACCACGACCAGCGCCCGGCGCGCGGGGTCGCGCAGCCGCTCGACCCGCAGCACGTCGTGGGCCCGGAGCAGCCCGGCGGCCAGCGGGGTGCGCCCGCCGGTCGGCAGCGACTCCAGCCGGGCCGCCGCCGCGTCCACCGACGAGGTCGGGGGCAGCGCCACCTCGGCGGCCGTGCCGCGGAAGGTCACCAGGCCGACCTTGTCCCGCCGCTGGTAGGCGTCGAGCAGCAGGGAGAGGACGGCGCCCTTCACCGCGCCCATCCGCCGCCGGGCCGCCATCGAACCGGAGGCGTCGACGACGAACAGCACGAGGTTGGACTCGTGGCCCTCGCGCACCGCCTGCCGCAGGTCGTCCCGCCGCACCACCAGCCCGGGGCCGCCGCGCCCGCGCGCCCGCTGGTGGGGGGCGGCGGCCCGGACGGTGGCGGACAGGTGCAGCCGGGTCAGCGTGGCCCGGGGGCGGCGGGCGCCGGTGGTGCGGCCCTGCTCGGTGCGCGCCCTCGACCTGCGGCCGGCGGCGCCGTCCCCGAGGCCGGGCACGCTGAGGACCTTCGTCCGGAACGGATCGGCGGCCCGCGCCGGGGCCTGCTCGCCCGCGCCGGGCCCGCCGGGAGGCCGCGGCCCCTCCCCGGCGCCCTCCGGACCACCGGCCCCGGGGTCCGCGCCGTCACCCGTCTCCCCGGCGCCACCGCCGTCCCCCGAGGACGCGCTGTCCCCGGAGGGCGCGCTGTCCCCGTGCCCGCCGCCGTCGGATTCCGGCGGTCCGCCCGGACCCTCCGGACCGCCGGGACCGCCGGGGCCGTCCGGCCCGGGATCGGGGTCGTCGTCGCCGAACTCGTCCAGGGCCTCGTCGAGCCGGTCCTCGTCCAGCCCGGGGGCGTCGAAGGGATTGCGGCGGCGCCGGTGCGGCAGGGCCAGCAGCGCCGCCCGGCGCACGTCCTCGGCCAGCACCTCGGTCCGCCCCGCCCACGCGGCGAGCGCGGTCGCGGTACGGGCCATCACGATGTCCGCGCGCATCCCGTCCACCTCGAACGCCGCGCAGGTCGCCGCGATCCGGCGGAGCGCCGTGTCGTCCAGCCGCACCGAGGGCAGCAGGGCGCGCGCCGCCACGATCCGCTCCCGCAGCGCGGCCTCCTCCCCGGCCCAGCGCGCGGCGAAACCGGCGGGGTCGTCGTCGTAGGCCAGGCGGCGCCGGACGACCTCCACCCGCTGCTCCGGATCGCGCGAGGCGGACACCTCCACGGTGAGCCCGAAGCGGTCCAGCAGCTGCGGACGCAGCTCGCCCTCCTCCGGGTTCATCGTCCCGACGAGCAGGAAACGCGCCGCGTGCCGGACGGAGACGCCCTCGCGCTCGACGTACGAGGCGCCCATCGCCGCCGCGTCCAGCAGCAGGTCGACGAGGTGGTCGTGGAGGAGGTTGACCTCGTCGACGTAGAGGATGCCCCGGTTGGCGGCGGCGAGCAGGCCCGGCTCGAAGGCCTTCACGCCCTCCGCCAGGGCCCGTTCGATGTCCAGCGCCCCCACCAGCCGGTCCTCCGAGGCACCGACCGGCAGTTCGACGAGGGCGGCGGGGCGCTCGGCCGCGGGGGGCGAGCCGTGCGGGCCGTCGGGGCAGGACGGGTCGGGGGAGGCGGGGTCGCAGGCGAAGCGGCAGCCGGGCACGACCGCGAGGCGCGGCATCAGCGCGGCCAGCGCCCGTACGGCGGTCGACTTGGCGGTCCCCTTCTCCCCGCGCACCAGGACCCCGCCGACCCGCGGGGAGACCGCGTTCAGCAGCAGGGCCAGCCGCAGGTCGTCCTGGCCGACGACGGCGGTGAACGGATAGGGCGTGCTCACGCGGCGGTCACTCCTTCGAAGGGGGTACGGCGACGGGGCCCGGCACCGTGCGGCGCGGGCCCGGGGGCGGGGCTCACCCGGGTGCCCCGGGCGGAACGAAGGGGAGTCCGGGAGGGGCGCCGGACTCGATGAGGCGCCAGAGCGCGTCGGTGTCCGCGTGCTCCTCGATCAGATCGCCCAGCAGGTCCAGCTGCCGCTCGCGCAGCGCGGCGAACGAGGTGTCCGGGGCGGGGACGAAGCGGCGTCCGGCGGCGGCGGCGACCTCGCGCAGGAACGCCCGCCGGAAGCCGTCCGACTCCAGCGAGCCGTGCCAGTGGGTGCCCCAGGTCTGCCCGGACCGGCAGCCGTCGAGGAAGGGCTCGCCGCCCGTCACCCGCGCGACGCCGTGGTGGATCTCGTACCCCTCGACGCGTTCCCCGAGGGCCTCGCCCACCGGCCGGGCGAGGGTCTTGGCGGGGGCGAAGCGGACCCGCACGGGCAGGACGCCGAGCCCCTGGACCCGGCCCCGGCGGCTCTCCACGTCGTCCTCGATCTCCTCGCCGAGGACCTGGAAGCCCCCGCACACCCCGAGCACCGGGCGGCCCTCGGCGGCCCGGCGGACGAGGGCGCGGGCCAGTCCCCGCTCCCGCAGCCACTCCAGGGCGCGGACGGTGCCCCGGGTGCCGGGCACGACGACGAGGTCGGCGTCCGCCAGCTCCTCCGGACGGTCCACGAACCGCACCACCACGCCGGGTTCGGCGGCCAGCGCGTCCACGTCGGTGAAGTTGGACATCAGCGGCACCGCGCACACCGCGACCCGCAGCACCTCCTCGCCCACCGGCGGGGCGACGGCCGACTCCCGCACGGTGCCGCGCAGGGAGACCCGCAGGCCGTCCTCCTCGTCGATGCCGAGCCCGTGCCGGAAGGGCAGCACGCCGTAGGTCCGGCGGCCGGTCAGGCCGCGCAGCATGCCGAGGCCGGGTTCCAGCAGGCTCACGTCGCCGCGGAACTTGTTGACCAGGAACCCGGCGACGAGCGCCTGGTCCTCGGGGGAGAGCAGGGCCACCGTGCCGAAGAAGGAGGCGAAGACGCCACCGCGGTCGATGTCCCCGACGACCAGGACGGGCAGTCCGGCGCCCCGGGCCACCCCCATGTTGACGATGTCGTTGCGGCGCAGGTTGATCTCCGCGGGGCTGCCGGCGCCCTCGCAGACCACCGCGTCGTGGGTGGCCCGCAGCTCGGCCAGGCAGTCGAGGACGGTGCCGAGCAACTGCCGCTGGCGTCCGCCGTGGTAGCCGCGGGCGCTCATCTCCCCGACCGCCCGGCCGAGCAGGACCACCTGGCTGCTGCGGTCGCCGCCCGGCTTGAGCAGCACCGGGTTCATCAGCGCGGTCGGCTCCAGCCGGCAGGCCTGCGCCTGCATCGCCTGGGCCCGGCCGATCTCGGCCCCCTCGCGGGTCACGAAGGAGTTCAGCGACATGTTCTGCGCCTTGAAGGGGGCCACCTTCACGCCCTGCCGCACCAGCCAGCGGCAGATCCCGGCGGTGACGACGCTCTTGCCCGCGTCGGAGGTGGTGCCGGCGACCAGGAGACCACCGCTCATGACCGGCCCCCCGTCCGGGGCCCGGCGGCGCGGCGGCCCGGAGCGGCCACCCGGTGCGCGAGCAGCCGCGCGCCCGCGCACACGCCCAGTGCCAGCCAGCCCACACGCCGGGAGAGCCGTACGGCCCGGTCGATGTCGCCGGTCCGGACGGGGCGCCCGGCGGCGCCGTTGAGCACGGGCCGGTGCTCCACCCGGCCGGCGTAGGAGAGGGTGCCGCCGAGCCGTACGCCGAGGGCACCGGCGAACGAGGCCTCCACCGGGCCCGCGTTGGGGCTGGGGTGGCGTCCGGCGTCGGCCCGCCAGGCGCGGAGGGCGCCGCGCGGATCGCCGCCGGAGGCGGTCGCGAGGACGGCGGTCAGCCGGGCGCCGGGCCATCCGGCGAGGTCGTCGAGGCGGGCGGAGGCCCAGCCGTACCGCAGATGGCGGGGCGAGCGGTGACCGACCATGGCGTCCAGGGTGTTGGCGGCGCGGAAGCCGAGCAGCCCCGGCACCCCGGCCGCGGCCCCCCACACCAGGGCGCCGACCACCGCGTCCGAGGTGTTCTCGGCGACGGACTCGACGACGGCGCGGGCGATCCCGTCGGCGTCCAGGGCCTCGGGGTCCCGCCCGCACAGGTGCGGCAGCCGGGCCCGGGCGGCGCCGAGGTCCCCGGCCTCCAGGGCGCGGCCGACGGCGCGCGCCTC
This sequence comes from Streptomyces sp. NPDC107521, assembly GCF_055598485.1. Taxonomy (NCBI): domain Bacteria; kingdom Bacillati; phylum Actinomycetota; class Actinomycetes; order Kitasatosporales; family Streptomycetaceae; genus Streptomyces; species Streptomyces sp. NPDC107521. Next base: position 675,388 of record NZ_JBVKAT010000001.1, read on the forward strand.
CCGGGCCAGCGAGGTGCCGCCGACGACGGCCCAGGTGGCGGCGGCGGTCAGGGCGACGGAGGCGGCGGGGGAGCGGCGTACGGCGCGGGCGGCGGCGGTGCCCAGCGCGGCGACGCCCCCGGCGCACACGGCGGTGTGCAGGGCGCCCCAGCCGCGGTGGTCGTGCCACAGCCGGCGTTCCACGGCACCGGCGGCACGGCCGAACAGGGCGACGGGGTGCCCGCGGCGGGGATCGCCGAGGAGCAGGTCACCGAGGAGGCCGGCGGCGGCACCGTACGCGAAGACGCGTTCGGCGCGCACGGCTCAGCCGGTCGCGGGGCGGGGGAGCGGGGTGCCGGGGTACCTGGGGCGTCGGGCGCGCATGGCGGTATGTCCTCACTCAGGGTGTCCACGCCCTGGTTCGACGGAACCGGCGGTGGGAGTTCCTGGCTCCCGGGACCGCGCGCACCGCGTGGCGCGTGCCGTCCCGGTGACAGTGGCGGGACCGCGCCGGAATCGCACCGGCTTCCTCTCCAGCCGCCGTAATGGCACCGGGAAGTCCACCACGGTCCGCGAAGGCCCGTCAACTCGCCGTTGACCTGCGCGGGGTGAGTGTGGGAAGCCCCACACGGCGCGCGGGCCCCGGACGCGGCGCGCACGGCGCGGGACGGGCGGGCCGGGGCGCCGCGGACGCACGGGAGCGGCGCGGGGCGTACGGGGCCGGCGGACGGGCGTGGGGCGCGCGGGGACGGCGGCGCGGGGGAACGGCGGCGCCGGGCGCGCGGGAAGGGCGAAGAGGCGCGGGGGCGTACGACGGTGTCCCGCCGTACGCCCCCGCGCCCCTTCGCCGACGCCGGGTCAGGCGACGATCAGGTAGATCCCGTAGGTCACCGCCGCGGCGCAGGCCGCGAAGCAGGCGTAGGCGGCGGTGACGGCGAGCGTCGCCGGCTCGCCCTGGGCGGCGGCCCGCTCCCGGTGGGAGAGGCCGACGATGCCGAGGGTGAACAGGGCCACGAGGGCCACGGTGACCACGAGGCTGACCCCGAAGACGGAGCCGAGGGCTGCCCAGTCGATCTGCATGGTGGTTCTCTTCCTTCGCTCCCGGGCGGACCCGGACGCGGGCTCAGACGGCGGTGGGTGCCGAGGCGGAGGGGGTCTTGGCCTCGGCGGCGGCCGGGACGGCGGGGGAGGGGGCCGGGATCTCCGCGGCCAGCGCGTCGGCGGCGAGGGCGTCCGCGGCGAGCGCGTCGGCGGTCAGGCACTCGACGGCCGCGTCGGTGGGCGGCGGGGTGACGGCGGCGATGGCCTGGGTGACGACCCCGTTCGGCTCCGGCTCCGGGTGGTGGTGGCCGTGGCCGTGCCCGTCGACGACGTTGGTGTGGTCGATGACCTCGCGCCGGGAGATCCGCCAGATCGCGAAGCTCGCGGCGATCAGGAAGACCGCGACCGCGGCCGTGCCCCAGTCGCCGAGGCGGCAGACCCACTCGGCGATCGCGGCGACCAGGGCCGCGGCCGGGAGGGTGAGCCCCCAGGCGACGAACATGCGGGTGGCCGTGGACCAGCGGACCACGCCGCCCTTGCGGCCGAGGCCGGCGCCCATCACCGCACCGGAGACCGAGTGCGTGGTGGAGAGCGAGAAGCCGAGGTGGGAGGAGGCCAGGATGACCGTCGCGGCGCTGGTCTGGGCGGCGAAGCCCTGCTGCGGCTGGAGGTCGGTCAGGCCCTTGCCCATGGTGCGGATGATGCGCCAGCCGCCGAGGTAGGTGCCGAGCGCGATGGCGAGGCCCGCGGACAGGATGACCCAGACCGGCGGGTCGGAGGCGGGGGCGAGGGCGCCGCCCGCGATCAGCGCGAGGGTGATGATGCCCATGGTCTTCTGGGCGTCGTTGGTGCCGTGGGCCAGCGAGACCAGGCCGGCGGAGGCGATCTGCCCGGCGCGGTAGCCCTTCTCGGCGGCCCGGCCGTCGGCGCGGCGGCCGAGCCGGTAGGTCATCCGGGTGGCGAGCATCGCCGCGACGCCGGCGACGATCGGGGCGGCGACGGCGGGCAGCAGCACCTTGGTGACGAGCACGCCGCCGTGGACCGCGCCGAGGCCGGCCGAGGCGACGGCGGCGCCGATCAGACCGCCCATCAGGGCGTGCGAGGAACTGGACGGCAGGCCGACCAGCCAGGTCAGCAGGTTCCAGAGGATCGCGCCGACCAGGGCGGCGAAGATGACCTCGGGACGGATGCCGGTCTCGTCGACGAGACCTTTGGAGATCGTGTTGGCGACCTCCACCGAGAGGAAGGCGCCGACAAGGTTGAGGACGGCGGACATGGCCACCGCAACCTTGGGCTTGAGCGCACCGGTCGAAATGGTGGTTGCCATCGCGTTCGCGGTGTCGTGGAAACCGTTCGTGAAATCGAACGCGAGTGCGGTTACCACCACAATCGCGAGGATCAGCGAGAAGCTTTCCATTTACCCAGGCAATCGTTCGAGGTCATTGGCGCGACGAACCTAGGTAACCATGGTGAACGGAAGATGAACTGGATAGGGCGTCGTGGTGTCCGAAAACGGGGCCGGGACCTCCGCGGCCGGACGCGCCGCGTGCGCGAGCCGGTGCTCTCCGGAGACGCCGCTGGCAGGATCGCCGCGGGACCGCCCGCCGGGGCGGGCGACGGGGTGCCCGGCGGCACCCGGGAGGAGGCGCGATCGTGACCGAACCGCAGCGTGCGGGAGCGGAACCGGAACCCGGCGCGGGGCCGGAACCGGAACCGGGGGCGGCGGGGGACGCCGAACGGGCGGAGGCGTGGCGGGCCCTGGTCGCCGCCGCCCGCCGCACGGTGGCCGACGGACTGGTGGTCGGCACCTCCGGGAACGTCTCGGTACGGGTCGGGGACACCGTGCTCGTCACGCCGTCGGGGGTGCCCTACGACCGGCTGACGGCCGGGGACGCGACCGGCGTCGACCTGGACGGGCGGCAGGTGCTCGGCACCCTGGTCCCGACCAGCGAACTGCCCATGCACCTCGCCGTGTACCGCGCCACCGACGCCCGCGCCGTCGTCCACACCCACGCCGTCCACGCGACGGCCGTCTCCACCCTCGTCACCGAGCTGCCGCTGGTCCACTACATGGCCGCCGCGCTGGGCGGCGCGGTCCGCGTCGCCCCCTACGCCGCCTTCGGCAGCGAGGAACTCGCCGCGCACACGCTGGACGCCCTGGCGGACCGCACCGGTTGCCTGCTCCGGAACCACGGCACGCTCACCCACGGCGCCACCCTGGACCAGGCGTACGACCGCACCGCGCAGCTGGAGTGGATGTGCCGCCTCTGGCTGACCGCCTCCTCCGTCCCCGGCCGCGCCCCCACCCTGCTCACGGAGGCCGACCTCGCGGAGGTCTCCCGGCGCCTGGCCGCCTACGGGCAACGCCCCTGACGGACCGTCGGGGGGAAGGGAGGGGAGGTAGGGGGAGGGGCTCGCGGCGCCGTGCCGGGGGCGGTTCACCGACGGTCGGGGCGCCGTGGCGGCGGGGTTCCCCGACGGCGGGGTGCCCGGGCGGGGAGGCGGCCACCCGGGCGGCTCGGGTGGTCCGGGTGGTCCGACGGGACGGCGGCCCGGTGCGGAGGTCGGCCGGGTGGTCCGGCGGAGCGACGGCCCCGTGCGGCGGCCGCACGGCTTGCCCGAAGCCGGGGCGGCCGGAGGCAGAAGAGGCAGAAGAGGCCGAGGAGGCCGAGGCCGGAGGGGGCTGCGGAGACCGGAGCCGGGCCGTGGAGGCCCGAGGGACGGAGGTCCAAAGTGCCGCGGAGGCCGGAGGGGTGGAGGCCGGAGAGGCCGGAGGGGCTGGAGGGGACGGGGAAGCCGCCCCGCACCCCGGTCGCGCTCCCGGACCCCCTGCTCCCCACCCGTCACCCCCCTCACCCCGCACCTCCCGTCCCGGGCGTGGAGCGTCGCCCCGGGGGTACCGGAGGGGTGGCCGCCGTCACCCCCCGCCGGGTGTTCCGCTGGCCGGTCGCGGAGTCCACCGGGAGACTGACGCCATGCGCACTGCCACAGCAACGGCCGCCGCCGTCACCGCGGCCCTGGCGGCGGTCGGCGCGGCCGGCGTCGCCGCCGGACGGGTCGCCAGCGACGCCGCGCTCAAGGTGTCCCCCGGCCGCCCCCTGCCGACCGAGCCCCGGCTCACCGTGCACGGCACCGCCCCCGGACGGATCACCCTCACCCGGGACCTGGCCGCCCTGCGCCCGGGCCGCTACGGCCTCGCGGGCGACGGCTCGCACGCGGTCGTCGGCCCGGTGCTGGAGGGGGCCCGGGAGGGCGTCGACACCGTGGTCCGCCGACTGGAACGGGTCACGCACGGCTCCTTCGCGGCGGGCGACCGCGCCTGGCTCACCCCCAACCTCCACGTCGGCACCCCCCGCACCGCCCTCGGCATCGACCACACCGACCTGGAGATCCCGGGCGACCTCGGGCCCCTCCCGGCCTGGTTCCTGCCCGGCGCCCGCCCCACCTGGCTGATCGCGGTGCACGGCCTGGGCACCACCCGCGAGCAGGCCATGAACCTGATGACCCCGCTGTACGAGCGGCGCATGCCGGTGCTCGCGCCCACCCTGCGCGGCGACGTCGGCGCCCCGCCCCCGCCGGACGGGCTCCAGCACTTCGGGGAGACCGAGTGGCACGACGTGGACGCCGCCGTCCGCCACGCCGTCGAGAACGGCGCCCGGCAGGTGGTGCTGCTCGGCTGGTCCACCGGCGCCGCCATGGCCCTGCGCGCGGCGGCCCGGTCCGGTGTCCGCGACCGCATCGCGGGCCTCGTCCTGGACTCCCCGGTGCTGAGCTGGGAGACCACCCTGCGCGCCCTGGCCACCGCCCGGCACGTGCCCGCGCCGCTGCTGCCGCTCGCCGTCCGCGCCGCCCAGGGCAGGGCGGGGCTCCCCGCCGACGACGGCACCGACCCGGACGGCGTCCTCCGCCCGGCCGTGCCGACGCTGGTCTTCCACGGCCCGGACGACGAGGTCGCCCCCTGGTCCCTCTCGCGCCGCCTCGCCGCCGCCTCGCCCCGCACGGTCACCCTGCACCCCGTCACCGGCGCGCCCCACGCGGCCATGTGGAACGCCGACCCCGCGGACTACGAGGAGACCCTGCGCCGCTTCCTGGTCCCCCTGGTCTGACCGGCCGGAGGGCCCGCCGGTCCGATCCGGCCGCGAGGGGGCCGCCCGGGCGGCCCGCCCGTCCCGCCCGGTCACCGGCAGGGGCGGCTTCCGGGACCCCGCCGCCGGACCCGCCGGGGACACCCGCCGCCGGGCCGGAGGGACCGGAGGGGGACACCTCGGCGGGCGGGCGGACGGCCCCTCGGCCGACCCGCCGACGGGTTCCGGACGGCACCCCGCCACTGGCCGGTTCCGGTGCCCGGAGCGCGACGGGAAGCCCCCCGTCCACCGCCCGTGAAGCCCACCGCGGCCTCCCGTTTGGGATTTCGGACCGTCAACCGCAAGACTGCACCCGTGACGTCCCGTATCCCGCGCGACTCCAGGCTTCGAATCGTCCGCCCCCGACCCCTGGCCGCCGCCCCCACAGCGATCAACCAGCAGCGTACGCGCCGCCCCGCGCCACGCCCTCCGGAAGGCACACCGGCCCGCTCGGAGCTGGCCGGAATGGCTCGCTCCGGCCTGTCCGGCGCGGCCCGTGTGGCCCGCTGGGCCGACACCGCCCTGGGTCCGGGCCGCGGCGGCGCGACCGCCGACGGAATGGCCACCCTCTCCGACGCCACCGCCGAGCAGGCGGCCCTCGACCTGGGCCTGACGGCCGTCCGGGTGCGCGCCGACTGGGACACCGCCCGCCTGGCCGGACTCATCGAGGTGCACGGCGGGACCGCCCGCCCCGGCTGGCGCCTGCGCGCCTGGAACCGGGACGACAGCGCCGTACTGCGCGGCTGGGTCGCCCTGTTCGACGCCTGGTCACTGGCCCACCCCGAGCCCGACGGGCACGAGCCCGCCGCCGTCGCCGAGGTCGTCTCCGCGATGCCGCAGGTGCTCTCCTTCCTCCAGCTCTCCGCCGGACCCGTGCCGGTCGTCCAGCTCCTCGACCTGCTGGAGCAGCGGGTCACCGAACTGCGCACCGAGCGCTGCGAGATCACCTACGACCCCCGGCTGGAACCGGGCGCCGCCCAGCAGGCCCCCGACACCGCCGTCGACGCGCCGCTCGCCCCGCTCCTCGACTGGGCCCTGCACGCCCTCGCCGCCGTCGGCGCCCTCACCTGCGGCGACGGCCAGGCCACCCTCACCCCGCTGGGAAGCTGGGCGGTCTGGGTCAAGCTGGAGCAGATCTGCGTCGCCGCGCAGAGCCCCGCCGGGAACATCGAGCAGACCGCCGAGGACATGCTCCGCGGCTGCGGACGGCTGCGCCCCAACGCGGCCCGCGCCGAGTACCGCGCCTGGCTCGCCGCCCGGCCCGTCGGCGCCGCCGTCACCGAACTCGTCGGCGCCGCCCGCGGCGAGGACGCCCTGCTGCGCGGCCTCGCCTTCGAGGCGCTGCGGGTGGTCGGCGCCCCCGCCGAACCGGACGTGCGCGCCGTCCTCGACGAGCCCACGCTGCGGCCGTACGCCCTGCTGTGGCTGGCCGAGCACGACGGTGCCGACCCCGAGGACGCCCACGAGGTGCTCACCCGCGAGGAGGCCACCTGGCTCTGGGTGGACACGGCCGCCGCCGTCGCCGACCACGGGGAGGCCCCGCTGCTGGTGCGGCACCTGGAGTCCGCGGTGCAGCCCACCGTCCCCGCGCTGCTCGACGAGGTCCGGGCGGTCGGGCACCCGCGCACCGTGCAGGTCCTGGTGGCCCTCGCCGCCGCCCACCCCGACCCGGCCCTGGCCAAGGCCGTGCGCCGGGCCGCCTTCCAGGTCCACACGGGCGCGGGCTGATCCCCGCCGGGCCCCGGGCCCGGCCCGCTCCTGCCCGTCCGGCTCGTCCGGGCGGGCGGGCCCCCGATCCGGGCCCCCGATCCGGGCCCCCGACCCGGGTCCCCGGACCGGCCGCTCCCCGGCGGGACCGCCGCGAGGACCCCGCAGAGTGCCCGCACCGGAGACGCCCCGCGGGGCCCGGTCCCCGCCGCCCCCGGAATGTCCGGATCCGCGCCCCTCCGAGGCCCCCCGATGCCCCGCCGGGCCCGCTCGCCCGCCGTGCGCGGCGGCCTGCGGCGCCCGAGGCGGGAAAACAGGTTGCACGTGCCCGTTAGACTGGCCCCCATGGCCATTCTCCTCGCGCATTAGACGGCGGTACTCCGCCCGTCGCCCGCCACCACGCTCGTCATGGTGCGCCGCGCGCGGCAGCGTCCCCGCCGCCCGTCCCGCCAACCACCCGCACAGGAGTCTGTCCGTGATCTCCGCCTCCGGCATCGAGCTGCGCGCCGGTGCCCGCGTCCTCATCGAGAGCGCCACCTTCCGCATCACCAAGGGCGACCGCATCGGACTGGTCGGCCGCAACGGCGCCGGCAAGACCACCCTCACCAAGGTCCTCGCCGGCGAGGGCATCCCCGCCGCGGGCACCGTCGCCCGCTCCGGCGAGGTCGGCTACCTCCCGCAGGACCCGCGCACCGGCGACCTCGACATGCTCGCCCGCGACCGCGTCCTGTCCGCCCGCGGCCTCGACGTCCTGATGCGCAAGATGCGCGAGAACGAGCAGCGCATCGCCAACGGCCAGGGCGCCACCCGGGAGAAGGCGCTGCGGCAGTACGAGCGCCAGGAGACCGAGTTCCTCACCAAGGGCGGATACGCCGCCGAGGCCGAGGCCGCCACCATCGCCGCCGCGCTCAACCTGCCGGACCGGGTGCTCGGCCAGCCCCTGCACACTCTGTCCGGCGGCCAGCGGCGCCGCATCGAGCTGGCCCGCATCCTGTTCTCGGACGCCGACACCCTGCTGCTCGACGAGCCGACCAACCACCTGGACGCCGACTCGATCGTCTGGCTGCGCGACTACCTGAAGACCTACCGCGGCGGCTTCATCGTGATCTCCCACGACGTCGACCTGGTCGAGACGGTCGTCAACAAGGTGTTCTACCTGGACGCCAACCGCTCCCAGATCGACGTCTACAACATGGGCTGGAAGCTCTACCAGCAGCAGCGCGAGGCCGACGAGAAGCGCCGCAAGCGCGAGCGGGCCAACGCCGAGAAGAAGGCCGCCGCCCTCAACGCCCAGGCCGACAAGATGCGCGCCAAGGCCACCAAGACCGTCGCCGCGCAGAACATGGCCCGCCGGGCCGACAAGCTGCTCAGCGGACTGGAGGCGGTCCGCCAGTCCGACAAGGTCGCCAAGCTCCGCTTCCCCGAGCCCGCCGCCTGCGGCCGGACCCCGCTCACCGCCGAGGGCCTGTCCAAGTCGTACGGCTCGCTGGAGATCTTCACCGACGTCGACCTGGCCATCGACAAGGGCTCCCGCGTCGTCATCCTCGGTCTCAACGGCGCCGGCAAGACCACCCTGCTGCGCCTGCTCGGCGGGGTGGAGCAGCCGGACACCGGCGAGGTCCGCGAGGGCCACGGCCTCAAGCTCGGCTACTACGCCCAGGAGCACGAGACGCTCGACCCGGAGCGCACCGTCCTGGAGAACATGCGCTCGGCCGCCCCCGACATGGACCTCGTCGAGGTCCGCAAGGTGCTCGGCTCGTTCCTGTTCTCCGGCGACGACGTGGACAAGCCCGCCCGGGTCCTCTCCGGCGGCGAGAAGACCCGGCTGGCCCTGGCCACCCTCGTGGTCTCCTCGGCCAACGTGCTGCTGCTCGACGAGCCGACCAACAACCTCGACCCGGCCAGCCGCGAGGAGATCCTCGGCGCGCTGCGCACCTACAAGGGCGCCGTCGTCCTGGTCACCCACGACGAGGGCGCCGTCGAGGCGCTCCAGCCGGAGCGGATTATCCTGCTGCCGGACGGGGTCGAGGACCTCTGGGGCTCCGACTACGCGGACCTCGTCGCCCTGGCTTGATCGAATGAATGATCCACTGGGTATGGATCATTCGGCCGAGCCGTGATCCACCATCTGTGTGAGATCTCCTCATCACGAGGTGTGTCCTCTCCGCGCCGCACGGCCGGACCCCCCTTCCCGGGGGTCCGGCCGTCCCGCGTTTCTGACCTGCGACTTCGCCCGGCAACCCGTTCGGACGTACGGACGCGAAGCTCCGGAATTCCATGTTCCGTATGTGGAGACGCGCTCCTGTCGTCACAACCTTGTCTCATCGACCTTGCCGAATGGGTGGCCATGGCGGCCCGGAGGGGTGATCATGAGGAGACCAGAGCGCACTTCCCACGAGGAGGCACGGGTGGCCGAGACTCTGAAGAAGGGCAGCCGGGTGACCGGCGCCGCGCGCGACAAGCTCGCGGCAGACCTGAAGAAGAAGTACGACGCCGGTGCGAGCATCCGGGCGTTGGCCGAGGAGACCGGCCGCTCGTATGGCTTCGTGCACCGCATGCTCAGTGAGTCGGGCGTCACGCTCCGAGGGCGTGGCGGGGCGACCCGGGGCAAGAAGGCCGCTTCGGCCTGACGTCCCGGGCGGCCCCTCGGCTCCGGCGGAAGGTGGTCACCCGGCCGGTCCTCCGGCCGACCGGGTGGTTACTGTGCAGTCACTCAGCCCCGCCGTGCTCCGGTTCGACCACCGGTGTACGGCGCGGACGACGACCGCACCCCCGGAGGCGCCCCATGGCTTCGCCCGCCCACGACCCCGGTCCCGCACTCGACCAGGACGGTGTGCGGCTCACCGTCGACGACGCCGTCGCCACGGTGACGCTGACCGGCCCGGCCCGGCGCAACGCGCAGAGCCCCGCTCTGTGGCGGGCGCTGACCCTGGCCGGGCGGCTGCTGCCGGGCACCGTCCGGGTCGTCGTGCTGCGCGCCGAGGGCAAGTCCTTCTCGGCCGGGCTCGACCGGCAGGGGTTCACCCCGGAGGGCTTCGACGGCGAGCCGTCGTTCCCCGACCTCGCCCGCATGGGCGACGCCGAGCTGGACGCGGTCCTCGCGGGGTACCAGGAGGCGTTCACCTGGTGGCGGCGGCGGGACATCGTCTCGATCGCCGCCGTCCAGGGGCACGCCGTCGGGGCCGGGTTCCAGCTCGCCCTCGCCTGCGACCTCCGGGTCGTCGCGCAGGACGCGCAGTTCGCCATGCGCGAGACCGGCCTCGGGCTGGTGCCCGACCTCACGGGCACCCACCCCCTCGTCTCGCTGGTCGGCTACGCCCGCGCGCTGGAGATCTGCGCCACCGGGCGGTTCGTCATGGCCGAGGAGGCCGTCGCCTGCGGGCTGGCCAACCTCGCCGTCCCCGGCGACCAGCTCGACGGGGCCGCGCGCGATCTGGCGGCGGCGCTCCTCGCGGCGCCCCGTGACGCGCTCATCGAGACCAAGGCGCTGCTCCAGGGAGCGGCGGGCCGGGGCCTCGACTCCCAGCGCGCCGCCGAGCGCGCCGCCCAGGCCCGCAGGCTGCGCGACCTCGCCGGGCTCGGGGAGTAGGGGGCCGGGGCGCCGGCGGGGCCCGTCACGCCCGTGCCGTCCTCCGGCGTCACCCGCACCGCCCTCGCGCCGTCCGCGCTGAGTTCCGTGCCGTCCCCGCGCCACCCGCCCCGTCCCCGGCGGCCCCGCCGAGGGGCTCCGCGACGGGGCCCGGGGCCGGTCCTCAACGGCGCCCAGCCGCGCGGGCACCGCGGGGGCCCGGGCGGTGCCGCCTCGCCGAAGGGCGTGGCGGCGGTGTCCTGGTGGAGGGGGTCGTACACGGTGCTCGGCCGGTGCCTTCCGTACGGCACCCCGCCGACACACCCGGCCGCGCCCCGGGCGTGGCCGCGGGACGGCCCCGGGCGGAGGCCCCGAGGAGAGCCTTCGGGCCGGCCCCGTACCGGTGCTCAGTCGACCGCCGTCACCAGTACCGCCACCGTCGGATGGTCCGGCAGCGCGTCCGCCACCGCGCCGCGCACCCGGCGGGCCACCTCCGCCGCGCAGCGGCCCCCGCGCACCGCCAGCTCCACCCGTACATGGGGGCGCGGCAGGGAGGCGACGGCGCCCGTCGGGTGATGCTCCGCCACCTGTGCGGGCCGCCCCAGCACGGAGGTCAGCCTGCTCACCCCGGGCACCGCCAGCGCGGCGGCCCCGGCCCGGTCCGCCAGGGAATCCGCCGGGTCCCCCACGGGTGCGGGCCGGTGCGTCTCCGGCGCTCCCGTCGCGGGGGCGGGTGTACCGGCGGGGGCCGGTCGCGCCGCCCCGGGGGCGCGGGGTGGGGCGAGAGCGACGGGACCGCCGGATTCACCGGTTCCACCGGTTTCACCGGGACCGGCAGGACCGCCGGACCCGGCGGGAGTCCCGGGGCCGCCCTGTTCACCCCGCTCACCGGATCCGTGGGCCGCGCCGGAGCCCGGCGCCGGGTGGACCTCCAGCAGTCCTACCGCCCGCAGGTCCACCTCCGTCACCTCCAGCCCCAGCCCGTGCGCCGCCCCGGCCAGCGCCGCGCGCAGCCGGTCGGCCGTCGCGGGCAGCGGCCCGTCGGACGCCGCCGCGAAGTCCGCCGTCACCCGCAGCGGGCCCGGCGGCAGGGCGCTCGGCGGCGGCGGGACCGCCGGCCGCAGCTCACCGCCGGAGCCGTCCGGGCCGATGCGCAGCCCCTCCACCCGCGTTCCGGGCACCGCGCGGACCGCCCCGAGCAGCACCTTCCGTGCGGCCCGCTCCGTGATCCACGCGCCGTCCCCCACGCCGCCCAGCGGGAGGAGCCTGCCGAGCCCCACCCGCTCCCGCACCGCCCGGGCCCACCCGTCCGCCGTCGTCATTCCTCCACCCTGCCCCATTCGCGGCGCACGATCGAGCAACCCCGCCTAACGTGGTCCGCAGGACACGGCGAAAGGGACATATCCCCATGAGCGAGATGACGGAACGCCATCAGACGGGGCAGGACGCGGGCGAGGGGTCCGGCGCGGGCCGGGGCACCCGGCGCGGCGGCGGCGCCCCCTCCACCCGGGGCCGGACCACCATCGCCGACGGAGTGGTCGAGAAGATCACCGGCATGGCCGCGCGCGACGTGGTCGGCGTGCACGCCATGGGCAGCGGGTTCTCCCGCACCTTCGGCGCCGTGCGCGACCGGGTGCCCGGCGGCACGAAGTCGGTGACGCGCGGGGTGAAGGCCGAGGTGGGGGAGAAGCAGACGGCGCTCGATCTGGAGATCGTCGTCGAGTACGGCGTGTCGATCTCCGACGTGGCCCGCGAGGTGCGGGAGAACGTGGTGGCGGCGGTGGAGCGGATGACCGGCCTGGAGGTCGTCGAGGTGAACATCGCGGTGAGCGACGTCAAGCTCCCCGACGAGGAGGACGAGGAGCCGGAACCGCGGATCCAGTGATCCCGACCGGCACCGCACGCGGACGCACCGAGGAGAGCGCACCATGAGCATGGCCCTGGCCGGCATGATCGCCGGCATGGCACTGGGCTTCGCCGGGTACTTCGGCGGATTCGGTGCCTTTCTGCTGGTGGCGGCGCTGGGCGCCGTCGGGTTCGTCGCCGGCCGGTTCCTGGCGGGCGATCTGGAACCCGGGGACTTCTTCCGCTCGCGCGACGACCGCCGCCGGTGACCGCGGTGAGCGGCGCGCTCCGTGAGCCGCGCGACTCCCCGGCCGCCGTACCGCCGGGCGAGCGCGGCGCCACCAGGATCGCCGACCGGGTCGTCGCCAAGATCGCCGCCCAGGCGGCGCGCGAGGCGGCCGGGCCCCTGCCGCCGGACGCCGCACGGCCGTACGCCTCGGTCGCCGTGCACCAGGACACCGCCCGGGTCCGCGTCCACGTGGAACTCGGCTACCCGGCCGACATCGGCGCCCGCTGCGGGCGGGTGCGCCACCGGATCGTCCAGCGGGTGCGGACCCTGGCGGGCATGGCCGTGCCGGAGGTCGTCGTCCAGGTGGAACGGCTGCACCCGCCGGCCGAGTACGGCGCGGCCGGGAGGAGGACACGGTGAGCGACCCCCGCCGCGGCGAGGACGGCACCGAGGGGCCCCACCCGGGCACCGCGGAGGGCAGCACCCGGGGCCCCGACCCGGAGAACGGCGGCACGGCCCCCCGGACGTCCGAACCCCCGATGGCCGAGCCCCGGACGCCCGAGCCCCCGGCGGCCGGGGACGGCGGCCGGGCCCGCCGCTTCTGGTCGGCCCGCCGCGTCCCCGCCGTCGTCGTCGCCGTGCCGCTGCTGGTCGTCTCCGGCGCCTTCCTCTACGACGTCGCGGCCGTCCGCGCCGGGCGGGACGCCCTCGGCTGGCGCCGCGAGCTCGCCCGGCAGCTCGACCAGCGCCCGCTCGACGACATCTGGGTGCGGGTGGGGGCGGCCGTCGCGGCCGCGCTGGGGCTGTGGCTGCTGCTGACCGCGCTCACCCCCGGGCTGCGGCGGCTGCTGCCGATGCGCCGCGGCCACGCCGACGTCCGCGCCGGACTCGACCGGGACGCCGCCGCCCTGGTGCTGCGCGACCGGGCCATGGAGATCGCCGGGGTGCAGTCGGCGCGGGTGCGGGTGCGCCGCCGCACGGCCCGGGTCCGCGCGCGGTCGCACTTCCGGGAGCTGGACGAGGTCCGCGCCGATCTGGGCGAGGTGCTCGACGACGCGGTGCGCGGGCTGGGACTGGCCCGGCCGCCCGCCGTGTCCCTGCGGGTCAAGCGGCCCGGACGGAAGGGGTGAGGACGGTGCGCGGAGGCGTCAACCGTGTCCTGCTGGGGCTGGTGGGACTGGTCCTGCTCGCCGTCGGCGGCTCGGTGCTGGCCGTCGGACTGGGCGCCGCCCCGCCCTCCTGGTGGGTCCACCAGGGCCCGCACGACGTGCTGCTGAGCACGGCCGAGCGGACCCGGTGGCGGAACGAGGGATGGTGGTGGCCGGTGGTCCTCGCGGCGCTGGCGCTCCTGCTGCTGGGCTCCCTCTGGTGGCTGGTCGCGGCGGTGCGCCGGCGCCGGCTGGCCGAGGTCCTGGTGGACACCGGTGACGGGGAGGGCGCCGTGCTGCGCGGCCGGGCGCTGGAGGAGGCACTCGCCCGGGAGGCGGGCCGGGCCGACGGCGTCGAGGGGGTCAGGGTCCGGCTGAACGGGCGGCGCACCGCCCCGCGCACCCGGGTCCGCCTGACCCTGGCCCCGCAGGTGGACCCCGGGACGGCGCTGGCCGGTCTCACCACCGGGGCCCTCGGACACGCCCGTGCCTCGGCGGGGCTCGACGCGCTCCCGGCGGAGGTCCGCCTCCGGGGCGTCAAGCACCGGGCCGAGCGGGTGACCTGAGCCGGCCGGGCCGAGGTCCGCCCCCCAGGGCCGAGCGGGGAACCACGTCGCCCGGCCGCGTCGCCCGGACGGCGGACGGCGACCCCGGCCCATCCCGACCCGTCCCCGCCCGGCCGGTCCCTCCCAGGGCCTGCCGTCCCCTCCCGGCCCGCCCGGCGCGGCCGTCCGGCACCGGCCGTGCCCGGCACCGGCCGTGCCCGGCACCGGCCGCGTGCCGCCGCCCTGAGCCTTGCGGCCCTCGCGCCGTGCCGCCCTCGCGCCGTGCCGCCCCCGAGCCGTGCGGACCCCGAGCCGTCCGGGCCGCCGTCAGAAGCCGTGCCGGAGGCCGCCGTCGACGGGGAGCATGACGCCGGTGACGTAGGAGGCGGCCGGGGAGAGCAGGAAGGCCGCCGCCCGGCCGAACTCCTGCGGGGTGCCGTAGCGGCGCAGCGGGACACGGGACTCCGAGGCGGCCCGGGTCGCCGCCGGGTCGGCGGACATCTCGTCGAGTTCGCGCACCCGGTCGGTGTCGATGCGGCCGGGCAGCACGCCCACGACGCGGATGCCGCGCGGGCCCAGCTCGTCCGCGAGGGACTTGGCGAAGCCCGCGAGCCCCGGGCGCAGCCCGTTGGAGACGGTCAGCCCCGCGATCGGCTCGTGCACCGAACCGGAGAGCACGAAGCCGATGACCCCGCCGTCCTCCAGTTCCGCCGCCGCCGTCCGGGCCAGCCGCACGGCGCCCAGGAAGACCGACTCGAAGGCGGTCCGCCACTGCTCGTCGGTGATGTCCGCGACGAACCCGGGCGGCGGCCCGCCCACGCTGATCAGCACCCCGTCGAAGCGGCCGAAGCGCTCCCGCGCGGTGGCGGCCAGCCGGGCGGCGGTCCCGGGGTCGGCGTTGTCGGCGGCCACCCCGACCGCGTCCGGGCCCAGTTCGGCGGCGGCCCGCTCCGCGCTCTCCGCGCTCCGCCCCGTCACCACCAGCTTGGCGCCGTCGGCGGCCAGTTCGCGCGCGGCGGCGTTGCCCAGGCCGCGGGTGGCTCCGGTGACGACGTACACACGGTCCTTCAGTCCAAGATCCATGGACCCATCCTGCCCCGTCGCCCCCGGGCGGCGTCCAGGGCGCCTCCACCGCGCACCGCCGGGTCCGGGGGCGGTGTCCCGGCCCGTCGGCCCGGACGATCCGCGCACCGCGGAACGAGCCCGGCGGAACCCCTACAGGGCCGCGGGCTCGGGATCGGGCTCCGCGCTGTCGGGGGCGGCGTCCGGCGCGGCGGCCCGGTCGCGGACCTCGCGGCGCACCAGGAACCACCAGCCGACGGGCACGGCCGCGGCGAACAGCCACCACTGGACGGCGTAGGCGAAGTTCAGCGCGGAGTCCTCGTCGCCGGGCCTGCCGATGAGCTGGGGACCGCCCGCGGCCGGCTTCGGCTCGGCCAGGACGACGTATCCGCCGAGCACCTCGGCGTCCAGCCGGGCGGCCTCCCGCTCGCTGCCGATGAGCATGATCTGCCGGTCGGGCAGGCCCTCCAGGTCCTTGATGCCGCTCGCGGCGGTCGTCTCGTCGGGCATCAGCCGCCCGGTGACGGTGATCTCGCCCCGGGGCGGGGCGGGGATCCTCGGGAACGCCGTCTGGCTGGGGCCGTCGGCGGGGATCCAGCCCCGGTTGACGAGCAGGACCCTGCCGTCGGTGAGGACGAACGGGGTCAGCACGTGGTAGCCGATCGCGTCGTCGGCGTTGGTGCGGCGGCGGACGACGACCTCTCGGTCGGTGTCGAAGCGGCCCTCGGCGGTCACGGTGCGGTACCGCTCCTCGCCGCCGATCCTCCGGCCGGGCGCGGTCAGCCGCTCCACCGGCACCGGATCGGCGTCGAGCGCCCGCGCGACCAGGTCGTTGCGGGCGGTGCGCTCCTCGTAGCGGTGCATCTGCCAGAAGCCCAGCCGGATCATCGTGGGGATGAGCAGCAGGGCCAGCAGCGTGAGGATCACCCACTGGCGGGACAGGAGGAAGCGGTACACGCGTCGACGGTACCTTGCCCGGACACGGCCCCTCAGGGAGGGTCCCGTGCCCCGGGGGCCCGCCGGAATCCCGCCGCGGCCCGTGCCCCGGGGGCCTCGCGCGACGGGGCGGCGCCACGGGTACGGGGTGCGGCCCGGGCCGGGTCACCCGCCCGGCGGCGGTCGGCGGCGCGGACTTCCGGCGGACTCGCCGACGGCGGCCGGGGAAGGCGGCGGACGGCGGGCGGAACCCGGCGCCGGGTGCGCGCGGCTGCGGCCGGGCACGGGCCGGGCACGGGCCGGGCGGCGTGGGCGTGCCGTCGGTGCGCGGTCCCGCCGGAGCGCGGTGCCGAGGACCGGGAGTGCCCGCTTCATCCGGCTTGCGGGGGTTTCGGGTGCCGCACAGAATGCGGTTCATGACACGTTGCGAAGTGTGCGGAAACGACTACGAACTGGCGTTCACCGTCGAGACGCGGGACGGCGCGCGGCACGTCTTCGATTCGTTCGCGTGCGCGATCCACCGCATGGCCCCGCTCTGCGAGCACTGCCGGGTGCAGATCATCGGCCAGGGCGTCGAGGCGGACGGCCAGTGGTACTGCGGCGCCCACTGCGCCCGCGCGGAGGGCAAGGCGGGCATCGTGGACAAGGTCGGCTCCGCCGCCTGACCGGCCGTCCGCTCCCCGGCCGCACCGGCGGCCGCCCCTTCCCCTCCGGCCGCCCGGCGGGGCCCGCCGCGCCGCCCGGCGCCGGTGCGGGACGAACCCGGCGTCCTCCGCCGGGCGCCGAGCGGGGCGGGCCCGCGCGAGGCTGCCACGGCAACTCCTCCCGCCGCCGTGCCTCCCGACGTCCCGCCCTCCGTACGCCGGGCCAAGTCGGCCCGGCCCTGCTCCGGCCACACCGGCCCTGCTCCGGCCACACCGCCCGGCCCCGGGCGCGGCCTCCGCCCCCGGGCCGTACCGTCCCCGGCCGCCCGCCGCCCCGCTCGTGCCGACGGACGTCGCCGCCCGCCCGGCCCCCTGGGCGTCCGCCCTCGGCCGTCCGGACGCTCCCGGCTCAGCCGCCCGCCGCCGGTTCCACGTCGCGCAGGAGCTGCCCGAAGGCCGCCTCGTCCACCACCGGGGTGCCGTACTGCCGGGCCCGTACCACCTTGGAGGTGCCCGAGTCCGGGTCGTTGGTCACCAGCAGGCTGGTCAGCCGGGACAGGCTGGTCGCGACGTGCAGCCCGGCCTCCGTGGCGCGGTCCTCCAGCAGATCGCGCTCCACGGAGGTGTCGCCCGAGAAGGCCACCCGCATCCCCTGCCTGAGCCGCCCGCCCTCCTGGTACCGGCCGGGGTTGGGATGGGGGCAGGCGGGCCGCTTGCGGGAGGGGCGCCAGCCGGTCGGCCCCCGGCCCCCGTGGCCGCCCTGCGCGCCGATCCGGGGCGGCGGCGCGTCCGACCACTCCGTCAGCGGAAGGCACTCGTGCAGCGGCAGCCGCACCCCGCCCGCCGCCGCGGCGGTCAGGCTCGGCCGGAAGGCCTCCGCCAGCACCCTCGCGTCGTCCAGCGCGTGGTGCGCCCGCCGCTGGACGACGCCGAAGTGGGCGGCCAGCGTCTCCAGTTTGTGGTTGGGCAGCGGCAGCCCCAGCTCCTTGGAGAGGGCGATGGTGCACAGCCGCTGCCGCACCGGGGCGCGCCCCTGCGCGCGGGCGTACTCGCGGGCGATCATCTGCCAGTCGAAGACGGCGTTGTGGGCGACGAGCACCCGCCCGTCGAGCCGCTCCGCGAACTCCCCGGCCACCTCCCGGAAGAGGGGCGCCCCTTCGAGCGCGTCGCTGGTCAGACCGTGTATCCACACCGGGCCCGGATCCCGCTCGGGGTTGACCAGCGTGTACCAGTGGTCCTCGACCTCGCCGCGGGCGTCCAGCCGGTAGACGGCCGCCGAGATGATGCGGTCGTGGCGGGCCAGGCCGGTGGTCTCCACGTCGACGACGGCATACCCCTGGGGGTACGCGGTCGGCCACGCCGTGGCGGACGGCGCTGCGGTCGTACGGTCTGCGAACATGGTCCATGAGGATACGGGCCCCCGGCGACAGCGCCGCCCCACAGGTGCCCGCCACGCCCGCCGGGCCGGTCGCACCGTCAAGTTCCGGACGGGTTCGGCCGGTTGCCGGACGGTCGGCGCCCGGGGCGGCGGTGGAGCGTCGGTGCGGGACGCGCGGGCGCCGCGGTGGCATTCTCCCGGGTGTGACGGAACCCACGAGCGAAGAGGCCCGCGGCGGTGCCCTCGGCACCCGGCTCAACTGGCTGCGGGCGGCGGTGCTCGGTGCCAACGACGGCATCGTCTCGACCGCCGGGCTGGTGGTCGGCGTGGCCGGGGCGACCGGCGACCGGTCCGCCCTGCTGACCGCGGGACTGGCCGGGCTGCTGGCCGGTTCCCTGTCCATGGCGGCGGGGGAGTACGTGTCGGTCTCCACCCAGCGGGACGCCGAACGGGCCGCCCTCGCCGTGGAGCGCCGGGAGCTGAGCGAGCAGCCGGAGGCCGAGCTGGCGGAACTGGTGGGCCTGCTGACGGACCGGGGCCTGAGCCGGGAGGTGGCGCGGGAGGCGGCCGTGCAGCTCACCCGGAGGGACGCGCTGCGGGCGCACGCCAGCGTGGAGCTCGGCATCGACCCCGACGCGCTGACCAACCCCTGGCACGCGGCGTGGGCGAGCTTCCTGGCGTTCACCGTCGGCGCGCTGCTTCCCCTGCTGGCGATGGTGCTGCCGCCCGCCGGGGCGCGGCTCGGCGTCACCGTCGGCTGTGTGCTGGTCGCCCTCGTCCTGACCGGGTGGAGCAGCGCGCGGCTCGGCCAGGCGCCGCCGGGCCGCGCGGTGCTGCGCAACGTCATGGGGGGCGCGCTGGCGATGGCGGTCACCTACGGGGCCGGGACGCTGCTGGGCGTCGCGGGGGTGTAGCGGGGGTGCGGCGGGGGCGGCCGGTGGCGTCACGGGTGCCGGGCGCGCGCGTCACCAGCGGATCGGTACCGGAACGGCCGTCAGGAGGCCCGACACGGCGACCACCAGGCCCAGGACGACGACCTCCACGCGCGCCGGGGCGCAGGCGGCCAGCGGGTCGGCGGCCCGGCCCAGCCTGATCCGCGCCCACAGGGCGAGGGCGCCGACGGCCGCCATCAGGAGCACCTTCGCCAGCAGCACCCGCCCGTACGCGGTGTCCGTCACCTGTTCCACGACCGTGTCCACGGGCATCCGGCGCAGCGTGCTGCACAGCCCCGTGGCGGTGAGGGCGGCGAGCAGGCCGGCCGCCACCCGCGCGAAGCGGCCCAGCAGGGCGGGGCCCGCCTCGGCGGTCCGCCAGAGCCGCAGGATCCGCAGCGCGTACAGCAGTCCGCCGACCCAGAGGGACGCGCAGGTCAGATGGACGAGGGTCAGCCCGGAGCCGAGCAGGGGGCTGTACTCGGTCGTGGGGTGCGCGCGCAGGGCCTCGGCGACGATCACCACGGCCGGCGGCCAGACCCGGGCGACCGGCCGCCGCGACCCGGCGCACAGGCCGGCGGCGAGGAAGCCGTTGACCTCCAGCAGGGCGAGCTTGCCGTCCCGGGACTCGTAGAGGCCGCCCACGTCGATCTCGGCGACACCGCCCGGCACGAGGTTGCCGGTGGCCACGACCGACGCGAGCCCCAGGGCGGCGAGGAAACCCGCGACGGCGGCCGGCCGCGCCCAGGAGGAGGGCCGCACGGCGGGGGCGCCGGGGAGGGTGCGGGCCAGCCGGAGCACGAACAGCTCCCCCAGGGGGACGGCCAGCGCCGCGAAGAGCACCGCGCGCAGCAGGGCGATGCCGCCGGTGCCCGGTGCCTCGGCCTCCCCGGTGCCGTGCAGGGCGGGGGAGGGGCCGAGCACGGGGATCAGCGCGCCCAGGGCCACGAGGACCAGGACGGCCACGGCCCGGCCGGTGCCGGAGGGCCGCGCGTGCCGCCCGGAGCCGGTGGACCGGGACGAGGGGGGTATCGAGGTCACCGCAGGATCTTCACCAGCCCGCCCGGAACCGGGCAAGTTCCCGAGGGGAAAACGGGGGGCGAGTCGGTGCATAACATCCCATTGCGACCTCCTGGAAGGTCACCATCCGGCAGTCCGGTGCCGGACCCGGGCGGGCCGGGGGCGCGGACGCGGACGCGGGACGGTCCGGGGTGGTCGCCCCGGGCCGTCCCGTGCGCGTGGGCGGCGCCGCCCGGCCGGTCAGTGGGCCGGCAGGCGGGTCAGCGGGTCACGGCGTCCAGGGCGTCGGCCATGCCCCGGCCGTAGAAGCCGTTGCGGTTCTTCGGGCCCTCGCACACCGCGTCGATCCGGCCGTCGCCGTTGATGTCGTACGGGTCGGTGCAGGCGAGAGCGTCGGCCTGGGCGAACAGCTTCGCCTTCACCATGGCGGCGGGCGCGTGCGGGTAGCGGGACTTGATCAGCGCGGCCACGCCCGCGACGTGCGGCGCCGCCATCGACGTACCGGCCATGTAGCCCCACTGGCCGCCGGGCAGCGTGCCCAGGATCAGACCGCTGGTCGCGGGCGGCGCCGGGGTCTGGTAAACCGTCGAGTCGCCGCCGGGCGCGGTGATGTCGATGACGCCCCGGCCGTAGTTGGAGTACGACGACTTGACGCCCTTGGCACCGGTCGCCGAGACCGTCACCACGCCCGGGAGCTGGGTCGGGATGTCGAAGCACCGGGACAGGTCGACCACCCGGTCGCCGGGGGTGGAGTCGTTCGGGGAGGTGGAGTCGGTGAGCGTGCGGGAGGCGAAGTCGAGGTTCTCGTTGCCGGCCGCGGCGACGTTGACCGCGCCCTTGCGCTCCGCGTACCGCGAGGCCCGGGAGACGGCCTCGACCAGGGCCTTCTGGTCGGGGTCGTCGTCGCAGTTGAAGTACCAGGGGTCGGTGTAATAGCTGTTGTTGGTCACGTCGACCTCGTGCTCGGCGGCCCACATGAAGCCGCACACCACGGCCTCGGTGTAGAAGTAGCCGTCCGGGTTGGACACCTTGATGCCGGACACCTTCACCCCGGGGGCCACACCGGTCATGCCGATGCCGTTCTTGGCGGCGGCGATCTCCCCGGCGACGTGCGTGCCGTGGGGGCTCTCGGACGCGCCCGGCCGCCAGGCGCCGTCGGTGGTGTCGGGCTTGCCGGTCACGCAGTTCACCGATGCCGCGCGGTCGAAGTTGGGCGCGATGTCCGGGTGGGTGTCGTCGACGCCCGTGTCGATCACGGCGACGGTCACCCGGCTGCTGCCCAGCGACTTCCGGTGCGCCTTGTCGGCCTTGATGGCCGGCAGGTCCCACTGGAGCGGCTCCAGCGGGTCCTGGTCCCCGGTGGCCCCGGCCTTCGCCGCCTCCCCGGCGGTGAGCACCCGGGGCGCGCCCATGTCGGTCGTCGCGGCCGAGGGCAGCGGGGCGGTGCGGGTGGCGCCCGCCGACTCCACACCGCGCACCGCGCGGACGGCGGCGGCGAAGCCGGGGGCGGCCGAGCGGACGACCACGACGCCGATCCGGTCGTACGACGTCACGATCGTGCCCCCGGCCCGGGCTATCCCCCGCTCGATCTCGGCCGAAGGGGCCTTGGCCGTACGGAGGTTGACGACGTAGCTGAACGGGGCCGCCGTGGTCCCGGGGGCGGCCGGGGCCCCGGCGGCGGACGCCTGGACGCCGGGCAGCACCGCCAGGGCCGTGGCCGTCACCATGCCGAGCGGGAGGGCGAGGGCACGGCGGTGGCGTGAGAGGAGCGCAGTCATGTACGGAATCTCCGGTTCGGTCGGGAAAGGGGCGGGGAACGGTGGTCCGGGGGCCGGACGTCGGGACCGGCCGGGCCCGGAGCACCGGGACGTCGGGTCCGGCCGGGAACGGCCGGACGGGGGGGGGAGAGGAAGCGGGGAGAGGAGCCGGGGCGGCGGCCGGGAGGAACGGGTGACCGCCGCGTCCGGAGGGGAGAAGAGGGCGGAGACGGAGGGTGAGGGAGAAAAGGGGAGCCGGGCGGCCGGCCTGTCCGGGGCCCGCCGCGGGCGGGCCGCCCGGCGCCCGGTGGTCACCGCGCCACGGGTGCGGGGCGGTGCGCGCGGGTCACCTCACCGCGCGCAGGGCGTCGACGATCCCGGCGCCGTAGAAGCCGTTGGCCCCCCGGCCGCCCTCGCACCGCGCGTCCGGCACGCCGTCGCCGTCCTGGTCGTACAGGGCGGGG
This sequence comes from Streptomyces sp. NPDC107521, assembly GCF_055598485.1. Lineage (NCBI taxonomy): Bacteria > Bacillati > Actinomycetota > Actinomycetes > Kitasatosporales > Streptomycetaceae > Streptomyces > Streptomyces sp. NPDC107521. The sequence continues at coordinate 697,767 of NZ_JBVKAT010000001.1, forward strand.
CAGGCCGTCCGGTCCGCCCGGGCCCCGAGCAGCGCCCGGACCTGGGCCGGGGTGGCGTGCGGGTACCGCGACCTGATCAGCGCGGCGACGCCCGCGGCGTGCGGCGAGGCCATCGAGGTGCCCTGGAGGAAGCCGTACCCGCCGCCCGGCATGGTGGACAGGATCCGCCCGTCCGCGGACGGGGTGTCCGGGATCTGGTACCGCCGGTCGCCGCCCGGGGCCGCGACGTCCACGACGCCCCTGCCGTACGAGGAGTAGTACGACTTCTCGGACTTCGCGCCCGTCGCGCTGACCGTGACGACGCCGGGAAGCTGGGTCGGCACGTCGTAGCACAGGTGCGGGTCGACGGTGCGGGGCACCGGGGTCGAGTCGTTGGGGCTGGAGGTGTCGGTGAGGGCGCGGGAGGCCAGGTCGTGGGCGGAGTTGCCGGCCGAGGCGAGGTGCAGGACGCCCCGGCGCCCGGCGTAGGACTGGGCCCGGTTCACCGCGTCGACGACGGCCCGCTGGTCCGGATCGTCCATGCAGTTGTAGAGCCAGGGGTCCACGTAGTAGCTGTTGTTGGTGATCTCCACGCCGTGGTCGGCGGCGAACACGAAGGCGCAGACCACGTTCTCGGGGAGGAACAGTCCGCTGTCCGGCTCGCTCACCTTGATGGAGGCGATCCGCACGCCCGGCGCGACCCCGGCCACGCCGGTCCCGTTGCGGGCGGCGGCTATCTCCCCGGCGACATGGGTGCCGTGGTAGGCGGCGGGCGTGTAGGGGCGCCAGGCGTCCTCGCGGGTGTCCGCCGTGCCGCCGGCGCAGCTCGCGGACTGGGCGGGGGAGAAGTTCGGGGCGAGGTCGGGATGGGTGTCGTCCACCCCGGTGTCGATCACGGCGACGGTGACGTCGCGGCTGCCGGGGTTGATCCGGGCCGCCCGGTCGGCGCCGATCGCGCGCAGGTCCCACTGGTCGGCCTCCAGCGGCTCGCCCGCGCCCGCGGCCCGCGAAGCCGCCGCCGTCCGCGCGGCCTCCGCCGCGGTGAGCACCCGGGCCTCGCCCTCGCCGGTCGTCGCGGCGGGCGCCAGCGGCGCGGTGCGGGTGGCGCCCGCCGACGCCACCCCGCGGGTGGCGCGCAGCGCCGCGCCGAAGCCGGGGGCGGCGGAGTGGGCGACGAGGACGCCGATGGTGTCGTAGGAGGCGATCAGGGTGCCGCCCGCCGCGGTGACCGCCCGCTTCACCGAGGCGACCGTGGCGCGGTCGGTGGCCGTGTTGACGACGTACGACAGGGTCCCGGCGCCCTCCGCCGCGCCCTCGGTCCCACGTCCGGCGATGCCCTCCGCCATGCCCTCGGACCCGCTTCCGGCGGCGGCCCGGGCCGCCGGGGCGGCCGACGCGGCGGTGGCCGGAAGGAGGCCGAGCGACGCGGTCAGCGACAGGACGACCGGCACGGCGAGGGCGAGCCGCCGTCTGGAACGCAGAGGAAGCATGGGGTCTCCACATCATCCGAAGCGACACCGGCCCGCCGCACGGTTCGTGCTCGGGCAGGTACATGACGTCACTGTGCAGGGTGAAGCTATCTTCCCCACTCGCCGGCCAGCAATGACCCGCCACGGGTGACTTCGGAAAGTGCGGGGGGAGTTGAACCGGTCCCCGGGCAGCGCCGTGTCGTTGGACAGGGAGCCGAGAGCGACCGGCTCCCGCAGGAAGACCGAGGTCCCAGCTGTCATGTCCGTCGTACGAGGAGACTCCGTGGCCACCGACGCACCGCCCCCCTCGCAAGAGCATCACCGACTGCCCGCCGCCGAGGAGTTCTCCGAAGTGCAGCGGAGCGAGGAGTTCGGCGAACTGCGCCGCTCCTTCCGTTCCTTCTCCTTCCCGCTGACGATCGCGTTCGTCCTCTGGTACCTGCTCTACGTGATGCTGTCCAACTACGCGGGCGGCTTCATGGGCACCAAGGTCTTCGGCAACATCAACGTCGCCCTCGTGTTCGGCCTGGCCCAGTTCGTCACCACGTTCCTCATCGCCTGGTGGTACTCGCGGCACGCCGCCGCGAAGCTCGACCCCAAGGCCGACGCCATCAAGTCCCGGATGGAGGGCGGCGCATGAGCACCGCGCAGCACACCTTTCTCGCCGTCGACCTCGCCGCCAACAAGGCGAGCGAGCACCGGCCGCTGATCATCACCCTGTTCGCGCTGTTCGTCCTCGCGACCCTCGTCATCACCGTGTGGGCGGGCCGCCAGACCAAGGACGCGGCCGACTTCTACGCGGGCGGACGGCAGTTCAGCGCCTTCCAGAACGGACTCGCCGTCTCCGGCGACTACATGTCCGCGGCGTCCTTCCTCGGCATCGCGGGCGCCATCGCCCTGTTCGGCTACGACGGCTTCCTCTACTCCATCGGCTTCCTCGTCGCCTGGCTGGTCGCCCTGCTGCTGGTCGCCGAGCCGCTGCGCAACTCCGGCCGCTACACCATGGGCGACGTCCTCGCCTACCGGATGCGCCAGCGGCCCGTGCGCACCGCCGCCGGCACCTCGACCATCGTCGTGTCGATCTTCTACCTGCTCGCCCAGATGGCCGGCGCGGGCGTCCTCGTCTCCCTGCTGCTCGGCATCACCTCCGACGCGGGCAAGGTCCTCATCGTCGCCCTGGTCGGCGTCCTGATGATCGTCTACGTCACCATCGGCGGCATGAAGGGCACCACCTGGGTCCAGATGGTCAAGGCCGTGCTGCTGATCGGCGGCACCCTCCTGATCACCTTCCTGGTGCTGCTGAAGTTCGACTTCAACATCTCCGACCTGCTCGGCACGGCCGCCGAGAACAGCGGCAAGGGCGCCGCCTTCCTGGAGCCCGGCCTCCAGTACGGCGCCACCGGGACCTCCAAGCTGGACTTCATCTCCCTCGGCGTCGCCCTGGTCCTCGGCACCGCCGGACTGCCGCACATCCTGATCCGCTTCTACACCGTGCCCAACGCCAAGGCCGCCCGTAAGTCCGTGAACTGGGCCATCGGCATCATCGGCGCCTTCTACCTGATGACCATCGCGCTCGGCTTCGGCGCCGCCGCGCTCATCGGGCCCGAGGAGATCACCGCCTCCAACCCCTCCGGCAACACGGCGGCCCCGCTGCTCGCCCTGCACGTCGGCGGCGTCGACTCCACCTGGGGCGCGGTCCTGCTCGCCAGCATCTCGGCGGTGGCCTTCGCCACCATCCTCGCCGTGGTCGCGGGCCTGACCCTCGCCTCCTCCTCGTCCTTCGCGCACGACATCTACGCCAACGTCATCCGCAAGGGCCAGGCCACCGGCTCCGAGGAGGTCCGCGCCGCCCGCTGGGCGACGGTGTTCATCGGCATCGTCTCCATCGCGCTCGGCGCCCTCGCCCGCGACCTCAACGTGGCCGGCCTGGTCGCCCTCGCCTTCGCGGTCGCCGCCTCCGCCAACCTGCCCACCCTCCTCTACAGCCTGTTCTGGAAGAGGTTCACCACCCAGGGCGCCCTCTGGTCGATCTACGGCGGCCTGATCGTCGCCGTCGGCCTGGTGCTGTTCTCGCCCGTCGTCTCCGGCGACCCCAAGGCGATGTTCCCCGGCGTGGACTTCGCCTGGTTCCCGCTGAAGAACCCGGGCATCATCTCCATCCCGTTCGGCTTCCTGATGGGCTGGCTCGGCACCGTCCTGTCCAAGGAGAAGCCCGACGAGGCCAAGTACGCGGAGCTGGAGGTCCGGTCCCTGACCGGCACCGGCGCCCACTGAGCCACCTCTCCACGGGGGCGCGCGGCCGGGTCGCGGAGCATTCCGCGGCCCGCCCGCGTCCCGGGCCGGGAGCCCGGCCCCCTGCCGTTGTCGGTCCCCTCGCGTAGGCTCGAAGACGTCGGGGGGAGACCGTGCGCTCCACCGAACCGCGTAGAGGAGGGGGCCCCGTGCTCATCGACACCCACGGCCGCGTCGCGACGGACCTCCGGGTCTCGCTGACCGACCGCTGCAATCTGCGCTGCACCTACTGCATGCCCGAGGAGGGGCTGCGGTGGCTGACCAGACCGGAGCTGCTCACCGACGACGAGATCGTCCGCCTCATCGGCATCGCGGTCACCACCCTCGGCGTCGAGGAGGTCCGCTTCACCGGCGGCGAGCCGCTGCTGCGCCCCGGGCTGACCGGCATCGTCGCCCGCGTCGCCGCCCTCGCCCCCCGCCCCCGGATGTCCCTGACCACCAACGGCATCGGCCTGGGGCGCACCGCCGCCGCCCTGCGCGAGGCGGGTCTGGACCGGGTCAACGTCTCCCTGGACACGCTGCGCCCCGGCGTCTTCAGGACCCTCACCCGACGGGACCGCCACCAGGACGTCCTCGACGGACTCGCCGCCGCCCGCGCCGCCGGACTGACCCCGGTCAAGGTCAACGCGGTCCTGATGCCCGGGCTCAACGCCGACGAGGCCCCCGACCTGCTGGCCTGGGCCGTGGAGCAGGGCTACGAGCTGCGCTTCATCGAGCAGATGCCGCTGGACGCCCAGCACGGCTGGAAGCGCGAGGGCATGGTCACCGCGGGCGACATCCTGGCCGCGCTGCGCACCCGCTTCGAGCTGACCCCCGAGGACTCGGGGGAGCGCGGCTCCGCCCCCGCGGAGCGCTGGACGGTCGACGGCGGCCCCCACCGGGTCGGCGTCATCGCCTCCGTCACCCGCCCGTTCTGCGCCGCCTGCGACCGGACCCGGCTGACCGCCGACGGCCAGGTGCGCACCTGCCTGTTCGCCCGGGAGGAGACGGATCTGCGCGGCGCCCTGCGCTCCGGCGCCGCCGACGAGGAGATCGCCGCGCTGTGGCGCGGGGCCATGTGGGGCAAGAAGGCGGGGGCGGGCCTGGACGACCCGTCCTTCGTCCAGCCGGACCGCCCGATGTCCTCGATCGGGGGCTGACGGTGCGACCGGTGCGGAGGCGGGGGTGCAGGGTGGTCCCCGGCGGGCGCCCGCCCGGACATCCGTCCGTGCGCGGACACCCCGCCGCCGGGGGCCGCGGGGCGGTCCTCAGACGCCGGGCGCGGCGTCCCCGGACTCCCAGTCCGCCAGGGTGACCACGTCCTTGAGGAAGCCGCGCACCCCGAGGAACGAGGACAGGTGCTCCCGGTGCTCCTCGCAGGCCAGCCAGGTCTTGCGGCGCTCGGGGGTGTGGATCTTCGGGTTGTTCCACGCCAGCACCCACACGGCGGCCGTCCGGCAGCCCTTGGCCGAGCAGATGGGGGAGGTCTCGTCACTCACAGGTTCGTCTCGCAACTGAGGGAAAACGCCCGGGGAAAAAGGCGACGCCGGGCAGCCACGGGGGGAGCTGCCCGGCGTCGGTCCGTCGCTCCGACGGGGGATGCGGAGCGCGTACGAAGTATGTCACGGGTCACCCGCCGCCCGGCACTGGAACTGCCCGATTGATTTGAGCTGTTCCTGAGCATGGCGCGGAACCGACGCCCGCCCCGGGCCGTTCCGGGCACCCTCAGACCCCGTTCCCGGGCTCGCTCCGCGCGCCCGGCACCGGCCCCTGCGCACCCTGTGCGCCGGCCGCGCCGGACGGTCCGCCGTCGCCCTCCGGCCCCGTGATCATGGGCGGCGGCGGGGCCGTCACGAACGTCGTCGGCAGCCCCGGGGTGTTCTCCCGGCCCGCGTTGGCGACCACCACCGCGATGTACGGGAGCACCGCGCCCAGCACCAGGGCCACGAGCGCGACATGCCGTTCCACGCCCCAGAGGCAGGCGGCGAGGATGACCGAAACCGTGCGGACGGACATCGACACCACGTACCGGCGCTGGCGTTTGCGCACGTCCTCCTGGAGGCCCGTGCGCGCCCCGGTGATCCGGAACACCTCGGCGTTCCGGCCCTCACTCCGCTTCCGCATCACGTCCACCAACCGCCCGCATCGCTCTCTCCCCGCCCCGCTTCCGTCCGCGCCGCTCGGGGACGCCGGGCCCGGACGGCACCACGGTACGCCGCCGCCGGGCACCCCACGAGACCGGGGCCGGGCGCGGCGGCCCGCGGCGGGTGCGGGGGCGCGCCGGGGTACTCCGTCCGGGCGCGGCCGGGGTGCGCCGTTCGCATGACGGCCGGACAGTGGTCCGTACCGCTCGCGCAGCGGGCGAGCCGTACGCCGTACGTCGCGAAGGAGGCAGCACATGGGCTGGTTGTGGGCGATCATCGTCGGGTTCGTGCTGGGGATCATCGCCAAGGCGATCATCCCGGGCAAGCAGCACAGCCCGCTGTGGCTGACCACCATCTTCGGCATGCTCGGCGCCGTCGTCGGCAACGCGGTCGCGCGTGGCTTCGGCGTCGCGGCGACCTCCGGCATCGACTGGTGGCGCCACCTCTTCCAGCTGGTGGCCGCGATCATCATCGTGGCGGTCGGCGACGCCGCCTACGTGGCCGTGCGGGGCAACAGGCGGCGCGAGCGGGCCTGACCGGCCGACGACACCGGCCCGCCGTCACGGCGGGGGCGGCCGGGAGGCACCCTCCGGTGCTCCCCGGCCGCCCCCGCCGCCGTGCGCGGACCCGCCGTGCGCCGCCCGCGGTCCGGGCGGTCCGGGCGGCCCGGGCGGCCCGTGCGGTCAGGGCGCTCAGCCGCCCGTGACCTCCACCGCGGCCAGGTTCTTCTTCCCGCGCCGCAGCACCAGCCAGCGGCCGTGCAGCAGGTCCCCGGCGGCGGGGACGGCGTCCTCGGCGGTGACCTTGGCGTTGTTCACGTAGGCGCCGCCCTCCTTGACCGTGCGGCGCGCGGCGGACTTGCTGGCGACCAGCCCGACCTCGCTGAACAGGTCGACGACCGGACCCGGCTCGGCGACCCGGATGTGCGGCAGCTCGGAGAGCGCCGCCGCCAGCGTCCGCTCGTCCAGCTCCGCGAGGTCGCCCTGCCCGAACAGCGCCCGGGAGGCGGCGATCACCGCGGCCGTCTGGTCCGCGCCGTGCACCAGCGTGGTCAGCTCCTCGGCCAGCGCGCGCTGCGCCGCGCGGGCCTGCGGGCGCTCGGCCGTCCGCAGCTCCAGCTCCTCCAGTTCGGCACGCGGGCGGAAGGACAGGATCCGCGAGTAGCCCGAGATGTCCCGGTCGTCCACGTTCAGCCAGAACTGGTAGAAGGCGTACGGCGTCGTCATCTCCGGGTCGAGCCAGACGGCGCCGCCCTCGGTCTTGCCGAACTTGGTGCCGTCCGCCTTCGTCATCAGCGGCGTCGCGTAGGCGTGGACGGTGGCCGCCGGCTCCAGCCGGTGCAGCAGGTCCAGGCCCGCGGTGAGGTTGCCCCACTGGTCGCTGCCGCCCTGCTGGAGGGTGCAGCCGTAGCGGCGGTAGAGCTGGAGGAAGTCCATCGCCTGGAGGAGCTGGTAGCTGAACTCCGTGTAGCTGATGCCCTCGGAGGACTCCAGCCGCCGGGCGACCGAGTCCTTGGTCAGCATCTTGTTGACGCGGAAGTGCTTGCCGATGTCCCGCAGGAACTCGATCGCGGACAGCCCCGCCGTCCAGTCCAGGTTGTTGACCATCACGGCCGCGTTCTCGCCCTCGAAGGACAGGAACGGCTCGATCTGGCCGCGCAGCCGGTCCACCCAGCCCGCCACGGTCTCCGGCGGGTTCAGGGTGCGCTCCGCCGTCGGCCGGGGGTCACCGATCTGCCCGGTGGCCCCGCCGACCAGCGCCAGCGGCCGGTGACCGGCCCGCTGGAGCCGGCGCACCGTGAGCACCTGCACCAGATGCCCCACGTGCAGCGACGGCGCGGTCGGGTCGAAGCCGCAATAGAAGGTGACCGGACCGTCCGCGAGCGCCTTGCGCAGGGCGTCCTCGTCGGTGGACTGGGCGAACAGCCCGCGCCACTTCAGCTCGTCGACGATGTCCGTCACGGTTCTCTTGTCTCCTCGGTGGTCTTCGGTTCGATGGCTCCCGCCGCCCCCTGGGCACTGCTGCCCGGGGCGGCGGTCCGGCGGTGTCCGGGGCGGCCCCGGGGGATCGCCCCGGCGGCGCCCGGCGGCCGGAGCGGCGCGGGACCCCCGCGCGACCGGCCCGCCGGACCGCCTACGAGGTTATACGCCCTGGCTGACGGAGCTCATGTTGAATTCCGGGACCCGCAGCGCGGGCATCGCCGCCCGGGTGAAGTAGTCGGCCCACTCCCGGGGCAGCGTCCGCTCGGTGCGCCCCGCCTCGGTGGCCCGGCCCAGCACGTCCACCGGGGACTCGTTGAACCGGAAGTTGTTCACCTCGCCGGTCACCTCGCCGTTCTCGACCAGGTACACCCCGTCCCGGGTCAGCCCCGTCAGCAGCAGGGTCGCCGGGTCCACCTCGCGGATGTACCAGAGGCAGGTCAGCAGCAGCCCCCGCTCCGTGGCGGCCACCATCTCCCCGGTCGAGCGGTCGCCGCCGCCGTCCAGGATCAGGTTCCCGGCGGCCGGGGCCACCGGCAGCCCGGTCAGCCCGGCGCTGTGCCGGGTGGTGGTCAGCCGGTTCAGCTCGCCCCGGGAGATCCAGTCCGTCGCCGTCACCGGCAGCCCGTTGTCGAACACCGACTCGTCCCCGCCGGAGGAGTGCGCCACCACGAAGGGCGCGCACTCCAGCCCCGGTTCGTCCGGATCGCTGCGCAGGGTCAGCGGCAGCCCGGCCAGGCGCTCGCCCAGGCGGGTGCCGCCGCCCGGCCGGGAGAAGACCGTGCGGCCCTCCGCCGCGTCCCGGCCCGAGGCCGACCAGGACTGGTAGATCAGCAGGTCCGCCACGGCCGTCGGCGGCAGCAGCGTCTCGTACCGGCCCGCCGGCAGGTCCACCCGCCGCGCGGCCCAGCCCAGCCGCACGGCCAGCTCGGCGTCGAGCGCCACCGGGTCCACGTCGGTGAAGTCCCGGGTGGAGCGCCCCGCCCAGGCCGAGCGGGTGCGGTCCGGCGACTTGGCGTTCAGCTGCAGCGTCCCGGTCGGCTGGTCGTGCCGCAGCCGCAGCCCGGTCGACGTGCCCAGGTACGTCGAGGTCAGCTGGTGGTGGGCGAAGCCGTACAGCTCCCGGCCGCCCGCCCGGGCACGGGCGAACGCCTCCCCGAGGGCGGGCGCGAAGCGGTCGAACACCGCCGGGGAGGTCTCGGCGGGCGGCCCCGTGAAACCGGGCGACACCGGCACGTCCGCGACCAGCGGCCGCGCGTCCTCAGCCGGACCGGCGCCCCGCGCGGCGGCCTCGGCGGCCCGCACCAGCGGCTCCAGCTCGTCCCGGGTCACCGCCGACCGCGACACGACCCCGGACGCGGTGCCCTCCCGGCCGCCGACGGTCGCGACGACCGTCAGCCCGCGCCCCCGGGTGACCCCGTTGGTGGTCAGCGTGTTCCCCGCCCAGCGCAGATTGACGCCGGAGTGCTCCTCCGCGATCACGACGCAGCCGTCCGCCCGGGACAGCTCCAGCGCCCGCTCGACGGTCTCGTGCGGCGCGTCGGCCGCGCCGGCCCTGGACGTCCGCCTGCTCATCGGCCCGCCTCCTGCGTGGTGTGGGAACTGTGCCGCTCCGGGCGGCGGCGGCCGCCGGGCACCCGTCCGGTCGAGGGGCGCGCGCTCATCGTCCCGCCTCCCGCGTGGTGTTCAGGACGCCGACGCCCCGGAAGAGGGCGGACGGGCAGCCGTGGGACACGGCCGCGACCTGTCCGGGCTGGGCCTTGCCGCAGTTGAAGGCGCCGCCCAGGACATAGGTGCGCGGGCCCCCGACGGCCGCCATGGAACCCCAGAAGTCCGTGGTCGTCGCCTGGTAGGCCACGTCCCGGAGCTGGCCGGCCAGCCGCCCGTTCTCGATCCGGAAGAACCGCTGGCCGGTGAACTGGAAGTTGTGGCGCTGCATGTCGATGGACCACGAGCGGTCCCCGACCACGTAGATCCCCCGGTCCACGCCGCCGATCAGGTCCTCCGTCGACAGCCCGCCCGGATCGGGCCGCAGCGACACGTTCGCCATCCGCTGCACCGGCACATGGGCGGGGGAGTCGGCGTAGGCGCACCCGTTGGACCGCCCCAGCCCGGTGAGCCGGGCGATCCGCCGGTCCGTCTGGTAGCCGACCAGGGTGCCGTCCCGCACCAGGTCCCAGGACTGCGCCGCGACGCCCTCGTCGTCGTACCCGACGGTCGCGAGCCCGTGCTCGGCGGTCCGGTCGCCGGTGACGTTCATCAGCTCCGAGCCGTACCGCAGGGTGCCCAGCCGGTCGAAGGTGGCGAAGGACGTGCCCGCGTAGGCGGCCTCGTAGCCGAGGGCGCGGTCCAGCTCGGTGGCGTGGCCGACGGACTCGTGGATGGTCAGCCACAGGTTCGACGGGTCCACCACCAGGTCGTACGGGCCCGGCTCGACGCTCGGCGCGCGCATCTTCTCCGCCAGCAGCTCCGGCATCACGGCCAGCTCCGCGTCCCAGTCCCAGCCGGTGCCGGTCAGGTACTCCCAGCCCCGCCCGGCCGGCGGCGCCAGCGTCCGCATGGAGTCGAACTCGCCGCTGGAGCCGTCCACCGACATCGCGGTCAGCGCCGGGTGCACCCGCACCCGCTGCTGCGTGGTCGAGGTCCCGGCGGTGTCGGCATAGAACTTGTTCTCGCGCACGGCCATCAGGGAGGCGTCCACGTGGTCGACCCCGTCGGCCGCCAGCAGGCGCGCGCTCCGGTCGGCCAGCAGCGCCGACTTCTCCGCGTCGGGCACGGCGAACGGGTCGGTCACGTAGGACGAGACCCACGTCCGGTCGGCGTGCACCGGCTCGTCGGCCAGCTCCACCCGCTCCCGGGACCCGGCGGCCCGGATCACCCCGGCCGACAGCCGGGCCATCGCCACCGCCTGCGAGGCCACCCGTGCGGCGGCGTCCGGGGTGAGGTCCACGCCCGAGGCGAAGCCCCAGGCCCCGCCGTGCACCACGCGCACCGCGTAGCCCAGGTCGGTGGTGTCCGAGGAGCCGGCGGGCCGGGCGTCCCGCAGCCGCCAGGAGGCGCTGCGCACCCGCTCCAGGCGGAAGTCGGCGTGCTCGGCCCCGAGCGCCCGCGCCCGGGCGAGCGCGGCGTCGGCGAGGTGGCGCAGGGGCAGTGCCGTGAAGGCTTCGTCGATGGGGTGGGGCACCAGCGTCTCTTTCTGTCGACGTGACCGGTCGGGTACGGGGCTGTCGGATACGGGACCGGCGGATACCGGGGCTGTCGGGGACGGAGCGGTGGGTGCGCGGGGCCGCCGCGTGCGGGGTCCGCCTGACGTGGAGCCGCCGGACGGGTGGAGCTGTCGGGTTCGGGGACGTCGGTCACCGCGCCGTGGTGCGCGCGGCCCGCCGGGCACCGCCCGGCGCGGCGGCCTCCGGCGCGGTGAGGACCGGCCGGACCGCATCATGTCGCGTCCGCGCCCCCGCGGCCACGGGGCCGGCCGCGCCGGCGGGGGCGTCCGCGCACCCGGGGCCGCGTTTCTGTAGGGACCCGACAGCGTGTTCCGTGCGCCACTGTCGGCGCCCGATTCTCCGGGCGCGGGCCGGGACCGATAGGTTTCCGGGGAAGCCGCCTGCCAATCGCCGCCGGTCAACCGGTGTTCGGGCGGAGTACCACACGCTATCGAAAGGGTGATCCGTTGAGCCGCTCGGTTCTCGTCACTGGAGGCAACCGGGGCATCGGCCTCGCCATCGCCCGCGCGTTCGCCGACGCCGGCGACAAGGTCGCGATCACGTACCGCTCGGGCGAGCCGCCCGAGGGCTTCCTCGCCGTCAGGTGCGACATCACCGACAGCGAGCAGGTGGAACAGGCCTACAAGGAGATCGAGGAGAAGCACGGTCCCGTCGAGGTCCTGGTCGCCAACGCCGGCATCACCCGGGACCAGCTCCTGATGCGCATGACCGAGGAGGACTTCACCTCGGTCGTCGACACCAACCTCACCGGAGCCTTCCGCGTCGTCAAGCGCGCCAACCGCGGCATGCTCCGCGCCAAGAAGGGCCGTGTCGTCCTCGTCTCCTCGGTCGTCGGGCTGCTCGGCTCCGCGGGGCAGGCCAACTACGCCGCCTCCAAGGCCGGTCTGGTCGGCTTCGCCCGCTCCCTCGCCCGTGAGCTGGGATCGCGCAACATCACCTTCAACGTCGTCGCGCCCGGCTTCGTCGACACCGACATGACCAAGGTGCTCACCGACGAACAGCGGGCGGGCATCGTCTCGCAGGTGCCGCTCGGGCGGTACGCGCAGCCGGACGAGGTCGCCGCCGCGGTGCGCTTCCTCGCCTCCGACGACGCCTCGTACATCACTGGAGCCGTCATTCCCGTTGACGGCGGACTGGGAATGGGTCACTGATCACCATGAGCGGAATCCTCGAGGGCAAGCGCGTCCTGATCACCGGCGTGCTGACCGAGTCCTCCATCGCCTTCCACACGGCCCGGCTGGCCCAGGAGCAGGGCGCGGAGATCATCCTCACCGCCTTCCCGCGGCCCACGCTGACCGAGCGCATCGCGAAGAAGCTGCCCGCGCCCACCAAGGTCATCGAGCTGGACGTCACCAACGACGAGCACCTCGGGCGGCTGGCCGACATCGTCGGCGGGGAGCTGGGCGGCCTCGACGGCGTCGTGCACTCCATCGGCTTCGCGCCGCAGGACGCGCTCGGCGGCAACTTCCTGAACACGCCGTTCGAGTCGGTCGCCACGGCCATGCACGTCTCGGCGTTCTCGCTGAAGTCGCTGACCACGGCCTGCCTGCCGCTGATGCGGGACGGCGGCTCGGTCGTCGGCCTCACCTTCGACGCCCAGTACGCCTGGCCGCAGTACGACTGGATGGGCCCGGCCAAGGCCGCCCTGGAGGCCACCAGCCGCTACCTCGCCCGTGACCTGGGCAAGCAGAACATCCGCTGCAACCTGATCTCCGCCGGTCCGCTCGGCTCCATGGCCGCCAAGTCCATCCCGGGCTTCTCCGAGCTGGCCACCGTGTGGGACAACCGCTCCCCGCTGGCCTGGGACCTGAACGACCCCGAGCCGGCCGGCCGCGGTGTCGTCGCGCTGCTGAGCGACTGGTTCCCGAAGACCACGGGCGAGATCGTCCACGTCGACGGGGGACTGCACGCCATCGGCGCGTGACCCCCGGCCGGGCGCCGAGCCCGGCGTTCAGGGCCCGCTTCCCCCGGGGGAGGCGGGCCCCCGGCGCGCCCCGGGACGGAACCCGCCGGGAGCCGGGGCCCAAGGGGCACCCCCGCGCGCCCGGCGGGGCGCCCGCGCGGCTCACCCGTTCGGCTCATCCGGCCGGGCGGGGCGGCCGGGCGGGCCGCAGGCTGAAGTACGGGCTCGGCCGCCCGAGTTCGCGAGCCGCGTCGCCCTCCCCAGCACCCCCGCACGGCCGAGGAGGTTCCCCTTGTGCGCCCTTCCCGCCGTTCCGCCCCGGCGGCCCCCGTCGTCCTCCTGACCCTCCTGTGCGTGCTCCTCCCGCCGCACGGGGCCGCCTCCCGGCCGCGCGCGGCGCCGGCGCCCGAGCCGTTCGGCGCCTCCTGCCGGATCCGGACCGACGGTTCCGAGGTGACGGCCGACTGCCGCAACCCCTACCCGGAGCCCGACCTGCTCGCCCTGCACGTCGAGTGCCTGCGCTGGTGGGACCCTGACGCCGACGGCGTCCCGGTGGAGGCCGGACCGGCCGGACACGTCCGGCTGACCGGCCGCTGCTGGCACGAGGTCCACCACGCCTGGGTCAGCCACGGGCGGACGGGCTGAGCCGCCCCGGACGGCACTGGAACGGGTAGCCCGCCGCCTCCGTCCCCGCCGTCTCCGCGTCCCCGGCGCGGATCGCGGCGACCAGCCGCGCGTGGTCCATGTGCGTCTCCGGCGTCAGCTCCGGTCCCAGGTCGCCGCGCAGCGACTCCCGCATCACCTCGCCCAGATCCGCGTAGAGCGCGGTCAGCACGTCGTTGTGCGAGGCCGCCACCACGGCCAGGTGGAAGGTCGCGTCCGCCGCCACGAACGCCTCCGTGTCGCCGGACTCCCAGGCCCCGTCCCGGCGCGCCAGCAGGGCCTCGATCTGCCCGAGGTCCTTCTCCGTGCGCCGCTCGGCGGCCAGCCGGGCGGCGGCCGACTCCAGGGTGGAGCGCAGCTCCGCGATGTGCCGGGGGTCGGCGTCCGCGAACCGGCGGTGCATCACCCCGGCCAGCTCACTGGTGGCCGCGACATAGGTGCCGGACCCCTGGCGGATGTCGAGCAGGCCGTTGTGGGCCAGGGCGCGCACCGCCTCGCGGACCGTGTTCCGGGCGACCCCGAGCTGCTCGACCAGCTCCGGCTCGGTCGGGATGCGCGCGCCGACCGGCCACTCGCCCGAGGCGATCTGCTGCCGCAGCGTCGCGATGACCTGCTCGGACAGGGCCGCACGACGGGGATGGATCAGGGGCATGGCTCACCTTCGTACGCGGTACCCGCCGGCCGTCGGACGGCGCGCCCGACGGCCGGGGCGCGGCGGGGTCGATGGAGGGGGATTCAGGGGAGGGACGGTGATGTGGCCGACATCGGTGTGCTGGGCATCCGGTTCATTGGACAACCAATCATCCCATGATTCTATGATGGTGCTCATGGCCAGTGAGGAAACCCGGACACTGAACTCCCCGACCGGCGGTGGTCCGACCGCGCACCCGTCCCCGGACCCCGGGGGCGCGGGGAGATCCGGGACGCCCGCCGGGCGCGCCTGGACGGTGTGGGCCGCCCGGCTGCTGCCGGTCGGCATCGTCCTGGCCGCCGTCAACCTCCGCCCCGCCATCACCAGCCTCGGCGCGCTCATGGAGGAGGTCCGCGACGGGCTCGGCATGAGCGGCGGCGTGGCCGGGCTGCTCACCTCCGTGCCCTCCCTCTGCTTCGCCGTCTTCGGCGTCACCGCCCCCCGGCTGGCCCGCCGGTACGGTCCCGGGGCCGTGGTCTGCGTCGGCATGGCCGCCATCACCGCCGGCCTGCTGATACGGCCCTACGCGGGCGGCACCGCCGGGTTCCTGGCGGCCAGCGCCCTCGCGCTCATGGGCATCGCGGTCAGCAACGTGCTGATGCCGGTCATCGTCAAGCGCTACTTCCCCGACCGGGTCGGGACCATGACCGGCCTGTACTCCATGGCCCTCGCCCTCGGCACCTCCCTCGCCGCAGCCGCGACCGTGCCGGTGACCAGGGCGCTGGGCGGCGGCTGGCAGCCGGGGCTCGCCGTCTGGGGACTGCTGGCGGCGACGGCCGTGCTGCCGTGGCTGCCGTTCGTCCGGCAGCGCGGGGCGTCGGGCGCCACCGGCGCGGGCGACGGCGCCGGTGGCGCGCCGTCCGCGGCGGGCGGCGCCCCGGGCGCGGGTTCCGCGGACGCCGGTGCCGGGAGCGCCGGTGCCGGGACGGCGCGGGCCGGCCGGGCGGCGGGTCCGGAGGGCCGGGCCGGAGCGGGGCGGGAGCGCGCGGCGGAGGGCGCCGGGCAGGCCCCGGCGCTGCGCATCACCCGCAGCCCCACCGCCTGGGCGCTCGCCGTCTTCTTCGGGCTCCAGGCCACCGCCGCCTACATCACGATGGGGTGGATGGCGCAGATCTTCCGGGACGCGGGCGTCTCCGCCGGCACCGCCGGACTGCTGCTCGCCGTGATCATGATGATGGGCGTGCCGCTGGCCTTCGTCATCCCCCGGGTGGCCACGCGGCTGCCCCGCCAGGGTCCGATGGTCGTCGCCCTGGGCCTGTGCGGGCTCGCCGGGTACGCCGGTCTCTACTTCGCCCCGGTCACCGGGGCCTGGGCGTGGGCCCTGCTGCTCGGCGTCTCCAACTGCGCCTTCCCGCTCGCCCTGACCATGGTGGGGATGAGGGCCCGGACCAGCGGCGGGGTCGCCCAGCTCTCCGCCTTCGCGCAGAGCACCGGGTACCTGATCTCCATCCCCGGGCCGATCCTGGTCGGCCTGCTCTACCAGCACAGCGGCGGCTGGGGGCTGCCGATCCTGCTGATGAGCCTGCTGATGGTGCCGCAGATGGTGGTCGGCGTCCTGGCCGGGCGCGACCGCACGGTGGAGGACGAGGTGGCGGCCCGCTGACGTGGCCGTCGGCCGGGCGGCCCGGCGGTTCCTCCGCCGGGCGGTCCGGTGGCCGGTGCGTCCAGTGGTTCGACGGTTCGTCCGCCGGGCGGTCCGGTGGCCGGTGCGTCCGGTGGTTCGACGGTTCGTCCGCCGGGCGGTCCGGTGGCCGGTCAGTCCGGCGGGTCCGGTCGCACAGGCCCGGGGTCCGACGCGGTGCCGTCGCCGGGGCGGCCCCGGGGTGGTGACCAGCGACCGGGGGCGGGCCCGGCGGCGGGGGCGGGACCGGAGCGGCCGGGGCGTGGCCCGGTGGAGGGGACTGGTGGCGGGGCCGGAGAGGAAGCCGGCGGCTGGGCCGGAACCAGAGCCGGTGGCCGGGGGCCCTGCGGGGCGGACTCCGGCGGAGGGCCGCCGACCGGGCGGGAAGCGGGGGGTGCGAGACTTGGCCCCATGCCCCTCGACCCGAATCCGCAGCACGGCCAGAAGAAGATGCTGATCGTCTTCGGCTCCTTTCTCGCCATCTTCGTGATCATCGGCATCATCGCGACGATCGCCGCTCCCTGAGCGTGGCCCCGGGCCGGGGTCTCCCGAGCCGGAACGCCCCAGGAACCGGCCCGCTCCGGGGCCCGGCAGAGCCCGGCCCGGCCTGCCACCGGGATCCGGCCGTTCCGGCCCGCGCTGCCGCCTCGGTCCCTCCGCTCCGTGTTCGGTCTGCCGCCTCGGTCCGGCCGTTCCGCGTCCGGCCTCCCGCCGGCCCGGTGCGCACGGCGCTCGGCCGTCTCCTGAGCTGGGGCACCTTCGGATGCGCCCGGCGCCTGCTGGAACCGGTCGCCTCCCGGAACCCGGGGGTCCTGGAACCCGACGTCACCCTGGCCGTTCCCCGGAACCCGGCCGCTTCCGAGCCCGGTGTCACCTTGAGCGGCCGCCGCCCGGAACCGGCCGCCCTTGAGCCCGGTGTCTCCTCGGGCGGGAGCCCTCTGGAACCGGACACCTCTGAGCCCGGGGCTGGGCGCCCGGCGTCTCCTCGGGCGGGTGCCCCTGGAAACCGCCGCCTCTGAACCCGCGGCTTCCCGGCCCGGGCGTCCACGCGTGGCGTTCCTCCCCCTGCTACCCGGGCCCGGTCCCCGATTCGGGGCCCGTTCCCCGGCGCGGAGCCTTCCCCCCCCCGGGGGCGGAGCCGTTCCTCCCGGCGCGGAGCGGTTCCCCGCACCGGGGCGGTCGCGGACCTGACACGATCCCCGTCCGGAACGCCGGGTCGCCGGGCACGGCCCCACGGCCCCGGGCGCCCGGCACGTCCGGGCACAGCGCCCATCCGCTTCCCGCCCCTCCCCCCGGCGACGGCGTTCCGGGCGCGGCGCGCTCCGCGTGGTCCCCGGCAGGCTCCTTCGGCCAGGGCATCCGCGTCGGCCCCCGCCGTCGGACGGGACCGGTCCCGGGGCCCGCGCCGTACTCCCGTCCCGAGCCCCGCGCACCCGGGAACCGCGGTCGGACGCGCCCGCCCTTTCCGGCCACCGCGGGCACGGCCCGACGCGCACGACACCCGGGCACGGCCCGCACGCACGGTGTTCCGGTGGTCACGCCGTAGGCCGAGTCCGCCGCACCGCCCGCCCGCACCCGGGCACGGTGCTCGGGTGTGGGCGCACAGGGGCACGGCGCTCGCGGCAAGGCACTCCGCACGATCCCCGCCGGCCCTCGCCCCGCGCCGACCCTCGCCCCGAGCGCGGCGGCGCGGCCGCACGGCAGCCCCCGGCCGCCATCCGCGGGGCCGCCCACCCGCACGGCTCCGCCGCCCGTCCGACCGCGTCGGGCGGCCCCTGGTGGGGTTAACCCCCGCGTCCCCTAGGGGGTGAGGGTCAGGGTTGAGTGGGTGGAGTCCCGGATGGGCCCGGCACCCCGGTTTCCGTACTGTCGTGATGTGCCCGCGGAAGGCGGATCGCGGGGCACGGACAGGGACGCGCGAAGACCAGCGGAGGCACACATGTCGGCCCCTACGCACACCAGGCCCCACCCGGCGCCGAGCCCCGGCGGCGTCGACTCCCGGCTGCCCTGGTGGGCCGTGGCCCTGCCCGCCCTCGCCTTCGTCGCCCTGTTCCTGCTGATACTCGACCCGTCGGAAGCCGGAGCGGCCACCGGCGAGCCCGCGCTCACCCACCTCGTGCAGCGGTTCCAGGAGTGGTCCGCGCGCTGAGGGGGCCCGCAGCCGTCCCGCACCGCCCTGTCAACTCCCTGCGCTCCATGGCCTGTTTCATGCGAAGCTGGGTGTCATGAGCCTCGCAGAACCCCGCAGGATCGTCCTTTTCCGGCACGCGAAAGCCGACTGGCCCCAGGTGAGCGACCATGAGCGGCCGCTCGCCGACCGGGGCCGTACGGACGCCGCCGAGGCCGGCCGCCGCCTGACCGACACCGGAATCCCCTTCGACCAGGCACTCTGCTCCACCGCCCTGCGGACCAGGGAGACCTGGAAGCTCGCCGTCCAGGAGTTCCCGCAGCGGCCGAGGACGGTCTACGAGGAGCGGGTCTACGAGGCGTCGCCCGGCGAGCTGATCGCCGTGCTCAACGAGACCCCGGACGACCTGCGCAACGTCCTGGTGATCGGCCACAACCCGGGCATGGAGGGGCTGGCCGAGATCCTCGCGGGCGAGGCCGAGGCGGAGGCGCGCGGCCGGATGAGCCGCCGGGGCTTCCCGACGGCCGCCTTCGCCGTGCTGTCCTTCACCGGTTCCTGGAAGGACGTGGAGCCCGGAGTGGCCTCCCTCGTCGACTACTGGGCGCCCACCGACTGATCCGCCCCGCGACGCGACGGGGCCCGGCCTCCCGGAGGGGAGACGGGCCCCGTCGCGATCGAGGAGTCCGCCCGGACCGGCGGCGGGGCCGCGGGCGGCCGGGGGCCACCGGGCGGGGTGCCGCGGCGGGAGGTCAGTGAAGGTCGTCGCCGGGGCGCTGGTCCAGCGTGTCGGCCGCCTCGACCTCTTCGCGGGTGATGCCCAGCAGATAGAGCACGGTGTCCAGGAAGGGCACGTTCACCGCCGTGTGCGCCGCCTCGCGCACCACCGGCTTCGCGTTGAAGGCGACCCCGAGGCCGGCCGCGTTCAGCATGTCCAGGTCGTTGGCGCCGTCGCCGATCGCCACCGTCTGGGTGAGCGGCACCCCCGCCTCGGCCGCGAAGCGGCGCAGCAGCCGCGCCTTGCCCGCGCGGTCCACGATCTCGCCGGTGACCCGGCCGGTGAGCTTCCCGTCGACGATCTCCAGGGTGTTGGCCTGGGCGAAGTCCAGCCCCAGCCGCTCCTTGAGGTCGTCGGTGACCTGGGTGAAGCCGCCGGAGACGACCCCCACCTGGTAGCCGAGCCGCTTCAGGGTGCGGATCAGGGTGCGGGCGCCCGGCGTCAGCCGCACCTCGCTGCGGACCTTGTCCACCACCGAGGCGTCCAGCCCCTTCAGCAGCTCCACCCGCGCGTGCAGGGACTGCTCGAAGTCCAGCTCACCGCGCATCGCGGCGGCCGTCACCTCGGCGACGCGGTCCTCGCAGCCGGCGTGCGCGGCGAAGAGCTCGATCACCTCGTCCTGGATCAGTGTGGAGTCCACGTCCATGACGACCAGGCGCTGCGCCCGCCGGTGCAGCCCGGCCGAGACCACGGCGATGTCCACGCCGAGCGCCGCGGCCTCGGTGGCCAGCGCGGTGCGCAGCGGTTCCGTCGCCACACCGGAGACCGCGAACTCCACGGCGGTCACCGGGTACTTGGCCAGCCGGAAGATGCGGTCGATGTTGCTGCCGGACTCGGTGATCCGCGCCGCTATGGCGGCGGTGGCCTCCGCGGTGAGCGGGTGCCCGAGCACCGTGACCAGGGAGCGGCCCAGACCGCGCGGACGGTTGTCGCCGATACCGGAGATGATCTCCGCCTGCAGCTTCATCGACTCGGCCCAGCTGTGTATGGTCGCCCGCAGATCGCCCTCCCGGCCGCCCGGCGGCTCGGTCACCAGCGCGCACAGCACGATCCGGCCACGGGTCACGACCTGCTCGATGTCGACCACGTCGAGGGAGTAGGCGGCGAGGGTGTCGAAGAGGCCCGCCGTGATGCCGGGCCGGTCCTTCCCGAAGATCTTGACGAGAAGAGTGGGAACGTCAGAGGTCTGCGTCTGCGTAGCGCTCATGGTGTTCCCACCGTATCCGGCGCCGGCCCGCCGCCGCCCCCGAGGTCCGCCCACCGGACAGCCTCCGCGCCCGCCCCCGGGGCCGTCTCCGGGTGCCCTCCCGCCGGTCCCGCCGAGGGGCGCGGGCCGCCGGCCCCGCGCACCACCGGGGCACCGCCACGCCCCGTGTCCACCGCCGTTCCACGCCGTGACCGGGTTGCCCCGTGTACGGTCCCCGGCGAGGGGAGCCCGGCGGGATTTCGCAAGGCCCGGGTTTCGGTCAGGGCGCCGGGCCTGGAATAGTGCCCCCCGATGTTCGACATCCCTGGGCCGCCCGCTACGGGGGCACACATCGGGGGACAACTCAGTGGGGCATGGAGTGCCGGAACTCGTACTGGAATGCAATGGACGGACCTGGACGCTCGACCCGTCCCGGTCATACGTACTCGGACGCGATCCGCAGGGGGAGGTCGTCTTCGACGACGCCAGGGTCTCCTGGCGGCACGCCACGATCAGCTTCAACGGCCGCGGCTGGGTCATCGAGGACCACGGCAGCACCAACGGCACGTTCGCGCAGGGGCGGCGCGTGCAGGGGCTGGAGCTGGCCGACGGCACGGTCGTCCACCTGGGCAACGCCACCGACGGTCCGCGCCTGGCCCTGAGCGGGGCCCAGGCCGCCGTCGGCGCCCCGCACGCCTCGCAGCAGCCCTACGCCCCGCAGGGCGCGCACGCCGGCTGGGCCCCCCAGGCCCCGGCGCAGGAGCCGCCGCACGCCGCGCCGCACCAGCAGCCCGGCTGGCAGCAGCCGCAGCAGCCGTACCAGGGCGGGCAGCCCGCGCAGCACGCGGCCGCGCCGTACGGCGACGGGCAGCACGGGGCCGCGCAGCACGGAGCCGCGCCCGTCCCCCAGCAGCAGATGCCCGGGGCGGGTCCCGGACAGCAGGTGCCCGGCGGCGCGGCGGGGGCGCCACCGGTGCACGGCGACCGCAGCCCGACCTCGTTCCACCAGTTCTCGCTCGACCGCGTCATGCGCATCGGCCGCGCCCTGGAGAACGACCTGGTCGTCTCCGACCTCCAGGTCTCCCGCAACCACGCGGAGTTCCACGCGACGCCCGACGGCCGCCTGGAGATCCGCGACCTCGGCTCGCACAACGGCACGTACGTCAACGGCCAGCCGATACCCAAGGGCGGCTCGCAGCAGCTCGGCCCGACCGACGTCATCGGCGTCGGCCACTCGACGTTCCGGATCGTCGGGGACCGGCTGGAGGAGTTCGTCGACACCGGTGAGGTGTCCTTCTCCGCCCGCCACCTCACCGTCACCGTCGACGGCGGCAAGCAGATCCTGCGGGACGTCTCCTTCGGCGCCCCCGAGAAGTCGCTGATCGCGGTCATCGGTCCGTCCGGTTCCGGCAAGTCGACGCTGCTGAAGGCGCTCACCGGCTACCGGCCCGCCGACCGGGGCGAGGTCCTCTACGACAACCGGAACCTGTACAAGCAGTTCGCCGAGCTGCGCCAGCGCATCGGTCTGGTCCCGCAGGACGACATCCTGCACAAGGAGCTGACCGTCAAGAAGGCCCTGAAGTACGCGGCCAAGCTGCGCTTCCCGGCCGACACCACCGGTGCCGAGCGCGACGCCCGGATCGACGAGGTGCTCCGCGAGCTGAAGCTCGACATCCACAAGGACAAGAAGGTCACCTCCCTCTCCGGCGGCCAGCGCAAGCGCGTGTCCGTCGCCCTGGAGCTGCTGACCAAGCCGTCGCTGATCTTCCTGGACGAGCCGACCTCCGGTCTCGACCCGGGCATGGACCGCGATGTGATGCAACTGCTGCGCGGCCTCGCGGACGACGGCCGCACCGTCCTCGTGGTCACCCACTCGGTGGCCGAGCTGGCGATCTGCGACAAGCTGCTGGTGATGGCGCCGGGCGGCTCGGTGGCCTACTTCGGCCCGCCCGAGGAGGCGCTGAACTTCTTCGGCTACGAGACCTGGGCCGACGTCTTCTCCGCCTTCGAGAACTACCGCGACTACGACTGGGCGGGCCGCTGGAAGGGTTCGCAGCACTACCAGATGTACGCCGCGGACCTCGACGCCGTCGCGCCGCAGTCCGTGCAGGTCCCGCCGATGCAGGCGATGCGCCCGCCGAAGACGCAGGGCTGGCTGTCGCAGTTCGCCACGCTGGTCCGCCGCTACTGCTCGGTGATCGTCTCCGACAAGGGCTTCCTCGCCCTGATGGTGATCCTGCCGGCGGTGCTCGGCGCGGTGAGCCTGCTCATCAACTCCGACAAGGGCCTGCTGCCCAACCCGGTGCACCCGAGCGGCCGGATCGCCCCGAACGGCACCGCCACCACGGTGCTGCTGATCCTCGCGGTCGGAGCCTGCTTCGCGGGTGCCGCCAACTCGGTCCGCGAGCTGATCAAGGAACGGGTGATCTACGAGCGGGAGCGGGCGACCGGGCTGTCCCGGTCCGCGTACCTGATGTCCAAGGTGTTCGTGCTCGGCATGATCACCGTCTTCCAGGGCCTGCTGGTCGGTGTGATCGGCTTCTCCAGCCGGGAGATCCCCGAGAGGGGACTGGTGCTCGGCGGGTTCACCCTGCTGGAGCTGTCCCTGCCGATCATGGCGCTGGGCTTCACCTCGATGATGTTCGGCCTGATCATCTCCTCGCTGGTGAAGACCGCCGAGAAGACCATGCCGCTGCTGGTGATGTTCGCGATCATCCAGGTGGTGTTCACGGGCTGCCTCTTCGCCCTGAACGGCACGGTCGGCGTCAACCAGGTCTCGTACCTGATGCCGTCCCGCTGGGCGGTCGCGGCGGCCGGTGCCACGCTGGACTTCAACCGGATCAGCCCGCCCGAGAGCGGTGCCGACACCGACCCGCTGTGGGAGCACACCGTCGGCGCCTGGACCCTGGACATGCTGGCCCTGATCGCCCTCGGCGCGATCTGCGGCTTCTTCGTGGCCCGCTTCCTGCGCCGCCACGAGCCCGAGGTCATGCGCAAGTAACCGGGTCCGGCCCGTCGGCCGCCCGTCCGCTCCGGCACGTCCGAAGGGCGGCACCCCCCGGTCGGGGAGGTGCCGCCCTTCGGCGTCCGGCGGACGTGTCCGCGTCGAGAGGTCCGCGCCGACCTCAGTACGCGCTGTCGACGTTGTCCATGGTGCCGTAGCGGTCGGCCGCGTAGTTGCAGGCGGCGGCGATGTTGGCGACCGGGTCGTAGATGTTCCAGGACGTGCCGGGCACGTGGTAGGCCTTGAACGTCGGCGGGATCACCTGGAGCAGGCCCTTGGAGGGGATGCCGTTGATGGCGTTGATGTCCCACTTGTTGATGGCCGTCGGGTTGCCCGAGGACTCCCGGATGATGTTGCGGTGGATGCCGCTGTAGCTACCGGGTATGTCGTGCTTGTCCATGATGTCCATGGCCTCGCGGATCCAGCCGTCGAGGTTGTTGGTGTAGGACTTCGCGGCCCGGGGGCGCTCGGCGGACCGGGTGGCCTTCTTCGCCTCGCGCTTCGAGACGGCCTCGGAGGCGGCCTGCTTCTTCGCGGCGGCCTTCTCGGCGGCCGGGGTGTCGCCGGCGGCGGGCTGCTGGGTGCCCACGCCCTGCTGCGCCTCGATCGCGGCGACCTTCTGGCCGGCGCCGGCGAGCTGGTCGGTGATCGACGCCTGGACGCTCTTCACCGGAGCGGAGCTGCTGTACTCCACCTTGGCCGCCGGAGCGGCCTCGGCCGTGGTCGTCGTCTGACCGCTGGCGGGGAACGCGGCGAGGGTGACGGCGGTGATGCCGAGCGTGCCGACGCCGGCGAACGCGAGCCGGTGGGTGCGGTTCAGGGAGCGGAGATAAGCACGGCTGAGGATGTTCTTCGACATGGCGGGATGACCTCTCGGTTGGCGCGGAGGTCGCTCTCGTCCGGCGGGGACAGGGTGCTTCCGGCACAAACGCCGCGGTGGATGAACCCACGGCACTGAGCGACGAGAGCCATTCTTAGCGAGCGCAAAATCCGATGGCAAAGGTGTGACGTACGATCCCGGGTAGTGGATCAGGGTCGGGCGAAACTGGACGAAATGGACCATCTGCCCCGATCAAAATGGGCGAGTCGTCCTCCTATCCCGCTTCGTACGTGACCTGCACCCTATGCGCGGGCTCACACGCACCCCCCTCCCATCTCACGCAATGTTGCTGGAGCAATGCATTGGGTGAGGAGGTTTCCGGGGTGCCGCCCGGCAGCCCCCGGCGCGCTCCCGGCGGCGTCACCTCCTTCCCGCGCGGGCCCGTACGCGCACGCGCGGGAAGAGGAGGAGAAGCGGCGGGAGGGAGAGGGCGGGAAGAGGACGTGAGGGGAGAGAAGGGGAGAGAGGAGAAGCCGGAGAGAAGGGGGAAGGGAGGAGGGGAGAGGAGAGGGAGGAGGGGAGGGGGAGGGGGAGAGGAGAGAGCAGACGGGGACGCGCGGGCCGGGGCGGACGCAAGCCGCGCCCGCGGGAGACCGTCCGCCCCGGGAGACCCCGTCCCGGAAGACCCCGCCCCGGGGCCTGCCCGCTCCGGGGCCTGCCCGCTCCGGGGCCTGCCCGCTCCGGGACCTCGCCCCCGCACCCCGTCCGTCCCGGAGGCCCGTCCGCCCAGGGAGACCCGCCCCGGACCCGTCCGTCCCGGGAGGCCGCGGGACCGGGAAGGCCCCGCCCTCCGTCCCCCGGCCTAGGTCCCGGGCCCCGGCCGGGGGGCGTCGGAGGTCCGATCCCGCCGCCGGCACCCGCCGGTACCGTGGGGGCATGAGCCACCGCCCCCGGTCCGGCCTCGCCGCGGTGAGTTCCGCGCTGCTGGCCATGAGCAGGCACCTGGAGGTGAGCGACGTCCTCAAGACGATCGTCGCCTCCGCCCGCGAACTGCTCGACGCCCAGTACGCGGCCCTCGGTGTCCCCGACGACCACGGCGGCTTCGCCCAGTTCGTCGTCGACGGGGTCAGCGAGGAGCAGTGGAAGGCCATCGGCCCCCTGCCCCGCCAGCACGGCATCCTCGCGGCGATGCTCCGCGAGGCCAGGCCCGAGCGCCTCGCCGACGTCCGCGAGGACCCCCGCTTCGAGGGCTGGCCCGCCGCCCACCCCGATCTGGTCGACTTCCTCGGCCTGCCCATCCGCGACGGCGACGAGGTCATCGGCGCGCTCTTCCTCGCCAACAAGAACTGCCCCAAGCCGGACGGCGGCTGCGGCTTCACCGCCGACGACGAGGAACTCCTCGGCATCCTCGCCCAGCACGCCGCCATCGCCCTGACCAACGCCCGGCTCTACGAGCGCAGCCGCGAGCTGACCATCGCCGAGGAGCGCTCCCGCCTCGCCCACGAGCTGCACGACGCGGTCAGCCAGAAGCTGTTCTCCCTGCGCCTGACCGCCCAGGCCGCCGCCACCCTGGTCGACCGCGACCCGGACCGCGCCAAGGGCGAGCTGCAGCAGGTCGCCGCCCTCGCCGCGGAGGCCGCCGACGAGCTGCGCGCCGCCGTCGTCGAGCTGCGCCCCGCCGCCCTGGACGAGGACGGCCTCCTCGCCACCCTGCGCACCCAGGTCCAGGTCCTCGACCGCGCCCACAGCGCCCGGGTGACCTTCGACTCCCAGGGGATCAGGGCCCTGCCCGCCGCCCAGGAGGAGGCCGTCCTGCGGGTCGCCCAGGAGGCGCTGCACAACGCCCTGCGCCACTCCGGGGCCGGCCTGGTCGAGGTGACCCTGGGGCGGCGCGGTGCCGGGGCCGTCCTGCGGGTCGGCGACGACGGCGGCGGCTTCGACCCCCGGGCGGTCCGCCGCGCCGGGCGCCACCTGGGCCTGGTCTCCATGCGGGACCGGGCGGCGGGGGTCGGGGGCACCCTGTCCGTGGACTCGGAGCCCGGCAGGGGCACCACGATCGAGATGGAGGTTCCCGGTGGCTGACACCATCAAGGTGCTGCTCGTCGACGACCACCAGGTGGTCCGCCGGGGGCTGCGCACCTTCCTCGAGGTGCAGGACGACATCGAGGTGGTCGGTGAGGCCGCCGACGGCGCCGAGGGCGTCGAGCGCGCCGGGGAACTCGGCCCCGACGTGATCCTCATGGACATCCGGATGCCCGGCATGGACGGCGTGGACGCCCTGCGCAGGCTCCGCGAGCTGGACCACCCCGCGCGGGTGCTGATCGTCACCAGCTTCACCGAGCTGCGCACCGTCGTCCCGGCCCTGCGGGCGGGCGCGGCCGGATACGTCTACAAGGACGTCGACCCCGACGCGCTCGCCGCCGCCATCCGCTCCGTCCACGCCGGACACGTACTGCTCCAGCCCGAGGTGGCCGGGGCCCTGCTCTCCCAGGACACCGGCGGGACGGGCCAGGGCCGGGCGGGGGCGCTCACGGAGCGCGAGCGCGAGGTGCTCGGGCTGATAGCGGACGGCCGCTCCAACCGGGAGATCGCCCGCGCGCTGGTGCTGTCCGAGAAGACGGTGAAGACCCATGTCTCGAACATCCTGATGAAGCTCGACCTGGCGGACCGCACCCAGGCCGCCCTGTGGGCCGTGCGGCACGGGGTGGCCGGCTGACCGTGTACGCCCCGGCCGGCCGGGGGGTTCCCGTGCGGTCTGAGATTCATACCGTCGTGGGAATGTCCCCCGGACGGCGTATCCCCCGTGGGGGTCCGGCGTTCTCCAGGGCGGACCGCGGTGATCGCCGCGGCAGTCACCCAGGGAGGGCTCACTCGTGAAGAACCTGAAGAAGGCAGCGGCCGTGACGATGGTGGCCGGCGGGCTGCTCGCGGCCGGCACCGGCATGGCCTCCGCTACCACGGGCGGCGCCGCCGCCGACGGGGTGGCCGTCGCCTCCCCGGGCGTCGTCTCCGGCAACCTGGTCCAGGCGCCGGTGCACGTCCCGGTCAACGTGGTCGGCAACAGCGTCAACGTGATCGGCGTGCTCAACCCGGCCTTCGGCAACCTGGGTCTCAACGGCTGACCCACGGTCCGTCCCGGCCGCCGGGGCCCCTCCCCGGGGGAGGGGCCCCGGCCGCGCCGGCCCCCACCGGCCGCCGCGCCCTTCACGCCCGCGCGCACCCCGGCCCGCGCACCGCCGACCACCGACCGCGCGGGCCGCGCCGTCACCCCCGCCCCGCACCACCGCCCGCGTGCGCCGGGCCCGTCGGCCCGCCGCCCCGCACCACCGCCCGCCCCGGCGTCACCGCCCCCCGTACCCCTCCACCACGGAGTTGTACGCCGCGACCTGCGCCCGCCGGGCCGTCCGCTCCACCGGCCGCAGCGTCGCGCCCCGGGCCGCCATCTCCGACGCGCTCACCGCGCCGCCGTGCCCGGTCCCGTACGCCGCCGCCACCAGCGCGCCCACCCGCCGCGCCAGCTCCAGCACCCGCACCGCCCGCTGCGGATACCCCGGCGCCAGCACCTCGCCGTCCGCCTCGGTCCGCGCCCGGTACGCGGCCACCGCCGCCTCGGACACCGGCCCCGATCCCGCCACGTCCAGCCGCGTCAGCGTCTCCGTCGCCTCCCGCAGCGCCTCCGCCAGCTCCCGCTCGGCCTCCCCGAGCGAGGGCACGTCGGCCGGCGGCGCCTCCCGCACCGGCAGGCAGTGCCACACGACCTCCACCCGCACATCGCCCGCCGGACCCACCCCGGACACCTCCGGCACCAGCCCCAGCGCCGCGCCCCGGCACACCACGGCCTCCTCCGCCTCCAGCGCCCGCGCGTTGAACTCCGGCGGACCGCTCAGCCCCAGCGGATGCCCCGGCACCGGCAGCGCCACCCGCAGCCCGTCCACCCCGAGCGCCCGCAGCCGCCCCAGCGCCAGCGTCAGCCCCACCGGGCCCGGTTCACCCGGCACCCCCGCCACCCGGTGCACCGTGTCGTCACCGACCACCGCGAGCACCGCGTCGTCCGGCGAGACAAGTCCGGCAAGAAGGGCATTTCCCCAGGCGGCGAGGCGCCCTGCGCGAGGTTCCGAAAGCATCCCCCCACCCTAAGGACAGGACCGAGGGAACGGCCCGCCCGGCCGGTGGCGTAGATTTCTAGAGGGCTGCGCCCACCGGCGCCGCCGCCCGAGCCACAGGCGTACGCGACGGCCGAGACCGGCCACACTGCTGCAAGGGGAGACACTGCGCTCATGAGCGATGTTCTGGATCTTCAGGACGTATCCGTGGTCCGCGAGGGCCGGGCTCTGGTCGACCAGGTCTCCTGGTCGGTCAAGGAGGGCGAGCGCTGGGTCATCCTCGGCCCCAACGGAGCGGGCAAGACCACGCTCCTCAACGTCGCGTCGAGCTACGTCCATCCCAGCAGGGGCACCGCCACCATCCTCGGCGAGACCCTCGGCACCCCGGGCACCGACGTCTTCGAGCTGCGCCCGCGCATCGGCATGGCCGGCGTCGCCATGGCCGACAAGCTGCCCAAGCGCCAGACCGTCCTGCAGACGGTGCTCACCGCCGCCTACGGGATGACCGCGGGCTGGCAGGAGGAGTACGAGGACGTCGACGAGCAGCGCGCCCGCGCCTTCCTCGACCGCCTGGGCATGACGGACTACCTCGAACGCCGCTTCGGCACCCTCTCCGAGGGCGAGCGCAAGCGCACCCTGATCGCCCGCGCCCTGATGACCGACCCCGAGCTGCTGCTCCTGGACGAGCCCGCCGCCGGTCTCGACCTCGGCGGCCGGGAGGACCTGGTGCGCCGCCTCGGCCGCCTCGCCCGCGATCCCATCGCGCCCTCCATGATCATGGTCACCCACCACGTCGAGGAGATCGCGCCCGGCTTCACCCACGTCCTGATGATCCGTCAGGGCAAGGTCCTCGCCGCCGGCCCCCTGGAACTCGAACTGACCTCCCGCAACCTCTCCCTCTGCTTCGGCCTGCCCCTCGTGGTCGAGCAGGTCGGCGACCGCTGGACCGCCCAGGGGCTCCCCCTGTCCTGAGCCGCCCCCCGTGCGCCCTGTCCCCGGCAGGGCCGCGCACCTACCATGACCGTGTGAACGACATCGACGCGTGGGTGTGGTGGCTCGTTGCCGCGGCGGCGCTGGGGATCCCCCTGGTCGTGACCGCGATGCCTGAGTTCGGGATGTTCGCCGTTGGCGCGGTCGCCGCCGCCATCGCCTCGGGGGCGGGCGGCGGCCTCGTCGTCCAGGTCCTCGTCTTCGTCCTCGTCTCGGTCGCGCTCATCGCGGTCGTGCGCCCCGTCGCGGCCCGGCACCGCTCCCAACGGCCCCAGTTCGCCAGCGGGGTGGACGCCCTCAAGGGCAGACAGGCCGTCGTGCTCGAACGCGTCGACGGCTCCGGCGGGCGCGTCAAGCTCGCCGGCGAGGTCTGGTCGGCCCGCGCCCTCGACACCGCCCGCTCCTACGAACCGGGCCAGGAGGTGGACGTCGTCGACATCGAGGGCGCGACCGCGATCGTGATGTGAGCCCGCCCGGCCCGAGTGGCCCGAACTCCCCCCGGGCCGGACGCCGTTCTGTCAGACTCGACCAGCAAGATCTTCAACAGCCGTAGAATCAGCAGTCATCGCAGCACGCGCGGCCGGTCCCACGGCCACCGCCGTGCGTCACGAGGTTCTGCCCGAGCGCCGAGGCGGAGAAGGGTACGGGGAACAGATGGGCCCGATCATCATCGTCCTGATCATCCTGGTGGTGTTGGTCTTCATCGCCCTGATCAAGACGATCCAGGTCATTCCACAGGCGAGCGCCGCCATCGTGGAGCGCTTCGGACGCTACACACGGACACTGAACGCGGGCCTCAACATCGTCGTCCCGTTCATCGACACCATCCGCAACCGCATCGACCTGCGCGAGCAGGTCGTGCCCTTCCCGCCGCAGCCGGTGATCACCCAGGACAACCTGGTCGTCAACATCGACACCGTCATCTACTACCAGGTGACCGACGCGCGGGCCGCCACCTACGAGGTCGCCAGCTACATCCAGGCGATCGAGCAGCTCACCGTCACCACGCTGCGCAACATCATCGGCGGCATGGACCTGGAGCGGACCCTGACCTCCCGCGAGGAGATCAACGCGGCCCTGCGCGGCGTCCTCGACGAGGCCACCGGCAAGTGGGGCATCCGCGTCAACCGCGTCGAACTGAAGGCCATCGAGCCGCCCACCTCCATCCAGGACTCGATGGAGAAGCAGATGCGCGCCGACCGCGACAAGCGCGCCGCGATCCTCCAGGCCGAGGGCGTCCGGCAGTCCGAGATCCTGCGCGCCGAGGGCGAGAAGCAGTCCCAGATCCTGCGCGCCGAGGGCGAGGCCAAGGCCGCCGCCCTGCGCGCCGAGGGCGAGGCCCAGGCCATCCGCACGGTCTTCGAGTCCATCCACGCCGGCGACCCGGACCAGAAGCTGCTCTCCTACCAGTACCTCCAGATGCTCCCGAAGATCGCCGAGGGCGACGCCAACAAGCTCTGGATCGTCCCCAGCGAGATCGGCGACGCCCTGAAGGGCCTCTCCGGGGCCTTCGGCAACCTCGGCTCCCTGGGCGGCGCCCCGAGCCCCGCGCCGGGCGCCGGCGTCCCCTCCCAGGACCGCCGCGAGAAGCCCTCGATCGACTGACGGCCCCGCCGGACAGCGGGACGCCCCCGTGCCCTCAGGGGCGCGGGGGCGTCGTCCCTCACGGCAGGCGGTGTCCACGGCCTCCGGTGGATCCCCGGGGCGCGCTCAGGCCGCGCTCAGCAGCAGCCAGTCCGGCAGCGCCTCCAGGTCCTCCCTGGCCAGGGTGAGCAGCATCGCGTCGGCGGGCGTCGGCTCGAAGGGCTGCCGCAGCAACGGCATGCCCGCCTGCTCCGGCGTCCGGTTCGCCTTGCGGTGGTTGTCCTCCGCGCACGAGGCCACGGTGTTGAGCCAGGTGTCCTGCCCGCCGTGGGACCTCGGCACCACGTGGTCCACCGTCGTCGCCCGCCTCCCGCAGTACGCGCACCGGTGCCGGTCCCTGACCAGCACCCCCCTCCTCGACCACGGAGCGCGTCTTCGGAAGGGCACCCGCACGTACTGGCAGAGCCTGATCACCCGGGGCGCCGGTATGTCGAGCGCGGCTCCCCGCATCCGCAGCGAGGGGTGGGCCTGTTCGACGACGGCCTTGTCCTGGAGCACCAGAACGACGGCTCGGTTCAGCGTCACCGTCGACAACGGCTCGAAGCTCGCGTTCAGCACCAGCGTGTCCCGCATACCAGCCCACCTCTCGTGCGCACCGGCCCACCCCCTGGCGGGCTGGGTCAACTCTGGCCGGGCACGCCGAGATGGACAACGCAATATCTGCTGCTCCGGGGAGGGCACTCCCTCCCGGACCCCCGGCAACAAAAATGCCCACCCCTGATCCATTCCAGAACCAGGGGCGGGCAAACGTTGTGTGAACGCCGGGAACACTCAGTTCCCGGCCGGCACCTCGTACTCACCGATGAGCTGGGCCCGCCCGATCGCGTGGAAGCGCAGGTGGAACCCGACCACGGCGGGCGTCGCGTCGGCGTCCGGGCCGAGCTTCTCCCCGTCCACCGCGTACACCGTGAACACGTAGCGGTGCGGACCGTCCCCGGGCGGCGGAGCGGCGCCGCCGAACTCCCGGTCGCCGTAGTCGTTGCGCACCTGGACGGCGCCCTCGGGCAGCCCGGCGAACGAGCCGCTGCCCGCGCCCGCCGGCAGCTCGGTCACCGAGGCCGGGATGTCGAGGACGACCCAGTGCCAGAATCCGCTGCCGGTCGGGGCGTCCGGGTCGTAGCAGGTCACGGCGAAGCTCCCGGTGCCGGAGGGGAAGCCCTCCCACCGCAGGTGCGGCGAGGTGTTGCCGCCCGACTGCACCTGGGCGTCCTTCAGCACCCCCTCGCGGACGTCGTCGCTGGTGACCGTGAACGACGGCACGGGCGGGTGGAAGTCGTGGGGGAGCGGACGCCGCTTCGGCTCGGACACCTCGGTACCTCCTGATCAAGGGTGCGGAGAGGACCGAGCCTAGGCCCTTTCCCCCGGCCCGCGCCGCCGTGCGGGCCCGCGCGCGGCGCGCCCCGCAGCGGCCCGGCCCGGGTTCGACCGGTGCCCGGCCCGGAGGCGCGGCCCCGGGTGCGGCTGGGGCCTCTCGTCTGGATCAGGCCGGGCTCGCGGGCCCTGGCGCCGCACCTCGCCGCGTTGTCGTCGGTCGCCGGGGCTCCGCCCCGACTCCCTCCTCCGCCTCGCGGTGCACGGCGCCGGAGCCCGCTCCCTGATCCAGCCCGATCCGAACGAAAGAGCCCAGTGACCTGAGTCAGAGATTCGTCGGCAGATCGCGGCCATCAGCCGGATGCCGTGCGGTCGGCAGGTCCGGCCCGGCCTGCTGGCATCCGGCCTCCGGCACGCCGGGCAGCTCGCGAGAACTACCCGAATTTCTCTGACTCGGGTCACTAGAACCAGTTGCGCTTGCCGCCGACCTCCGACAGCCACTGGTGGAGGTAGGCGGCCCAGTCCGTCCCCCGGTAGTCGTCGAGCCCGACCTGGAAGGACCGGAAGGTGTCGCTGCCCTCGCTGAACAGCCCCGGCTTCTTGTCCATCTCCAGGACGACGTCCATCGCGCGGTCGTCGGCCACGAAGCTCAGCTCCACCTGGTTCAGCGCCCGGTACTGCTGCGGCGGGAAGAACTCGATCTCCTGGTAGAAGGGGAGCCGCTGGCGGGTGTTGCGGATGTGGCCGCGCTCCATGTCCGCGCTCCTGAAGCGGAAGCCGAGCTGGATGAACGCGTCCAGGATCGTCTTCTGCGCCGGGAGCGGGTGGACGTTGACGGGGTCCAGGTCCCCGGAGTCCACGGCGCGGGCGATCTCCAGCTCCGTGGTCACGCCGATGTGCATGCCGCGCAGGGCCTGCCCGTCGATCATCGTGACCGGCGTCTCCCAGGGGATCTCCAGCCCGAAAGGCACCGTGTGCGCCGCCCCGGCCCGCAGCTCGAAGGCACCGCCGAGCCGCACCTTGGTGAACTCGATGTCCTGCTTGTACTCGTTGTCGCCGCTCTCCACCTCGACCTTGGCCTGGAGCCCCACCGACAGCCCCTCGATCCGCTGGTCGACGGAGCCGCCCTGGATCCTGACCTCGCCCTGGACGACCCCGCCGGGCACGACGTTGTCCTCGCTCAGCACGGTCTCCACCGAGGCCCCGCCGGCCCCCAGGCTCGCGAGCAGCTTCTTGAACCCCATGTCTCTCCCTCTCCGGCTCTGCCACTGACCCCTCGGGTCACACCACGGGAAACGCCACCGGGCCGTGGCCGGTTCCACCTCCCGCCCCCCTGGCGGGCGGTGTCCGAGGATCATCCCCCGTCCCGCGCACGTGCGTTACGCTCGGACGACATGATCGCGCCCGACCGTACGCCCCTGCCCAGGACCTTCTTCGACCGCCCCGTCCTCGACGTGGCCCCCGATCTCCTGGGACGCGTCCTCGTCCGGAGCACCCCCGACGGCCCGATCGCCCTGCGCCTGACCGAGGTCGAGGCCTACGACGGCCCCAACGACCCCGGCTCCCACGCCTACCGGGGCCGCACCCCGCGCAACGACGTGATGTTCGGACCGCCGGGGCACGTGTACGTCTACTTCACCTACGGCATGTGGTTCTGCATGAACCTGGTCTGCGGTCCCGAGGACACGGCGAGCGGGGTC
Source organism: Streptomyces sp. NPDC107521 (assembly GCF_055598485.1). Lineage (NCBI taxonomy): Bacteria > Bacillati > Actinomycetota > Actinomycetes > Kitasatosporales > Streptomycetaceae > Streptomyces > Streptomyces sp. NPDC107521. The sequence continues at coordinate 731,375 of NZ_JBVKAT010000001.1, forward strand.
CTGCTGCGCGGCGGTGAGATCGTCGAGGGCGCCGGACTCGCCCGGGGCCGGCGCCTCTCGGCCCGCAACGACAGGGAGCTGGCCAGGGGCCCCGCCCGGCTGGCCACCGCCCTGGGCGTGGACCGCGAGCTCAACGGGGCGGACGCCTGCCCGGTCGGCGGGACGGCCCCGTTCCGCATGCTGACCGGCACCCCGGTGCCGCGCGAGCGGGTGCTCAGCGGCCCCCGCACCGGGGTCTCCGGCGAGGGCGGCGTCCACCCCTGGCGCTTCTGGATCGCGGACGACCCGACGGTGAGCCCGTACCGGGCCCACGCGCCGAAGCGGCGCCGGAGTTGACTCGGCCCGGGCGGATGCGTAGTGTGTCCCGAGCCGCTTGACCCAGTACGGCATGTGCCGGAAGGCCGGAGCGGCAACCCACTACGACGATCACCCCGTGCGGGGTGGATTCAGGTGTGCCTGCATGCCCGAATTCCCACTCGCCCGACTCGATTATGAGTCACCAGGGAAATCGGCTAACGTAGTGAATGTCGAAAGGCCAGCACGGCGAAAGCCGGTCGGCCTCGGCAATTCCCGCCGACAGGGAATCGGATCGGAAAACGATCTGATAGAGTCGGAAACGCAAGACCGAAGGGAAAGCGCCCGGAGGAAAGCCTGAGAGAGAATCTCGGGTGAGTACGAAGGAAGCGTCCGTTCCTTGAGAACTCAACAGCGTGCCAAAAGTCAACGCCAGATATGTTGATACCCCGACCCGATCGGATCTCCGAC